>JBBDYI010000143.1:0-12785 GCA_040901705.1 Pirellulales bacterium | reverse complement strand
ACATGTACATCATTCGCACTCGGCCCAGTTGTAGCCGGTCTTCACGTCGACTTTGAGCGGCACGGCCAGTTCGAGAACCCCCGTCATTTCTTCCACGACAAGTTCACGCAACGCATCGACTTCGCCGGGCGGAACCTCGAACATCAATTCGTCGTGGATTTGCAATAACATTCTCGCCGCCCGTCGCTCGCGTTGCAAGCGCACGTACACCGCGATCATCGCTTTTTTTATCAGGTCGGCCGCCGAACCTTGAATCACCGTGTTAACCGCCGTCCGTTCCGCGAGATTAAGCTGCCGATTCGCCCCGCGATCGACCGCGTTGCGAACGCCATAAATCGTCCGGCGGCGGCCGAGAATCGTGCTCACGTATTCCTGCCGGACGCACGTTTCCAGCGTCGCGGCGAGAAACGCATCGACGCCAGGATAGCGGCGAAAATAGGCGTCGATGAACTCGGCCGCTTCGCCCTTGGGAATGTCGAGCGTTTGGGCCAGCCCGAACGCGCTTTGCCCGTAGATGACGCCGAAGTTCACCGCCTTGGCGCTCCGCCGCTGCGCCGACGTCACTTCGCCCAGCGGCACCCCATAAACCTCGGCCGCCACGCGGGCGTGAATGTCCTCGTCGTTGGCGAACGATTGGCACAACGTCTCGTCGCGACAGAAGTGGGCCAGCACGCGTAGTTCGATCTGCGAATAATCGGCCGCCAACAACAGCCAACCCTCCTCGCCGGGCACGAACGCCGAGCGAATCTCGCGGCCGACCTCGGTGCGAATCGGAATGTTCTGCAGATTCGGCTCGTTCGAGCTAAGCCGGCCCGTCGCCGCCACGACCTGATTGAACGACGTGTGAATCCGCCCGGTGCGCGGATTGACCATTGCCGGCAGCGCGTCGACGTAAGTCCCCTTGAGCTTGGCGTACTGACGATATTCGATGATCAGCGCCGGTAGCGGATGCACCTTCGCCAGATCGGCCAGCACGTCGGCGTCGGTGCTGGGGCCCGTTTTCGTTTTCTTGCCGACGGGCAATTTGAGCTGCGTGAACAGGATTTCTTGAAGCTGCTTCGGCGAGGCGATGTTGAACTCGCGGCCGGCTTCCGCGTAAATCTGTTGCTCCAATTCGGCGAGCTTTACGTCGAATCGCCCACTCAATTCCGCGAGTCGATCGGTGTCGACGCGGATGCCGTTGTATTCAAGCTCGACCAGCACTTCGACCAGCGGCATCTCGACTTCATCGAACAGCGGCCGCAAGCCAAGCTCGTCCAGCTTTGCCGCGAGCAGCGGTTGCAGGCGAACCGGCACATCGGCGTCTTCGGCCGCGTAGTCGGCGATGGCCGCGATCGGCACTTCGTCCATCCGCTTTTGATTCTTGCCTTTGCCGATCAGTTCGCTGATTTTCGTCGTCGTGTGGTCGAGATATCGCAGGGCCAGATCGTCGAGATTGTGATTTCGCTCGCCGGACGAGAGCAGGTAGCTGGCGATCATCGTGTCGAAGTCGATGCCGCGGACGTTGACTCCGGCGGAACGCAGCACGATCGTGTCGTACTTGAGGTTCTGACCGAGCTTGCGGACGTTCGGGTCTTCCAGCACGGGGCGCAGCGCTTCGAGCGTCGCGGCGGGATCGAGTACGCGCTCGCCCGCCGGGCCGCGAACGGGGATGTAATACGCCTCGCCCGGCTTCCAGGCGAACGAATAGCCGACGATTTCGGCCTCTCTGGCGCGCAGGCTGGTTGTTTCCGTGTCGAACGAGATGAACGGCTGGCGGGCCATCTCGGTGACAAACTCGGCCAGGGCTTCGCTGGTGTCGATGGTGCGGTAAATCGCGTTCCAGTGGGCGGACGTCGTCGCCGAGCATCCGGCAGCCTCGGCCCGCGGCGATGGCGACTCGTCGGCGTGTTGGCCATCGACGTCCGACATATCGCGAACCGTTGCTGGTGCGGTGCCGGCTCGCTGCGGCAGTGCGATCGCCCCGATCTTGTCGCGGAGACTCTTGAATCCGAACTCGCGGCACAGTTCTACCGCCGCCGCGCGATCGAAATCGTGAACCCGCCCCACGTCCCAATCAATCTCCATCGGCACGTCGGTCGAGAGCCGCACCAACTGCCGACTCAGCAGCGCTTTCTCTCGCGACGAGAGCAGATTCTCCTTGCGCTTTCCCTTTGGCAATTCATCCGCGCGGGCGAGCAATTCATCGAGCGTGTCGAACTTTTCGAGCCACTCGCGGGCGACCTTCGGACCGACGAGCGGCACGCCGGGGATGTTGTCGACCGAATCGCCGACCAACGACTGAAAATCCACGACTTGATCGGGTCGCACGCCCCACTCGGCCAGCAATGCGTCGCGGTCGAAGATTTCGTGCTTGCGGACGTTGTAGACCCGCACGCGGTCGGTGATGAGTTGCCGGCAGTCCTTGTCGCCGGTGACCAGAAAGCACTCACCGCCGAGGGCATCGGAGCGAAGGGCTAGCATGGCGAGAATGTCGTCGGCCTCGTAGCCGGGGCAATCGAGCACGGCGAGCTGCATGGCGTCGAGCATGCGACGGATCGAGCCGAACTGGGGGCCGAGATCGGTCGGCATTTCGGATCGCGTGCCCTTGTATTCCGCGAACAGTTCGTGGCGAAACGTCGGTTCGCTGCGGTCGAAGGCACAGAACAAGTAGTCGGGCCGTTTGGCTTCCAGCAAGTACAGCACGTCGCGGGTGAAGCCGTACACGGCATTGACGGGCTGCCCGGCGGGGCTGGTCATCTCCGGAATCGCATGAAACACCTGAAAGATCAGCGAGTTGGCGTCCACCACCCACACAGTTTTTCCGGCGAGCGAGGCGGGCGGACCACTAGAGCGCCCTTCGCGTTTTTTCGCAGCGGTGTGGCAGTCGCGTGCGTCGCCGGAAGGCACGGGAGCGTCCGAACTACCGATGTCGCCATCGGCTTCCATGCCGGGAAAGCTCGTTTGGCGCGTGCTGGATCGTTTTGCCATGCCGATGGATCGCGCCGCAGGCGGCCGAATGAAGGGAAGAGGTGATTTTCGCGCCGAGGGCGAATGGGTCGTGTGGATCGTAGGGGTGCGCGGCCGCGATTGTCAAGGAACTCCCGCCGTAACGGTCGATCCAAACGCAAGGACTGCCGAAGCGCCGACGCTCTTGACGAACGTTCGACGCCCAGGCGATCCAGGCAAGCAGCGGGCGGGCGGCGGACGATAATCGCGATAGACCGGCGTTGCGCGCCGATTGGAAACCTCGACCTCGTACTTCCTTCTACTTGCCAGACGTCCGCATGGCGAGCCAACCGATGATCAAACGACACCTGTTGATGATTACGGCGCTGTCGGCGGCGGTCGGCGTGCCGGTGTTGATTTCCGGCGACGGCGACCAGCCCAATGCGCTGACGCGGATGTGGAACAGCGTTTCCGGCGGCGACAAACCGGCCACGTCGGCCATTGGTACGCTGCCGTTTTCCAGTGCCGGATCGCCCATCGGCGCGGTTGGCGGCGGGGCACTGGGCGGCTCCGCCACGCTACCGCCGGGCACGATCGCGCCGGAAATGCTCGGACCGCGGATCGACGGACATCCGGCGTTCGACCCGGGTGAAGTGTTTCGCTTCGACGTATCGCCGGCCTGGATCATGGGCCGCTGGGCGCGGGTGACGACGATTCCGCTGCCGCCGGAGTTGGAAGGCTATCGCGTGCCGCTGGTCACCGGCCCCACGGAGCACGACTTGGCCGGCTCGCTCACGTACTACTTCAGCGCCAAGCAGGAAGTGCAGCGGATCACGTTCGTCGGCACCACCGGCGACCCCGCGGCGCTCGTCCGCTTGTTGATGCAGCGATTCAAGTTCGCAGCTTTTCCGTCGTCGTCGCCCGGCGAATATCTGTATCAAATCCGCTGGCACAATCAGCCCCGCAGCGAGATGGTGCTGCGGATGTCCGACGTCGTGCGGGCCGATATGCCGCTGCGGCGGTTCGACGTCGACCTGGAGATCAACCTGCCCGACGTCCCGCCGAGCAAGCCGCTGCAAGGCGGCAAACCGCCGCGAAGCACGTAGGCAGGTTATTGCCGCGGCGACGCGATCGGGCCTAACTTCAGTTCCGCCGCCGCGACGCCTTTGGGATCGCGGGTACGAATTTCGGCGAGCGCTTTTGCCGCCGCATCTTCGGGGCAAGCCAGCAGATAGGCCACGGCGGCCTCGCGGGTCGATGGCTGTGGATAATCGGCCGCGTCGTAGAGCTTCGCCACTTTGGCGAGCGATGCCCAGTCTTTCCACCTCGCCAGGTCGATCGCGGCGGCGCTGGCAAACGGTGGCCGGTCGAGCAGCGGACGCAGGGCCTCGCGGAATCGCTCGCGGTCGCTCGCGTCGTCGTATTCGTAGAAAAATCGCACCGCCGAGATCGCGTGCCGCGTGTCCCCTTCGGCGGTTTTTGCGTCGGCGAAGTACCGTCGGGCGACTTCGGCAAGTCCTTTTTCGCCGCGGAGCAGCAGGTAGCCGCCGAGCACGCCGTCGAAGCCGGCGCGAAAGTCGTTCTCGTCGGAGTCCATCACCTTTTCGAGCGTGGCGAGGTTCGCCCGGCGGTCGGCGTCGGTCGTGGCCAGGCCGAGCGCGACGCCGAAAAAGCCCTTGCGCTCCTGGGGAATTTCGCGATCGAGCAGCCACCGCCGCAGTTTGTCGAATGGTAGGTGATCGGCGATTTTGGCGACGTCCGAGAGCGGCGCGTGGCCAAACTCCTGGTAAACGTCGTCGGCGATCAGCGCGTCGGCATGTTGCAGAAACGGCACGAAATACGCCAGTCGCTCGGCGGCCTTCGTTCGTAGCGACGGCGCGCGGGCAATATACGCGAAACTCGTTTCGTTCACACCGACCGCCGACCATTCGAGTTTGTCGAGCGTGGCCGCGGCGTCCCCCTCGGCGAACAACATCGCCAGCGCCCCGGCCTTGCCTTGCCAATCCACGGCGATCCGCAGTTCGTCCTTGCCCGCGATTTGCTGTTTGCCGACCAGCGCCTGGTGAACGCGAAACGTTTTCGTCTCGCCGTCGGCGGCAACGAATTCGGCCAACGCGGCGACCGCGGCGGTCTCTCGTCGCTCGCACAGCGTTGGTTTCAATGCCGTGCAGAATGGACACGCCCGCAGCGGACAAACGCCGATCAATAATGCGACGGCGGCCATCGCAATGCTACGGACGAATCGTCGACATTCCGAAGCGAAGGCAAATGAACCGCAAAGGCGCAAAGACGCAAAGGAAAATACGTTCGCGATCGGCGTCGCCTCGCTCGGTCTACTCTGCGTCTCTGCGCCTTTGCGGTTCATTCTCTACTACTCGACTTTCGTTGCCGTTAGGTGATAGATCGACATGTGGCGATCGTCCGGGCCGATGATTTCCTCGATAGCGAACGTGCCTTCCACGGTGACGGGCCGAGTCGTGAACGTCGTCGATTCTCCCTCGGTCATGTCGACCATGATCGAATCGTAGATCGCCGCGCCGGGGCCGAAACAGCATTGCTGATTGTCGCGGACGAGGATGAAATGAGGCAGTTCGTCGTACGCGCTGGGCAGAATGAAGCCGCGAATCCGCACCCGGTTGCCGGACAGCTTTTCGATCGCCTCGGTGAGCATCGACCGCTCGAACAACCGGCTCTTCGGGTCGTCCATCTCGAACTTGATGTTGTCGAACGTAATGTTTCGCGCCCGGCCGTCGCCGCCCGTGGCGACTTGCTGCGGGGCAAGATGGCCGCGTTTGTCGGGCGAGGCGGTGGCATTCGCGGCGCGGCTGGTCGCGGGCGAGTCGTCGGCTGCGCGGGAGTCGTCGGCGCCGTCTCCCGCTTGACCGTCTCCCGCTTGACCGTCTCCCGCTTGACCGTCTCCCGCTGGATCGCCGTCTTGCTGCGACGAAGTGCCGATCCGATCGCAACCGGTTGCCGCGAAAACGCAAGCCAATCCACACAACAGGGCACCGACGCACATCAATCTCATCGCAACATCGCCTCGTCCAAGTGGTAAAGTACGCCGCCGGGCCGATCGACCGCTTGCGGCATGGGGCGGACGTGAAACACGCCGGCCAGCTTGTGCAAGCCCGGCGAATGCGTCATGCCCGCCGGATCGGCGAGCGTCACCTGAATCCGTTCGGTGATTTTCGGATCCTTGCCGAAGCAGCAACTTCCCTCGTCGCGGACGAGCAAAAACGTTCGCACGCCGACTTGCTGCGCGCCCGGAATGATGAAGCCCTTGATGAACACTTTTTGCCCATCCAGCGCTTTGGCCGAGTCGGGCACGTCGACCGCGTTGGGATCGTCCGGCTGCAAATCGGCGTAGGTGATCCGCGCATAGCCCTCGGGCACTTCCGTGGCGTAGATGTAGCTCAATCTCCCGGCGCCGGATACGCCGAACAGCACCGCCAGGGCCAAGCCGATCTTCGCCAGCGGCGCGCCGGTCAGTTCATCGCCGCGGAGGCGAATCTGCCGCAGCGCATGAACGCCCAACACGATCGCCACGACCGGCATGGTAAGCATCCACCAATTGAGCAGGGCCAACACCGAAAGCACGCCCAGCGCCAGGCAAGAAACGGCCGCCGAGCAGATCGCGCGGTATTCCGGCGCGGCGGGCTGGGCGTCGTGCGACGCGAACTGGCCGACCGACGTGGATGCGGACGCGGCGAGCGCTACCCGCTCGTCTCGCTCGGCCTGCTTCATCACGTTGACTAGTCCGCTTGCCATCGTTCGTTTGCCTGGCTCCGTTCACTCCGTCGTTTCGTAGAGTGGGTGTTTCGTAGGGTGGGTCGAACGAAGTGCGGCCCACCGGAATGTGCGTGGTGGGCTGCTTAGTGCTTATCCCGAAACCGAATTCTGTAGGAGGCGAATCCTTTCGCCGAAAGCACTGTCAAGCTATTCAATCGGCGAAAGGATCGCCTCCTACACTTCTGGGATAACCACTTAATGGTTCGCACGCACGCCTAACTCCGCAATGCAATCGCCGCACCGCCAATCGCGGTGGCGACGACCGCTACGGCGACGGTGAGTGTTCCTGACGCGGCGGTTGTGGGTCGATTCGCCGTTCGTGGCTGGACGTTTGAGGTCGGCGTCTTTGAGGTCGGCGTCTTTGAGGTCGGAGCCGTCGAGGTTGGCTTGACGTCATCGGCTTTCTTGCCGCCGTTGGCGTCGCCATTTGGCTTCGCGTCGGGCTTGGCCGTTTTGCTGGCGGCCGCTTCGTCGGATTTCTTGCCGCCCTTCTCGTTGTCTTCCTTCTTTGCCGTTTCCTGCTTCGCGGCCGTGGGCGGAATCTGCATCATGCTCAGCGCCCGCTGATACGCGACTGGGTCCATCTTCGCCAACACGTCCAACTGCTGCTTGGCCTCCGGCCGCGGACAAATACGCAAGTAGTTGATCACCGGTTCGCGGATGAAGATCGTTTCGTCGCCCGACTTCTTGAACATCTCGACGAGCCGCTCCATCGAGTCCCAATCCTTCCAGCGGGCCAGATCCATCACGACCAGATCGGCCACCTTGGGATGGTCGAGGTTCAGCCGCAGGGCCTCGATCAACCGCTCGCGCGGCACGGCCTTCCCTTCGGTGCCCTGGAAGCGAATCGCCATGATCGCGGAATAGCGGTCGGTGTAGTCGACCTTCGGATCTTTGAGAAACAGTTCCTCGATCAGCGGCATCGACTTTTCGCCCAACAGCGACATGTAGCAGTTGAGCATCGAGTCGAGGCCGCTGCGGTCGCGGCGGTCGGTCGAGCGGATCATCTTCTCGATCATCGGCACGTCATCCTTCGTGCCGCATATACTCAAGAGCGAAAAGAACATCCGCCGCTTGCTGGCCGTCGTTTCGGGGTCTTGAATCCACTTGACGAAATCGTCGTGACGCATCTTGTCCTTCGCCGCAGCCAGCACCTTGTACGGCAGCCGGGCGATCTCGTCGTAAGCGTCGCGGGCGAGTAGATCGTCCTTGTCCTGTATATATTCCTGGAAGAAGATCAGCCGCTCTGGGCCTTCCTTCGGCAGCTTGAGCACCTTGGCCAGATACTCCGGTCCGCGGTCGGGCAGGGCGATCGGGGCGGCCCAGATGATCTTCGATTGCTCGCTGGGGATCGCCGTGATCAGGAACTTCGAGCCTTTCGCCGCCTGACCCAGGTACAGCGTTTTTACGACCTTTTCGCCGCCGAGCACGTCCGCGCCCTTGATCACCTGATCGATCGAAAATTCGCACGGCGTAAGCGACGCGCTCGGGTCGATCGGCTGCTGGTTGTTGTCGGGCACTTTGACCAGGGTCGCCACGACCGCCACGACCGACGTGTCGATCTCCTCGGTCAGCGTCAACGCCTGAGCGGTGCAGAACGGGCACGCCCGGGCCGGCGCGGTGGCCAACGGCGAAAGTATCGCCGCGGCAACTGTGGCAACAGCCGCAAGCGCGACCGGCAGACGGTTAGGACGATTACACAGCAAGCGCATCTCGCCAACCTCCCTCGGAATTAGGCCGCCACGGAGCATCCCGCCAAGGAGCATCCCGCCGGCGACCGCTGAAATCGGCTATTCGGACAGTTTCGCGTTCCCAATTGTACCCCATCGAGGCCGCAGAGCGAAATGCACCCCCCGGCGAGGGAAACGCAGCCGATTCGCGAAGAATCTGCGGCGGTGAAGCGCTCGGAACGCTTGCTGGAGGGGCGAGCGAACGCCTGGGGTTGCGTCTGATGGTGGGCGACTTGCGTCCAGGGAGGGCGTCGGCAGCGGACCGTTGGTCGTTTTTCTACGCGAGCCAGCGGGTCAGTCTTTTCCCTTGTGTTCGACCTTTTTCCAATACTTCTCGAACGCCCCGGCCTTGTGAAAGTCTGGGCTGTTTTCGATGTCGTGGCACTTGATGCAGGTCCGTTCGGCGGTGTCGAGTTTGAGCACCATTTCCGCTCGCAGGCGTTTGAGCGTGGCGTCATCGGCGTCGCCTTCTTCGGCGGCCACGTGCTTGGAGCCGGGACCGTGGCAGTTTTCGCAGCCGGAGCCGGCCAGGTGCGGCGTTTCTTTCTTGCCCAGGCCGAGAAAGCCCGAGGCATACGGCACGAACTTCTGCGGCTCCCAGCCGGTGACGTGACAACTTAGGCATTCCGCGTCAAAATTCCTGGCGATCGCCGACCGTTCCGGCGGATGGACGAGGCTTTCCGTGGCGTGGGCGTGCGGCGTCTTTTCCCAGACCGCGAAAGCTTCGGAGTGGCAATCGCCGCACTTTTGCGAGCCGACGAACTGCCGCCGGCCGCTGTCGTCGATGGCTTTGATGCCGTACGCGTCGAAGCCCATTTCCCAGGCGTTCTGTAGCTCCTGCTGATACGAGGCCATCACCTTGACGATCTCCGGCGAGTCGGCGAACCGTTCGTCGAGCGGGACGAGTTGATAGCGGAAGCGAACGCCGGCGGCCGATTTGTAGAGACCCACGACGCCGGCGTAGATGCCCTTGCGGCCGACTTCGACGAGCAGCGATCCATGCTCCAACTGCTTGGGCCGCCGCAGCGGTTCGTCCGCGCCGCCCGACGTGACGACGATGCCGAACTGCGGAAACTTCGCGGCCAGTCCTTCGGTCTCCTTCATCGTGCCGTGAACGAGCAACACCTGCACGTCACACTTGGCGGCCGTGAGCGATTTGCCAACCTCGGCGAGGGCCTCGGCCGCCGGCTTGAACTTGATCTCGTCGCCCATCACTTCCTTGCGTGCCGAGTCCGCCAGCACCGACGTGACGCCGATCTTCATGCCGCCGGAGTCGATCGTGCGAAAAGACGGCAGCGCCGATTCGTCGAACGCGAACAATCCGACGTTGGCCGACACGAACGGCGTGGGCGCGTCGCCTGCGCCGACGACGGCGGTGTAAAGCTCGCCCGCCGAGAGCCGCAAATCGGCCGGCCCGAACGCCACGGCGCGATAGTTCATCGCCCGGTAGGCGTCGACCATCCGTTGGAACTTGATCTCGGCCTGCCGACCCGTGTATTTGACACTTTGGCCGACATCGATCGGCAGCGCGTCACACTTCCAATCGGCGGCGATCTGCTTGATGAGCGTGTGCCGCCGCATCAGGCCGCCTTTTTGATTCGCCAGACCGGTGCAGCCGCAGGGTTCGATGTGGCCTTCGAGCATGCCGCTGATCACCAGTGCCGCGGACGGCGGCTGCCAGCCGACGAACAGTTCCTCGCGGCGTTGGCTCGCGGCGTCGCTCTTTTCGGCGTCGCTCTTTTCGGCGTCGCTCTGTTCGCCGTCTTGGGCCGCCTGTGATGTCGGGCCGTCGGCCAACACGCCCGGCAACCATCCGACCGCCGCTGCGATCATCAGCGCAAACGCAGCCGCCGCTGCCGCCAACCCGATCCGTCGTTGTCCACCGTTCATCGTCTCAACCCTCCTTGGGCGTTCATACGTGTCGTCGTTTAGTCGCCGTTCGGCTGCGGCCGCGCGTCTTTCGCGCTGGCCGCCGCGACGGAAAACTTCACCGTCATCTCGATCCGCTTCACGGTCCCATGCCCCGTTTCCAGCACGATCCGCCCGGTTTTCTCCGTTGCGTCGGCTGAGCCAGGAACTGCCGGCACTGCTTCGGCATCCGGCAGCCCAAAGCGAACCGTTAGCGGCCAATGCAGCGCGCCGTCTCTTTCGGATAACTCCGGACCGATTTCGGCCTGCAATCCCGCCGGCGTCGATTCGACCACTCGTGGGGCGATTGCCGCATCCGCAGGCGAGAAAACGACCAACGTAAGCCGCCGTTCGACGCCCTTGCCGGCGGTCCCCCTGCCTGCATCGACCCGACCCAAGTTCAGCGTACTCGTCCGCCGGCTATACCCCGGCCCGCTCACGAACGCATCCGGACCGATTTCCCCCACCAACGACACCGCAATGGGCGTCGCATCGGCGAGATTCGATCGCAGGCGGATTGTCTGGTGAAATGGCCCTGCTGGCAACCCAGGTTTTAGCGTGACCGACAGCCGCACGCCCGCGGTCGCCCCGGGTTCGCCAAGTTCGTTCGCCATAAGCGGTTCCGTTCGCACGTCAAAGAATTCGGCCGTCGCCGGATCGTCGAACTCCGTCGCCGCGATCGAAAAACCACCTGCGATGGCCGCTGCCGGGTCGCCGGCGGCTCGATACGATAGCACGCGCGTCGAGAGCACCTTCGTCTGGCTGCCCGCCACCGTGCCGAACGCCAGCACGGGCGATTCCGCCGCCACGGCCGCCGCCAATTTTCCTTCCACCACCAGCGTCACGCTCGCCTGGTCCGAATCGTTCGTGTCGATCATGGCCCATTGCCGATACGGCTCGCCCGGTCGAGCGTCGGCCGGGGCGTTCCATTCCAGCGTCACGTCCGCGGTTTCGCCGGGCGGAATCGGCCGCTCGCTGAGTTCCGCCGCCGTGCAGACGCAACTCGACTCCCGCTCGGCCAGCATCAGCGGAAAGTCCCCCTCGTTCGTAACGCGGAACACGTGCCGCATCGTGTGGCCGACTTCGAGCTTGCCGAAGTCGAAACGCAGCGAGTCGAATTTGGCTTTCGCTCGCCGTCCGTCGGGCACCTGCCAGTAATCCGGCTCGTCGCCGACGGGAAAATCGAACGCCCGCAGCGGTGCGGCGGTGTCGAACGAACCGACGTCCCACCAGGCCCGCGCGACGCCCAGTCCGAGTCCGACCAGCGTTGCTACGATGAGGATTCGCCACACGGTGCGTGCTCACGTTCGATAGCGGTGTCGATTTCGTCGCGACAGGCCAGATTGTGCCGTCCGACGCAAGTTCCCTGTATTCTACCGCCACCGCAATTCGCGGCCAAAGCAGCAAACCCGCTTTTCGCATGGGCGGAAATCGGCCAGAATCACGACTTCTTCCACCGCCATCGAGAAGCCCGCCATGCCCATCGCCCCCGAACAACTCGACGTGATCGCCGTCGGCGCCCATCCCGACGACGTGGAAATCGGCGTCGGCGGCACGCTCGCGGCGCTCGTGCGGCAGGGCTTTCGCGTCGGCATCGTCGATCTCACCGATGGCGAGCCGACGCCCGCTTCGCCGGGGCCAGAGGTCCGTTTGGCCGAAGCCGCAGCCGCCGCTCAGGCACTCGGCGTCCAGTATCGCCGCACGCTCGACCTGCCCAATCGCCGGCTGTTCGACACCTTCGAGGCCCGCGTCGCGCTGGCCAAGGAGTTTCGCCGCTTTCGGCCGCGGCTGGTGATCGGCTTGGGCGAAAAAACCCCGCTGGCTTCGCCGGACCATTGGCAAGCGGTCCAGATCGTCGATGCGGCGGTTTTCTACGCTCGGCTGACGAAGTGGGACGATCAGTTCGACGGCTTGCCGCCGCACATCATCTCCGCACAGCTCTATTACACGCTGCTCGCCACCTCGCCCGCGCCGCTGGCCGGACTCGCGCACATCGTGTCGGACATTTCCGAAACGCTCGACGCCAAGTTGGCCTCCGTTCGCTGCTATGCCACCCAGTTTCCGCCCGCCAAGGAGCACGTCTTCCTTCGCCTTCGGGCGATGGCAGAGCAGCACGGGCTTGCCGCCGGATTCGCCGCCGGCGAACTCCTGGCCAGCCCAAGGGTGCTCGGTTCGCGCAACATCATGCAGACGCTCTTCGGCTAAACAGCCTGTTGAAACAGCCGACCAACCCTCTCAGCCACGGCGAATTCCACAGCGAAACCGCACTTTCCCCAGGACCAGCACGGGGTACCACTGGCTCTGCAAAACCACGGGGTGCCAAAACCACGGGGTGCCACTGGCTCTGCCAGTGCAAAACCGCACACCCCGTTTCGCCTCAGAGGTTGTGAAAGAATCGAACACGAACACGTCCAACCGCAACCTGTAGGG
>JBBDYI010000142.1:0-4485 GCA_040901705.1 Pirellulales bacterium | reverse complement strand
CCGCGAAAATCGCCGCACGGCCGATTTTCACAAACTGCTGGGGAAGTTGGGCTAGGGGCGGCCGAACTTACGAACCTACCCTTTCTTGGTTCAGCCCGACGAATGCCGTGACAAGCTTCGGCGCGTCGTCTTGGCCTACCGACGTCGCCGCAAGCTTTCGTGCAGCAACACGACTTCGGCCGCGATGCTGGGCTGAAGTTCCGCCAGTCGCCGTGGGATATCCATGCTGGCGTGGATTATCGTGAGAACGACGATAGATCTTCCCTGCACGTCGCACACAATCACGTGTTTGTTGACGGCATAGCACTTCAGCGCGGAGGGAAGATCGGCCAGCGGCTCCAACAGGCCGGGCCGCTCGCACAAACGCCGAATGCCCGCTTCGATGTCGTCGAGATACCGCGTTGCGACTCGGTCGCCCCATTCTCGCGTCGAGAATTCAACGATGCCTGCCAAGTCGTCGAGTGCGCGGCCAGTAAGCAGCAACTTCGCGGAGGTCTTGCGGCTCACTTGCTCGCTCCGCCACGCGGCTTTGGCGAATTGCGTCGCTTCGCCGCCGCACCAAGCATCCCGCGTAGGTCGCCGTCGTACTCGAACGCGCGGCCGGCGATTGCATCCTGATATCCGGCGACAATGGCGTCGCGCAACTCCGCCGATTCCAACTCCATCTTTCGCCGCCGCAGTAGGTCGCGGACGAATTCGCTCGGCGTGGCGTACAGCGTGCCGTCGCCGCTATTGGCGTCGACGAAAGCGCGCAGCTCGTCGGTCAAGGACAGGTTCAGGGTATTTGCCATCGCCGCATCTCCTTGTACCAAGAATATCTCTTGCCCGTTTATTGTCAATATTCGCCAATATATGGCGGCTCGATCGTGCCGTTCTTGCGGCAGGTTTCCTCACGTAACGCGGTTGTAACTTGCGTGCGCAGATTGCCGAGATCGCGTTGTTTCGCCGCCGCCCTTCGCGTAGGATTTCTGATGATACGCAACAGTGGAACAGCGAATCGAGAGGTATCGCGATGGCTCTCAGTTGGCGGCGCGTCGCCGGGGCGACCGGTGTGTTGGGACTGGTAACGCTGGCGATGCTTGCCGCATCGGCCGATCTATCTCGCAACGCCGCCGGTCAGGCCGCGGCCGCGCCGAAATACGCCACCGCCGTCATTCAAGGCGTGCCCCACGTTCGCCAGTTGCCGGACTTCTGCGGCGAGGCGTGCGCCGAAATGTATCTGGCCAAGCTGGGCCAGCGGATCGATCAGCGGGCCGTGTTCGACGCATCGGGACTCGATCCGGCGCTGGGCCGCGGCTGTTACACGCGCGAACTCGATGCGGCGCTCAAGAAACTTGGCTTCGACACCGGCGACGTGTTCACCACCATCGACGCCCGCCGGGCCGACGCGGAACTGGAACGGCTCTGGTCGGCGCTACACAAAGACCTCGCCGTCGGCACGCCGTCGATCATTTGTACGCGCTACGACAACCGCCCAAACACGACCGAGCATTTCCGCCTCATCCTCGGCTATGACGCCAAGACCGACGAAGTTTTCTACCACGAACCGGCCGAGGACGGCGGCCGCTACCGCCGCATGAAACGCACCGCGATGCTCGATCTGTGGCCGCTCAAATATGGCGAGCGGGAGTGGACGGTGATCCGCATGCGGCTGGCGGCCGAGAAAATCAAACCGCCCGCGGCCACAAAGGCGAAGTTCACGCCGGCCGACTATGCGCAACATATCCTCGCGCTCATGAAGAAGTTGCCGAGCGAAGATTTCCACGTTGTCATCGAGCCGCCGTTCGTGGTCGTCGGCGACGAGGACGTCGCCACGCTTCGCCGCCGCGCCCGCGACACGATCCGCTGGTCGGTGGAGAAGCTCAAGAAAGACTATTTCACCGCCGACCCCGCCCACATTCTCGACATCTGGCTGTTCGCGAACAAGGACAGCTACGAAACGCACGCCACGCAGTTGTTCGGCGGCAAGCCGACGACGCCCTACGGTTATTACTCGGCCCAACACAAGGCGCTGGTGATGAACATCAGCACGGGCGGCGGCACGTTGGTGCATGAAATCGTTCATCCGCTGATGGCCACGAACTTTCCGGCGTGCCCTTCGTGGTTCAACGAAGGGCTGGCGTCGCTGTACGAACAGTGCGGCGAGCGCGACGGCCATATCCGCGGCGAAGTCAACTGGCGTCTGGCCGGTTTGCAACGGACGATCAAAGATGAGCGGCTGCCGACGTTCGAGACGCTCTGCGGCACGACGACGCAAGAGTTCTACGACGGCGAGCACGCGGCGTCGAACTACGGCCAGGCCCGCTATCTTTGCTACTACTTGCAGGAACGGAGCCAACTCGTCGACTTCTATCACGCCTTTCGCAAGAACGCCGCCGCGGACCCGACGGGCTACGAAACGCTCAAAAAAACGCTCGGCGAGCGCGACATGGCGGCGTTTCAGCAGCGGTGGCAGAAGTATGTCGGAGAATTGAAGTATCGTTAGGCACAGATTCGGCGTCGAACATGCCGCCGTCGCGATCGGTCGCTATAATGACGGCGACCATTTTCACGATGCCGGCCGATCCGCGCCGCGAATCGCATACTCCGCCACTCAGCCCCCCGCAATGATAGCCATCATGTCCGAAACGCTTCTCGCCCCGACGTTTTTGTTCCGCTTTGCCGCGCCGCTCGCGTATCGCGATCCGCTGTGGCCCGCCAAGGGCACGGCGCTCGACGACGATTGCCGATTGCTCCCGCTGGGCGAGTTGGATGGCCGGCGGATGTTTGCCGACGTGCGGGCCGCGTGGAACGAAGCCGGGCTGGCGTTTGCCGTTCGCGTCGAAGGGAAGCGGCAGGCCACCTGGTGCCGCGAGGCGCGGCTCGAAGACAGCGACGGGCTGGCCGTCTGGATCGACACCCGCGACACGCAGACGGTGCATCGGGCGACGCGGTTCTGCCACCGGTTCATGTTTCTGCCCAGCGGCGGCGGACGGCAGCTTGCCGAACCGGTCGCCGATCAGTTGCTCGTCGATCGCGCGCGAGAAAACGCTCGGCCGATCCGCCCCGGCATTTTGCAAGTCCGCAGCGAAAAGCGCGTCGATGGGTACGTGATGGAAGCGCTGATTCCGGGCGAAGCGCTCACCGGCTGGGGACCGGCCGATCATCCGCGGCTCGGTTTCGCCTACGCCGTGTTCGATCGCGAGTTGGGCGTGCAAAGCTACACGATCGGCACGGAGTTTCCGTTCGAGTCGGACCCCAGCCTGTGGTCGACGCTGGAACTGGCCCGCGATGCGAAGAAGTAGGCAACCATCGTCTCGGAGCTATCGTCACGGAATTATCGTCACGGAGCCGGCGCGGGGAGCGTCGCGAACGGTCATGGCCAACGATCCGCTGCAATTCGGCGGCGTCGAGCAATTCGCGGCCACGAGCGATCGCGTGTTCGCCGTGGTGACGGACCTCGGCACGCTCGCCCGCGTGCTGCCCGATGTCGAATCGAGCGAGCAGCCCGCCGCCGACACGCTCCGCTGCGTAGTCCGGCCGGGCTTTTCATTCCTCCGCGGCAAGCTGAACGTGACGATCACGCGGCAAGAAACGGACGCCGAGGCACCACTGTCGGCCGAATTTCGCGTGGAGTCCAAAGCAATCGGCGTGCAGATCACCGTCGAAACGTCGCTACGAGTGGAAGCAACCTCCGTCGAAGCATCACCCGTCGAAGCAACACCCACAAACGCGGCCCAATCCGCCCTGCACTGGCAAGCCACGGTCACCGAACGCAAAGGACTGGTCGCGGCGATTAGCGCTTCGCTGATCCGAGCGGCGGCGGAGAAGGTGATTCAGCAGACTTGGCAAAGGCTGCGCGACGAGTTGGCCGCATGAAGTAATAATGGGGACATAACTCGCGTCGAACGAAATCGAGTCACGTCCCCTCAATTTGTTCCCCTCACTTCAGAAACTGACGAATCCTCTCCGCGTTTTCCGCAGCGCATACGGCAATCACCCGCCGCAGAATTTCTTCGTCATCAAGTTCGACGATTTTGCCTCGCGGCGACGATTGGCTCGCGAATTCCGACTTCAGCCGATCGGGCATCGCTGGTACATCCAATTGCCGAGAGTCGTCCTCTGTGAAACGGACGAGCACAAGTCGGCCGTCGCCCTCACATTCGAATCGGTGGTTGACGACACGCCTTACAATCCAAGTGCTGTGCCCGTCGCTGCCCACCGCAGGTTGCACATTTTCAAAAGCATCAAACACACAGCATGCGACGTTTCGCTCCACGTCGTAGTAAACCGTAAGCGACTTGCCGCGCCAGATCGGTCGCGGATCCGGCCAAGCGGCGCGGAGTAACCGGTACGTCGGCTCACCATTCGCAAACCACGGCCGCTCGCTCCACCGCCAAGTTGGCGCCGTATGAGGGATCGGAAGCCAAAGCACAAAGGCCACGATCAAAGTAGCTGTCCATTCTACGCGCGGATGTGTGCGCGTAGGGATCGGGAGCGGCTTTG
>JBBDYI010000141.1:0-4533 GCA_040901705.1 Pirellulales bacterium | reverse complement strand
CCGCGCATTACGGCGCAAGGACTTACGTCGACAATTGGGGAAGTTGGGCTAATGCGCCGCGTGGGTTTCGACCGCGTCGACGTCCTCCACAAACGGCTCTGCTTCGCCGCGTTCGGTGGCGTCCGGGCTGCCGACCGAAACATAGTCCTGGCCGCTGGCGTCATCGGTTGAATCCGCCGACGCTTTGGCTGCCGGCGCTTGCGGGCGTTTCGTTTCGCCGGCGAACTCGCCAAGCCCAGTGAACGAGTCGCGGAGGCTGATCGACTTGGCGGTTTTCGCCTGGTCGGCCAATTGCGGTGCGACTTTTTCGAGCAGTTGGAAAGCGCATTGCAACGTCATGATCAAATCGGTCGTCGTAAACAGACCGCAAAGCTTGCCCTCGTCGACGACCGGCAGGCACGAAATGCGCTTGCGCATCATCAGCGTGACGGCCGGGCTGAGCAACGTATCGGACGGAACCGACAGCGGCGAAGGCGTCATGTAGTCGGCGGCGGCGCGGCCTTTCTTGGCGGACAGATCGCGGTCGCTGATGATGCCCAACAGCCGGCCGCCGTCGCAGACCAGCATGTGGCGAAGCTTCTTCTCCGCCATCAATTCGCGAATTTCCTCGACGCCCGTGCTCGACTCGACGCTGGTCAGCCGGGACGACATGACGTGCCGCACCGCCACTTCGCCGGACGACAAAGCGCGGACGTCGTTGATGAGCGTCGCGAGTATCTGCTGCCGTTTGGCGAACAGACGAGCGTCGGAGTTCCTATCGCTGACTTGTTCGATATCGATCGCCAATTCGCCGCCTTCCTTGCTCGACTGATGGCGGCGGAGCACGAGCAGCGACCATAACAGGCCAAGTCCGGCCAGCACGGGCACTTGCCAGACCAAACGGTCGCGGGGTGATGGCTGTGCAGTTTCCGGAGATCCAGCGGCGACCAGTGGGGCGGTCTTGCTCGACGTGGACGGACCGCGCTCGCCCAGTTGGCGCGACACTGTGGTGTAGGTTCCACTGGTCGAGGGCGCGATCTGTTCGAGTCCGACGATCACCACGCCGGCGACCAGGGCCGTGAATGTGACGTACTCAACGACAGTGGCGCCGCGCCGAGTACGCTGGGTTCGCCGCCGCTGAGTTTGTGTGCCAAATATCATATCGCTGGTTCCCGCAAGAAAAAAAATCTCATAGACGCCCGGTACTCCACAGCGCGGACCGGCGTCACTCAGGCCAAGCTTAGGTTACGCGGCCGGAGCAGGTGCGTTGCCCAGCGCGGCAACCGATTGGGCACTCGCGACTGCGTAATGCCGCGTCGGGCGTCTTCCGGCCAACCGCAACAATCGTCACGACCGGACGGGCAAGCCGCGCGTCGGCGAGAAATCGCGCGTGGGATTTCGCCCGGCGCTTAAGGACCGACGACGCAAGTGAACTCGGCGGCCGAACCGGTCGCCTTGCGGGCTTCGACTTTCAGCCGGTCGACGCCGGCGGACTTCGTGTCGACGCGGAGCAGCACGCGGCGGCGGCCGGGCGCGGCTTCGAGGTCGATCGTGCCGTCGACTTCGCACGGCTGACCATCGATCCAAGCGGTAAGCCCGGCCGTGCTGCTGGGTACCAGCTCGATGCTGCCGGCGGCGGTGACGTCGATCTCGCCGTAGAGATAAAGCACTTCCTGCCGCGTGCGGCGAACGCATTCTTCGAGCGGGATCGCGCTGGACGCTTCGGAGTAGACGCCGAGCCACGCTACATCGGGCGTTGACTGCAACGCACGCTCGATGGCCGCGGCGTCGGGCACGGCGGCTTGAAGTTCGTCGCTCGAGTGTTTGAGCAATCGCCAGCGACCGATGGCCGGCGTTGTGGGCAAAGCGAACTCGCCCGGCTTGCCGAGTTCCGAGAGAAATCGCACGAGGTCGACGAGATCCTGCCGCGTCATGAACTTGACGAGGCCCTTGGGCATCAGCGATTTGCCTTCCTTTTCCTCGTCGATGTCGGCTTCGGCGATCGTCCGCACGCCGCCGGACGCCTCCTTGATCTCGATGACGCCGCTGCCCCGCTTGAGGACGATGCCTTGGAGGATTTCGCCGTCGACGGTGAGGAAGATGCGGGTTTGATAGACTTCCTTGATCGCCTGATCGGGATCGAGGACCGACGCGAGCAAGAAATCGACCGGCGAGATCGAACCGACGGCGGCCAGGTCGGGCCCGGTGTCGCCGCCGGCCTTGTTGAGCGAGTGGCACTTCATACAGTTCAGATCGGCGCGGCGGAACACGGCCTCGCCGCGATGCGGATCGCTTTGCGACGCCACATCCGCGATAAGCTGCTTGATTTCCTCGGCCGTGGGCGGCAGCGGGTCTTTGCCCAACCCGGCGGCGGCGCTCAGCGCGCGAGCCAGCGGCGAATCGCCCTGGCCGACGGAATAAACGAACTGCAGCGCCCGCTTGGCGACGTCGGTCTCCGGAGGAACGGAGGAAATTGCGGCGGCGAGCTTTTCGGCGCCGCCGCGGCGATCGAGAAATGGCGAGAGCATCGTGCCGAGATCGTCGAGATTGTCGTCGCTCTTCCAGTCGCTCAAAACCGGCGCGGCGAGTCGAGCGGCGCGGTCGACGTCCGCCGCCGCCATCGCCGCCACGCCGAGGGCGCGCTCGGCCAACGGACGTTGTTTGTCAGTAAGCCTCTCGAAGGCGGCAAGACTCTTCGAGTCGCCCAGCGCGATCAGTCCGTCGACGGCGGCGCGGCGCATTTCGGCAGGCGTATCCTTGGCCGTGGCGAGCAAACGCAATTTGTCGCCCGCGGCGGCGACCTTCCACAGGCCGGCCAACCGCGTGGCGGTCATTTGCACTTCGACGTTTTCGCCCGGCGCATCGGGGCGGATCAATTCGGCGATGCCGCTCGTGTCGGCGGCGGGCTTCAACTTGCGCGTTTGGGCGGCCGACAGCAGCGCGGCGAGCGACTTCGCTTTGACTTCCGCCGGAACATCCTTCGCGGCAATGGTCTGGGCGTACACGAACGCCAGGTCTTCGGCATCGCCTTTTTCGCAAATCAGCCCCACGAAACGGGACGTCACCTCCGGCGACAAGCCGCCGGCCGCTAGCTTCTTACGAGCCACGACGACGACGGGGCTCGTTTCCGCGGCGACGCTCCACGCCGCGACGGGCAATAGCAGACCGAAACTTACCCATAACCGAACCGGCTTTGCAAACGCCATTCGCCAACTCCCAACGTCGATCGGATGCCCTGACGGCCCGTTGAATTACGCAACGTTTTTGCCGTAGTTACATAGTAGCCAACTTCCGCCGCGTGCGCCGAGAGTCGAGCGACAAACCGCTCTGAACGGGACCGCGGGGGTACGTCGCATGCCTACGAGCGCACGTGTGGGCGACCGTGATGTGCGGACTGCGGCGGTCGAACTCCTTCCCGACGCGGGTTGCGATACAGCGCCGCCGCGAGCAACTCCGGCGATCCGCCCTCGCCGGTCGGCCGGTCGAAGTGCCAGTTGCGATCGGTCGGCGCGAACCGCGAATCGAGCGGCCACGGGTCGAAGGGATCGTAACCGAGCGCCGACGTCAGCTTGCGCGAATCGAGCGTCACGTTCCCAGCCCGCGGCGGAATCGGGCCGGCGTCGATCCGCGGACAGCCGTGCAGCAGCTTCGGATCGTAGCCGCCGACGCGGTTGATCGTCTGGGCGATTTCATACAGCGTCGCCCGCCGCGGTCCACCGGCGTGAAACACGCCCGACAGCCGATTGCCGAGCATCGATTCGCACAACTCGTTGAGACAATCGGTATACGTAGGGCTGCGGACTTCGTCGTAATACAGCGTCGCCGGGCGGTGATGCTTGAACCGCGATTGAATCCAGTCGATCGCCCCGGCATGGCCGTTGAAGCTGATCCCCATCGGCAGCGAAACTCGCAAAATGCACGCCGCGGGGTCGCGCTCGAGGATGAGTTGCTCGGCGGCGACCATCGTCTGGCCGTAAACCGTCACTGGGTCGATCGAATCGCCTTCGCTGTAGCCCGCCCAGCCGTCCGCGCGCTGCGGCGACCCGGAAAACACCAGATCGACCGACAGATGAACGAATCGCGCGCGGCCGTCGATGACGTCAAGCAGGTTTCGCACGCCATCGACGTTGATTCGCCACGCCATGTCGGCGTCGAGCTCGCACGACTTAAGCGCACAGTTGCCGGCGCAGTCGAGCACCGCGGCGAATCGATGTTCGTCGAACAGCCGCGTCAGCCGGTCGCGGTCTTCCGCGTCGCACTCGGCGATTCCGTCGCCGCACAGCCGCCAATTGTTCCGCTGCCGCAGACCGATCACGCGGCCTGGGTATTTTTCGCGAAAGTAGAAAAACGCGTTGTAGCCCGCCACGCCGGAGATACCGGTAAGCAGCAGCGGAAGCGGCGTGGTTGGCGACGCGATCGGTGACATCGTTGACGGTGGGCGCGGCGGCATGGCGGCAAACGGCGGAGGCGGCGAGCGCAACGGCGCGAAGCGAAGGTACTTGCCTATGTTACGCCGAGGAGCGATCGGCGGCGAGGGCCATTGCCTGCGCATGC
>JBBDYI010000140.1:0-4551 GCA_040901705.1 Pirellulales bacterium | reverse complement strand
GACGTTGACCAAGGTTCGACCGCTAATCGTAATGAAGTTCATGCCGGGCGCACCCCTATTCCTTCCCGCCGTGCCATTTTCGACCGATGAGATTCGCTCTAACTAGAATCGTCGCTGCCGTGTTAGTTTATCCGAAACCGCGTCGATTGCGACCAATCGGACTGCGAACAAATGCCCGCCCGACGTCCGATCGCAACAATCGCGTTCGACGCTACGCCTCGCAGCAACCTGTCGCAAGCCGTGCGGCAGCCGGACGAAACTGCGGCACGGCTATGATAGCGTCCGCCACGCGCTGCGTCACGTTCAATCGCCGCCGCTGGCCGAGACGCCGCCGAGGCGGCGGACGATTCGAGCTACCCGCCGCGCTGCCCGCGCGATATTCTTGAAGAATGCAGCGGACATCGCGGCCGATTGCCGTTCGGTGGCGGTCGTGGGAGTTTTGGCGTTTTGGGGCGATGATGGCTTGTGGTGCGGTTGGTGGTGGTGCGTTATTGCCCCCGGTGTATTCACCGGGGGCTAAATCATGGAATCGGTCGGCGTTTATGGGAATCTACGACCGCGACTATTATCGCGAAGACGAGCCGCGCGGCTTTCAGCTCGGACTGAGCGGATCGGTGGTGATCAATCTGATCATCGTCAATGTCGCGATCTACGTCGTCGAGCTTTTCATGCAGATTCCGCTCTCCGACACATTTGCGCTGTCCGCGGATTTGGTCGAGAAGCCGTGGCATGTCTGGCAACTCGTGACGGCCGGATTCGCCCATTCCCAGACCAACGTTTGGCACTTGATCTTCAACATGGTCGTGCTGTATTTCTTCGGCCGCGACGTCGAAGGGACGTATGGGCCGAAGCTATTCGCGCAGCTATATTTCTCGTTTCTCATTTGCTCGAACCTCGTGTGGCTTGTGGCGACGGATTCGTCGGTGCCGCGGATGTTTTGGGAGCACGTCAACGCTCGCGGCGCGTCGGGGGCGATTTCCGGCGTGCTGATGCTGTTCGTTTTGCTGTTCCCGAAGCGGACGATCTACCTGTATTTTCTTATTCCGGTGCCGACGTGGCTGTTCGGCATTTTGTGGATCGCGCAGGACGTTGCCGGGGCGGTGCAGGGCGGCGATCAGGTGGCCTACAGCGCGCACCTCGGCGGCGCGGCGTTCGGATGGATTTTTTACAAGACCGGATTCCAGTTGGGGAGAATGCTCCCGCAGCGGTGGTCGATGCCCAGCCTGAAGCGCAAGCCGCCGCTGCGCGTCCATCGTCCGCAGCCGCAAGAGTCGCAATTGTCCGACGAGGCCGACGCGATCCTCGAAAAGATCGGCCGCTTCGGTCAAGACAGCCTGACGCCCAGCGAACGCCGCGTGCTCGAAGAATACAGCCGCCGCATGCAGCAGAAGCACCGTTAGCATCCAGCCAGGCCCGAACCGTTTTGGCCAAAAGCGTAATTCTGCGCCGGCCGTGTCGCTCGCCGATTCGCTTGTACCTCGAACGATTCGACCGCAAAGAGCCATGCCCTTCGACACGCCGCGACTGGATCTCGCACCGACGCGGCGACTTGCCGACGCGCTTGCCGATATGCGCGGCCGCGACGAACGGCGTCTGGCCGCCGCGCTGGCCGCCGCCGACGCGCGGCTCGGCCAGCACGACAAGTCCTTCGGCGGGCTGAAAAGCCTCTCGGTCGCGCTCTCGGCATTGGTGCTCGATACAGCGGCCGTCTCCGCGCTGCGACAGACGGCCGAGCGAATGTTTGCGATCGTCGACCGCGTCGTCGACTGGGTCATCGCGTCGGACGATCGCCGCGAGCGGTTCGCGGCCGATTACCGCCGCGTGTTTCCCTATCTCCGCAAGACGCCAGGCGCGAAGTCCTGGCAGGCCATTTCGCGATACGACGCCGTGGTTTGCGAGGATGGACGAATTCGCATCATCGAACTGAACACCGGTTGTCCGGCCGGCTTCATGCACGCCGCCGCGTTTACCAAAACCACGGCCGCGGCGCTTGCCGAACTCGGCGTGCCTGGCATTGGCGCGTCGCACGCGGCGACGATCCGCCCCCGAGCGCTCGTCGATGGCCTGTTGGAAATCGAACGTTCGGCTGCCGAGCAATCTCGCTTCGAAACGGCCGACGTGGTGCTGCTGACCGATGAAAACCGGCTCACGCACGAGCTAGACCTGATGATCGACGATCTGACGAGCCGCGGCCGCCAAGCGCGGATCGTCGCCGCCGAGGAAATTGCCTTCGACGGCCGCCGCGCGATGCACGATGGCCGGCCGATCTCGCTCTGCTACGACAAATTTCGCATCAGCGTGCCGACGAGCGGCAACCACTGCTGGCGCGACGGCTTCGAGCGGCGGTACGCCGGATTTCTCGCCGCCCAGGCGTCCGGCGCGATCGTCGCGGTCAACAATCTCGCCGCGCAGACGATTGCCGAGGACAAATCGCTGCTCGCCACGCTGGCGTCGAGCGAAGCGGCGGAGATTCTGTCCGCCGACGATCGCCGGTTCGTCGCGGAGAACGTGCTGTGGACGGCGCGGCTGGAAGATCGTCGCGTCGTGCGTCGCGGCGAGGAGATCAACTTGCTCACTTACGTCGCCGAGTATCCCGACGAGTTCGTCATCAAGCCGACGAGCGAAGGCCGCGGCTACGGCGTCGTGATCGGCCGGGAGTGTCCCAGCGATGAGTGGCGCGCGCTGTGCAAGGCCGATGCGACAACGCCGCGCGTCGTCCAAGACTTCGTCGAACCGGCGCGACTGAGCGTTGTCTCGCAAAGCCAGCGCGGCTTGACCGTCGGCGATATGTATCTCACGCTAGGACTGGCGACGATCAACGGCCGCTACGAAGGCGTATTGTCGCGAATTTCGCCGAGCCGGATTACGAACGTCGCGCGGCAAGGCTTCGTCCAAGCCGTGCTGGCGACCGGGTGAACGATCCGGCTGCATTGCATATCCGGCCGCATTGCTCTATGGCAACCGCGCTGGCGCCGATTTACAATAGTTTTCGACGCGTCACCCACCTTTGCCCTGTTGCCTGCCTTGGGCCATTCGACGCGGCCGCGCAACTTCTATCATGTGGAGCTTCTCGATGGGTAATTCCCCGACCGACGCCACGGCGTCCAGCGTTTCGCCGTCCGCCAAAGCCAAAAAATCCCCCTCGCGCCGCGAATTCGTGAAGCGATCGGCCCTCATCGCTGGCGGCATTTCGGCTGCGAACCTGACGATCGCCAAAATGGCCCACGCGGCGGGCGACGAAGTGATTCGCTTCGGGCTGATCGGTTGCGGCGGACGTGGCGTCGGCGCGGCGGAGAATGCGCTGAACGCTGATCCCAACAACCATCTCGTGGCGCTGGCCGATTTGTTTCCGGATCAGGTGACGATCGCCCGCGAGCGATTCGCCAAACGCGATCCGATGCGGGCCACGGTCGCCGAGGATCACTGCTTCAGCGGCTTCGAAGCATACAAGCGGCTGATCGACTTCGTCGATATCGACGTCGTGTTGATGGCCACGCCGCCGCACTTCCGCCCGATGCAGTACGAGTACGCCGTCAATGCCGGCAAGCATTGCTTCGTCGAAAAGCCGGTGGCGATCGACGCGCCGGGCATTCGCCGTGTGGCGGCCGCCAACAAGATCGCGCAGCAGAAAGGTCTGACCGTGGTATCGGGCCTGTGTTGGCGCTACGACCTGGGCGTCCGCGAGACGATGAAGCGCGTTCAGGACGGAGCGATCGGCGACGTGATCGCGGTTCAGGAAAACTACAACGCCGGCTTCCTGTGGCACAAGGCCCGCAAACCGGAATGGACCGACGTGGAGTATCAGATCCGCAACTGGCTGTATTACACGTGGCTGTCCGGCGACCACAACGTCGAGCAGCACATCCACAGCCTGGACAAGGCGAGTTGGATCATGGGCGACAAACCGCCGGTCCGCGCGACCGGTCTCGGCGGTCGTCAGGTCCGCACGGAAGCAGAGTTCGGCAACATCTTCGATCACCACGCCGTCGTGTACGAATACGAGAACGGCGCCCGTGTGTTCGCCTATTGCCGCCAGCAGGACGGCACGTCGATGGACACCGAGGATTATTTCCTCGGCACGAAAGGCCAATGCCGCGTGCTCAAGCACGAGATCGTCGCCGGCGACGACAAGTGGCGCTATCGCGGACCGAAGCCGAACATGTACGACAACGAGCACAAGGAGCTGTTCGCCGCGCTCCGCAAAGGCGAGCGAATCTACAACGGCGATTACATGGTAACCAGCACGATGCTGGCGATCATGGGCCGCATGTGTACGTACACCGGCCGCACGCTCACCTGGGACGAGGCGATCAACTCGAAGGAAGACCTGTCGCCGGCCAAGTACGAATTCGGCCCGCTGGAAACGCCGCCGGTCGCCAAGCCCGGCAAGACGCCGTTCGTGTAAGCGCGATAGCCCAGGACTTTCGGACAGCAGATGGTTAAGAAGACTCCCGCGGCCGAATTAAAGGGGTCGGGCCGAATTAAAGGGGTCGGGACCAATCCTGTTCGGCACGGGATTTGGAGGATGCGTTGCTAGGCTTTGGGGCGGTG
>JBBDYI010000139.1:0-4603 GCA_040901705.1 Pirellulales bacterium | reverse complement strand
GTCCATGCGGTCGAACATCGCCTCCATGCGGAACTGCTCGGGGTCGATGCCGCCTTCCTCGTTGATCATCGAATTGCGCAAGAATCCGGTGGCGACGATCTGGTCTTGCGTAGCGTTCGGAAGTTGGTCGCCGGCCAGTTGCTCGATGACGAACTGGTCGTAGGGCAAGTCGCGATTGAACGCACCGATCACCCAATCGCGATAGAACCAGATCAACCGCGACTTGTCCTTCTCGAATCCGTCGCTGTCGGCGTAGCGGGCCGCATCGAGCCAATGCCGGCCCCAGCGTTCGCCGTAATGCGGAGAGCGGAGCAGTCGCTCGACTTGTTTTTCGTAAGCATCCGCACTGGAATCGGCGAGAAATGTATCAAGCTCCGCGATCGTCGGCGGCAGGCCGATCAAGTCCAGACTCAATCGCCGCAGCAGCATCGCTTTGTCCGCTTCCGGCGACGGCGTCAGGCCCTCCTTTTCGAGCCGAGCAAGGATGAATCGATCGATGTCGCCCCGCGGCCAGGCTTCGTTCTTCACCTTGGGCACATCGGGGCGCTGCGGGGCCTTGAACGCCCAATGATCGCGGTTGTCCTTGATCGGCTGCCCGGAATCCTCCGGCCAGGCGGCTCCTTGATCGATCCAGTCGCGAAGCAGCTTTACTTCCTCCGCGGTGAGCGGATCGCCGTCCTGCGGCATCTTCTCGACGTCGTCGCTTTCGCCGGAAACCGCCTTGATCATCAAGCTCTCGCCCGACTTGTCCGGTACGATGGCCGGTCCCAATTCGCCGCCGCGCATGGCCGCCGAGCGTACGTCGAGTCGCAATGCGCCTTTCTGCTTTTTTGGCCCGTGACACTCGTAGCACCGCTTGGCCAGCAGCGGCTGAACTTGCTTGGCGTAATCGACCTTGGAGTCGTCCTTGGCATCGTCGACCTTGGCGGAGTCGTCCTTAGCGACGTCGCCACCCTGCGCGGGAGCGTCGTCCGGAGATGCCAACGCCGGCAACCAACCCAATGCGATCGTGCCGAGAACCGTAACGCCGACCCACAACGACCGGCGATGCCAAGATTTCTTGTGAATCATTTCGTAGTTCCAAACAAACGGACTCGTTGAAGCCGCCGGCGGCCAACGTGGAGTGATCGTATTTCGATTCGCGACGCGGACGGTCGCGGGCATTGGCGAGCAACTACCGCCAGCATTGCATCGCGGCCGAAAACCGGCGATCCGCGACGATGTCGGCCAATTGCAGTCCCAGCAATGCCCCTCGCTAGCGAAAGTCTAGCCTAATCGACTCCCACCCGCGGAACAACTTGCCCGTCGGCAACATGCCGGTCGCGACCGCCGCGTCAGATTCTCACGATTGGCTCGTGCCGCGATGCCCGATCGCGGTGTACGTGCTTCAGGTACGTACTGGAAATGTCGCTGCGCCGCACGATGCCGATGATCTTGCGGCTTTGTTCGTCGTCGACCACCGGCAGGTCGAGGCAGTCCGATTCGATGAACAATTCGAGTGCCCGGTCGAGAGTAAATTGCGGTTCGAGTGGAGGGACATCGGTGCGCATTAAGTCTTCGGCGACGATGAGCGACTGCAAATGGGCGGACATCGCCGCCAGGTGAACTTCGTCGAGACTGACCAGGCCGAGATACCGCCCACCGTCGTCGGTCACGGGCAGGCCGTGGAACGTGCTGTTGCTAAGTTGCTCGACCACTAGCCGAAGCGGATCGCCGAGGTGCAACATCGGCGTCGTGGCATGGGGACGCAGGAACTGTCGCACATGCATGCCGGCCAATACTTCCAGCACGTAATCGCCCTGGTGGGCCGGCGAACGCGATTTGCATTCGACCTGCGAACTGTAAATCGACTGTTCGTCCGACAAGAGAAACGCCACCATGCACACGAACAGGGCCGGCAGCAGCAAATTATAGTTGCCCGTCATTTCGCTGACGATCACCAGCGTCGAAAACGGCGTTTTGGCCGCGGCGGCGAAGAACCCGGCCATGCCGACGAGGACGAACGCCGCCGGATGCGGCACGTACGCGGGCCAAAAATGATGCAGCACCAGGCCGAGCGCCCCGCCCGCGCATCCGCCGATTACCATCGACGGCCCGAACACGCCGCCGGAGCCGCCGCTGCCGATCGTCAGGCTCGTGGTGAGAATCTTGCCCATGGCGACGGCAAACAGCACGAGCGCGATCCACAAATCGTCGGACCTCGCGGCATCCACCGACATGGCGTCTTGCAATATCCCGTACCCAAACGACAGCACGGACAACACGCTCGTGTTCTGGCGGAGCATGTAATACAACCCCAGTCCGACGGCGGCGCTCATGAATGCGCCGATCGCCGGTTTGAAGTGCGGCCGCATCGGCAATCGCTTGAACCAATGCGTCAGGCTGTAGAAACTTCGCGTATAAATCATCGCCAGTACGACGCACAACAGCGCCAGCAGAAAGTACCACAATAAGTGCAGCGGATTGGTGAATTTCAGTTGAGCAAGCGTATCCGCGGGCAGCGCGAACAGCGCCGCCCAACCGAACGCGAGGCAGAAGATGCAATAGGCGGTGATGCTGGCCAGCGCGGCGGGCACGATTGCTTCGGATTCGAAGTCGCTGGACGAGTACAACACCTCGGCGGCGAACAACGCCCCGGCCAGCGGCGCGCGGAAGATCGCCGCCACGCCGGCCCCCACGCCGGCCGCCATCAGAATTCTTCGCTCCGCCGCCGACAGTTTTAACAACCCTCCGAGAATCGAGCCGAAGCCCGCGCCGATCTGTGCGATCGGCCCTTCGCGTCCTCCAGAACCGCCGGTGCCGATCGTCAGGGCGCTGGAAAATATTTTCACCAGCGGCACTCGGGGGCGGATTCTTCCCTGGTGAAAGTGATACGACGCGATGGCCGCGTCGGTGCCGTGCCCTTCCGCCTCGGGCGCGAACGTAAATACCAGCCAGCCGCTGACGAGTCCGCCCACCGCGGGGACGACGAGCAGGAGCCAGGGGCGAAATTCGGCGGCCATTTCGCCGAACATCGGCGGCTCGCCGGCCGGATGGTGCGGGTGATAGCCGACAAATGCGCCCAGGGCGTATCCGGCGACGACCTGGCAGGCGACATAAAACGCGATCGCCCCCAAGCCTGCGACGACGCCGACGAGAATCGACAACCCCAACAGCCGCACGTGCGGCCGGAGGCGACGGTTGCTCAACTCCCAGAATTCGGGAAACCACTTTAGGGGATGCGACGGGGCGGGTGGATTGTCGTGTGGGCCGTTCATTGCCTCTCGTATTGGGTTGTCGCGCCGAATTGAGCCGGCCGCTGATTTGATTACTCTTCGGGCGGTGACGTTCGCGCAGACGTCGTTCGTGCAGACATCATCGCCAACTTCGCCTCGATGGCCGCCAAGATTGTCTCCGGCGACGCCATCCGGCCCACGCCGACGCGGCGGCAACTTTGCCAGCCTTCTTCCGGTTCGATGAACTCGACGCCGTCGCCGCGGAGCGTGGCGACGTTGCGTGCGACGGCCGCGCTGGCCCACATCGCGCCGTTCATAGCCGGCGCGACGAGGACCGGACCTTCGAACGCCAGATGCAGCGTGGAAAGCAGATCGTCGGCCAGACCGGTCGCCGCCTTGGCCAGAAAGTTCGCCGTCGCCGGAGCGACGCATAGCAACTCGCCCCGTTCGGCCAATTCGATATGCGCGCCGAGCGGGTGATCAGTCTGGCCAAACACACGCGTCGCGACGCGGCGACCGGAAAGCGCGGAAAATGTTGCCGGGCCGACGAATCGACGCGCCGACTTCGTCATCACCACGGACACGCCGGCGCCGCGCTGCGCCAGCGCACTGACTAGGGAAGCGGTCTTAAACGCTGCGATGCCGCCAGAGACGGCGACGACGATCTCTCGGCCCGCTAATGACATGTGGTCCGTGTCGATTCCCCTCTGCGATTCCCCTCGGCGATGCAGTCGAATCACAGATTCTCGAAGTCGATCCCCGGGCTGAACGTGATCTCGGTCTGGTCGCCGGTGATCCGCAATTCGCTCGACGTGTCGAGATAAATCTTGTCCTGCAAGATTTCCTCGACGACGATTTCCATCTTGTTGTCGGTCGGCAAATCGACCAAAGGCCGCGTGCCGGCGTTGAGTTGAACCAGCCGCTTTTGAATCAGCGTCGAGAGCTTGAACCGGCCGCCAACTTTGTTGACGATGGCCTCTTCGCGAAGGGCTTCGATCATGTCTTCGATTCTCCAAGGGAGGGTCAGTGAGCATGGCGATCGAGGAACGCGCAGATTTCCTCGGCCGCTCGATCCACTTCGTCGTTCACCACGCGGAACCGATAACGCTCGGCGCGGTCGAGTTCGCGCTGCGCCACTTCCAAACGCCGCGCGACCGCGTCTTCGCTTTCTGTTCCCCGGCCCCGCAGTCGGCGTTCCAGAATTTCGCTCGACTCGGGCTGGATAAAGATGGTCAGGGCGTCGGGGTATTTTTGCAGCACTTGCTCCGCCCCGTCGACATCAATCTCTAAGACTACCCACTTTCCCGCCGCCAGCCTAGGGGCGACTTCGCCGGAGAGCGTGCCGTACCAGTGTCCGCGGCCAAAAACCTCGGAACATTCCAGGAAGT
>JBBDYI010000138.1:0-30429 GCA_040901705.1 Pirellulales bacterium | reverse complement strand
TGCAAGTCGCGGCTGGGCGGATTGCTCAAGCACTATCATCGCAAGGCGGCGTAGCCTTCGCGTGCTCGTTGCTGGTCGCATGGTTGTTCTCACCGCGCCCTTGCCGCGCGCCGGCGATGCGATTCATGCTCGACGCGCCGTGCCACTCGAAGAACCGCGACAGATTCGCCGGCTTTGGCGAATCGGCCCCAGCATAAAATCGCCTCGTTGGTCGGCGAAAGCTTGCGATTTCATTTCTGCACAGGGCGGGCATCGATCATCGCGGCATCAATGCCACGAGGCATCGCGACACGACGGGCGGTCGACGGTTTTCGCCGGCTAGCGCGGAGCAGGAAAGCATCATCCGCTCTAGCGGCATCACCGCGCTCGGCATCGCCGCCGCGCTCCGCAGCGGCCGACGAATTGGCTTGCCGCAACAATGCTTGCGCGGCAGGGGCGCTCGCGACGGCTTGACCGAACATCGACTGAACGATCGCCAGATCGAGCACGTCCACGCGGCCGTCGCCGTTTGCGTCGCCGCGGCTGCGATAGCCGCCGGTTGCCAAGCCAAACGACCGAGCAAGCATCGCCGCGTCCGTGCGATCGACGTGCCCATCGCCGTTGAAATCGGCGGCCAGCGACGTCGGGTCCGCGGCGCCCGGAGAACCTCCGCTCCGCGCGCTGCTCCGCCAATTCGACGCTGTGTTGTAGTCGCCGGCCGTGTCGACGGCGACGAGCGAGAACCCGTCGCCGTCGGTTTCTGGATACCAGGCGTCGTCGTAGGCGAAATCGAACACCGCCTTGCCCAGTGGACCGACGAGCGCGATTTGCTCTCCGCCGTTGTCGAGTTGCGAACCGGCGAACTCCCCGGCGACGTTGAGGCCCGATCCGTAAATCGCCTCGAACGCGGCGAGATTCCGCACCACCAGCACGCGTTCGCCGGCCGGCAACACCATATTGCCAAACGTAAACGCCAATCCGGCGGAAAACTGGAAGCCGGCCAGATCGAGCGGACCGCTGCCGACGTTGGTCAGCTCGATGAACTCGGCGTCGTCGGCGCCCGCGGGGTTGTACATGATCTCGGTCACGACGAGCGGCGGCGGCGTGCTGAGCGTGTAGGTCGTTTCCGCCAGGGCACTCCACTCTCCGTTCCAAAACGAGCGGGCCTTGACCAGCGTCGACTGGTTGAGCGGAGTCGCTGCCGCGTAAACCGTCGCCCCTGGATCGCGCGGGTCGCTGCCGTCGAGCGTGTAGTAAATGTCGGCCTCGACCGGCGTCGCGTCGATCGCGCCGCCGGCCAACTCCGCGTAAATCAGCATGTCGCTGCTGCCGTTCGACGCATTGAGTCCGTGGATGGCCAGCACGTTGTCGCCAACGACAAGTTGACCGAGATACGGCGTAAGATCGACGACGGCGGGAGCGCCGAGATTCACCTCGATGCCGGTGGTCGCATTCGAGTCCCATGCCAGACCGGTCGGCGGCGCGTTCGCCGAGGCGACCTCGACACCGTTGAGAAAAGCCACGAAGCCGTCGTCGGCCAGCACGCGGAGGGTGAGCGCGTCGAACGAGTCGATCGCCGCCTGGTCGGCCATCGCAAACGGCAGCCGCACGTAGACCGTGTTGTTCCCGCCCGCCCCGCTCATCTCGCTTACGACGTTGATGTGGATGCGGCTCTCGTACCCCGTGCCCGTTTCGTATCCGACGCCGTTTTGCCCGCTTCGCCACGTCTCGGCGTGCGCGCCTTCGACGTAACCCGCTTGCCGCCATTCGTCGCCCAGCACGCCGCTCGTCGGCACGAATGCGCTGACCGTTGTCGCCGACGTGATCAGCGGCGTCTCGACGAGCACCGAACCGCCGGGCGGCGGAACCGACATCGACAACAGGTCGCCGGCATCGATCGTGCCTCCGAATTGCGGCTGTCCGTTGATCGAGAAGGCCGGCGCTTCGATCGACGGGAAGAAACCGGCGTCGCGAAGCTGCTGAATGACGACTTCAGTGCGGCCATTGATGATCTCGCTGCGAATGCGGTTGATGTTCTGTTGCCACGTGTCAGGAGTGTAGCTGCCGTCGCCCCAGCGGGCCGTCTCGGCGACGATCGACGACGCGATGCTCGCTTGGAGCGCGTCGAAATCGGCCAGCACGCGGTCGCGGGTCAACATGCCGTCGTTGAAGAAGTATTTCTGCGCGCGGTCGATCAGCATCTGCCGCACCTCGGGATGCTGTGAAATCGCGCCCCACAAATTGCCCGGTCCGCCGCGATTGATCACGTTCGCATTTAGCCCGGTCCGCAACATCATGTCGCTGTCCCAGGCAAAAAACTGAAACCCGGCTCCGTCCTCGCGCTTGCGAGCGGCCGCCCAGTTCTGAAAGTGGTTCCAATCCCAATCGTTGCCCGCGTAGAAGTTGAGCAGAACGTAATCGACGTAGTTGTCGATATCGAGGTACTGCGACAATTGCGCGAAATCGCCGGTCGACGCGACCATCGCGTTCCAGGCCGTCAGATCGCCGTTGATGGCGACGCCAGCGTTCAGCGCGTCGTAGTCTTCCTTCGCGCCGCCGAAATAAGCCTCCATGAACCCGGCGTTCGGCCGTTCCACCAGGTCGTACTGGCCCCAGTACGTACCGTTGATGTAAACGTGGACGAAGCGACCATGCGGCGCGGGCTGCCCCATTTCCAACTGCCGATCGAACGCCCAGCGGTTGCGGATGTAGATGCCCTGCGTGCCGTTGCCGTGTGTATAGAACCGCGTGTCGTGCGAGCCGCTGCGGAGCAGAATCTGATCGAACTCGCTGGTCGCCGTCTCTCCGCCCGCCGCGCCGTCGAACACGGGATACCGCAGCTTCGACGGGCCGTACTGCGTCTTGAAACTCAGCCGCATCGACTTCTTGGCGAACCCCAGGCTGGTGCCGCCGTAATGTTCGATGCCCGCGTCGATCTGAAAGCCTGGCGTGCCGTCGGGAAAGATCATCTCGACCGAAGTTTCCTGCTCGGTGAGCGAAATCGTGTTCGGCGTAACGATCGAAATCGTCGGCACGGCCGTGAGCGAATCGGCCAACTGCGAACCCCACAGCGGGTGATTGCGGATCGACGACGAAATCACGCCCTGATTCACCACGTCGGCGATGAAGATATACGTCTGCGTGTCGACGTTGGTCGGCTGCATGTCCGCCTTGAACGCCGCGGCCCGCAACGTCGTCGTCTGGCTCACATTGACGACGGCCACCGGCGGCGTGTTGGCGTCGGCAGCGGCGATGGCCGTGCCGTTGGCGAGCGTCGGTTCGCTGCCGTTGGTCGTGTACACAATCGTCGCGCCCGGCGTCGGCGTGGAGATCTCGACGGCTTGCGGCGTCGAGTAGAAACCGCGGTCGACGCTGAACGACGTGTCGGCCACGAAGCCCGCGAACGTCGTGGCGTTCGCGCCGCCCGGCGTCGATTCGGAGAAGTAGCCCTCGACCGTCGGTTCGACCAGCCGCCCGGCGACCAGTTGGGCGTCGACCAAGAACTCGCTGCTCACCGCCGCGTCGTTCAGACCGTGAATCGCCAGCACGTTCGCGCCGTCGAGCAGCAATCCGGCAAACGGCGACAGGTTGATCTCCTCGAACTGCCGCGCGGCTTCGAGCGGCCGGTCGCTCGACGCGACGGAGTTAAACGAAACGACCGCCGGCGCGTTCCGCCGCGCAACTTCCGTGCCGTTGAGATACGCCACGAAGCCGTCGTCGTATTTGATCCGCAGCGCCAGCGACGCCGCCGACTGCGGGCCGTCCGCATCGAACGGGTACCGCACGTACAGCGACGTGGCCCCACCCGACATCGCCGCGCCGATGTCGGTGTTGATCTCCTGGCCGAGCGACACGGCGGTCTTGGCCTGAAGCGAATAGCTGCGCGGAAACGTCTGACCGCCCTCAAAACCGCTGCCCGCCACGATATCTCCGGCGTGCGCCCCGCCGAACCAGCGGATCGTGTCGGTCGTGCCGTCGGTCCAGTCGATGACGCCCGTGTTGTCGACGGTGTTGTCGCCGTCCTTGAACCCGAAGTAGTAGTTCGACGCCCCGACCAGATCGCTGCCCGACTGCACATCAAATGCATAGGTTTGCAGCCCCGTACCGGTGCTCACGCGCGAACGGCCGACGCCGACCAGTCCGAATGTCCCTTGGTCCAAGCGAAACAACAGCGGCGTGAGCGTCAGCGTGTTCGTCGAGTAGAACGACCACTCCGTGACCTGGCCGGCCTCGGTAAACGGATAGTTGTCGAGCAGGAATACGCTTCCCGATGCGCCGTCGACGAACGCGCGATCGATGACGCTCGGACCGACCGTCTCGCCGGCCGCGCCGGGACCGCCGTCGTCGGAATAGCCGATGCCGCCGAACAGCGGCGTGAGCGTCGTTTGAAACGGCACGGTCAAACCGGCGTTGGTCGCGCCTTTCGACGAAACTTGCCACACGAAATCACTCGCCGCGTCGTGGTCCAAATCGCCCTGGCGTTGCAGCGTCGTCGTCGCGGTTCCCAGCGCCGCCGCGCCGTCGCCGGTCCACTGTGATCCGACCGTCACGTCGCGTCCGCCGACGCGCACGGACAACCCGGCAAGCTCCGCCGCCGAGTAACCCCAAGCGGCGAAGTCCACGATCGCGCCGGCGTCGTCGACGATCATCGCCCAACCCGGTCCGGCGGTGTTCCAGCGGATGTCGCTACCCCAGTAGTTGTCGCCGCCGCTGTCGGTTCGATAAGCCGAAGCACCGGCCGCGAGCAGTGTCGGCAGCGGCCACACGATCGGGTTGGCCTGATCCACGCCGCCGCCCAACGCCGCGATGCCGGCGAAGTAATGATCTTGCACGTCGCTCGCCGACAGGGCGCGGCCGTAAATCGCCACTTCGTCGACGCGGCCGTCGAGCTTTTGCCCTCCGCCGCCTGCGCTGCGATCACCGATCTTCAAGTCCGCCGGCGAAGTTACGCCCGTCGTCGACAGCGGCGCGGTGGCGGCCAGTTGCCCGTCGACGTACAGCCGCACCGTTGCCGTGGCGGGGTCTTGCACGCCGACGACGTGATACCAGCGGCTGCCGTCGAACGTCGATGCCGTCGGTGCGACCGCGTCGTTGGCAAGACCTTGCGTGACGAAGCGAAACTGCCCCGCGGGGTTGATGCCCAGCAGATAATCGAGTCCCGGCGTCGAGCCGTTGTTGTTGCTGTCCTTCGACACGATCCACTGGAACGTGCCCGCGGCGTCGGGCTGCACCCAAGCTTCGACGGTAAACGCGCCTCCGGCCGAGTCGAGCGCGGCGCTATGCTGCACGGTTACGGTTCCGCCGGCCAGATCGACTGCCGTGTTCGCGTCGCCGACGATCGCGCCCGGTTTGTTTCCGGTCGCGCCGGCGGAACTGTATTGCCCGTTGTGGTTGCCGGTCGCATCGACCGCGGTGTCACCCAGCCCGCCACCGCTGGCCGCCGCGATCGTGTATTGCACGGAGTAGTCGCGACCGAGATTGTTGAACGTGCTCCCGCCGGTAATCTGCGTATTGAGCACGACGTTCGGCGCTCCGGTGGCCGAACCAAAAAAGTCCCAGCCGTTGCCGCCGGCGCTGAATTCGACGACGCCCGGATTGGAAACCGTTGGGCTGCCGTAGCGGATGCCCATGTGAAACCGGCCCAGCGTCCAGTCGAACGTGTCGGTGCCTTGGGCAACCGCGAAGTCCCAACTCTGCAGGCCGGCTTCGGTAACGGTCCGCGTTGCGCCGATGCCGCGGACCATGTATTGATCGACGCCCACGTCTTCGAGCAGCAGCGGCGTGATTGACCGGCCATTTGTGCCTGGCGTGTTGTTGAAGAACCGCCAACTCGTCACGCGGCCAAGGTTGCCTTGGCCGCCGTTGGGCAGCGGCGTGTCGAACACCGCGACGCCGTGGAAACTGTCTGGTCCATTGCGGTCGATCACCGCTTGCCCGTGCGTGACGGTCGCCCCCTGCGGCGCGACGTTCTCGCCCAATCGCCAGTGGGCGACCAGCCCCGGATCGCTTGATATGAGGTCCGTGTACGATGTCGCGCCTGCCGCCGGTTCAGCGTTGTTGACGGCTACGAACCAGCCCGATGTGTCGAGCGGCGTCCCGGCGACATTCGCAATCTCGACGAAATCGACGTCGCCCGTGCCCAATTCCGTCAGCACGACCGAGGCCGAAGACGTTTCTACGCCGCCGGTGACGAGGCTTGGATTCGCAAAGCCCGGCATCCGCCACGCCGGCTCCAGCGCGTCGCTCGTCGGCACGAGATATTCCAGAGGCGTCGCCGGCCCGACGAGCAGCGCCGTTTCCATCTCTAGCCCGTAGGAAACGTCTTCGCGCTGCGTGGCGAACTGCGGCGCAAATTCTTGCCGCACGACGCCGCCTTTGACCAGCGCGAGATACTCCCCACCGCGGTCGAGGCCGAAGTTCGTATGAAAATGTCCGCCGGCGTCGATGTAGTTCGACGTCGCTTGCCCCGACGCAAACACGACGAGGTATCCGCCCGGCTCGATCGTCGCGGCAGGAAACGGCCACTTCGCCAGATCCGCCGGATTGTCGGTCAGCGACCAACCGCTCATGTCGGCCGCCGCGTCGCCGGCGTTGAAGACTTCGATCCAGTCCGAGGCGTTGCCATCGCCGTCGAGCAGCGCTCCGGCGTTGTCGGCCATGAACTCGGTGATTACCGGCCGCGCCGCAAGCGCAAGGCGATCCTCAAGAATCTCAAAACCGTGTCGACGTCGCGGCGTGAGCCGCCGCGTTGATGTTCCTGTCCACCGGCGCGGCCGAAGTCTCGACTGGGACATAACGCCTTCCCTGCACAACGAAAAAAACGAATCGCAATTAGCGCAGCAAACGGCCCGTGGCCAATTCATACCGCGGCCACGGGCCTAATGTCCATCGCGGCCGGCATGCTTGCCGCGTCACGCGACGGTCGACGCCATCGGCAATCGCCGCCTCCGTCGGGCGACAACGCCCGCGATCGCCAAACCGCACAACGTCAACAACACGCTCGACGGCTCCGGCACCGGCTCGAAATTGAATTGCACCGAGTAATCTCGGCCGAGATTCGCAAACGTCTGCCCGCCCGTGATGGGCGAGTCGAGCACGACCGGCGGTGCGCCGTCGGGCGCTCCGATAAACGTCCACAAGGCGCTGCCCGCGTCAAAATCGACGACGCCTGTGTTCGACGTGGTAGTGCTGCCGTAGCGAATGCCGATATGGAACGCGCCGCTCGTCCAATCGACGGTGTCCGTGCCCGCGGCCAGATCGAAGTCGTGCATCTGCTCGCCGGCGTCAGTCACATTCTGCGTCGACCCGATGCCGCGGACGACGTACTGCCCACCGACGTTTTCCAAAAGCAGCGGCGTGACCAGCAACCCCGCCGCGACCGGATTGTTATTGAAGAACTTCCACGACGTGACTTTGCCCGGTACGTCGGTATCGCCGCTGCCGTCGGGTATCGGCGACTGCAAGATGGCCGTGCCGTGGAACGTGTCGGTCGAACCGCGGTCGATCACCGCCTGTCCATGCACAACGGCATGCGGCGATTCGAACGGTGGAATTGCGTCCGAAGTGGCGGAAATCGAATAGGTCCGCGGGAATGCCTGCCCGGCGCCAAGGTTTTCTCCCGCGGAGAACGTGGTGTGCGTCGCGCCGAACCACTTGACGCTCTGGCCGAGATTTTCATTGAACGGCGCGACGCCCGTGTTGTCCGTTCCGTTGCCGCCGTCCTTCCAGGCCAGAAAACGCCCCGGCCCGACCTCGGCGCTGCCCGCCACGAGATCGAAGTCGTACTGTTGTGCGCCTACGCCGGTGCTGGTCCGCGTTTGACCGATGCCCGTGATCGCGAACGTGCCGCCGACGTCTTCGACAATCAACGGCGTGATCTGTTTCGGCGGCGGCGGAACGAAATTGTTGTTGAAAAAGCTCCACGAGTCGACTGAGCCGGCGGCCGTAAATGGATTTCCGCTCATTACAAACAGGCTTCCGACCGCGCCATCGACCGTCGGTCGGTCGATTACTGGATTGCCGATCGTCTCGACCGGCGAGCTCGCCCCGTCGACGGAGTTGGCTTGAATCGAGTAGGTTCGCGACAGTGCCCCCGCCGCTATGGACAGGACGTCGTTCACCGCGAACGTGGTGTGCCCGGGGCCGAGCCAGTCGACGACGCCTCCGCCGTTGGTCCATTCGACGGTCCCGGCGTTGTTCAGCCCCATGCCGCCGTCCTTCCAGCCGAAGAACGAATTGGGTCCGACGTTCGCGCTGCCGGCTACGAGGTCGAAGGCAAAATCGTGAGTGCCGATTCCAGACACCGGCCGCGAGGCGCCGATGCCGGTGATCGTGTACTGCCCGCCAGTCAACTCGTAAATTACCGGCGTGATTTGCAGACCTACGTCCTGATGATAGAAGCTCCACGACTGCAACGTACCGGTCGCCGCGAACGACTCGTCGTGCGTGAAGATGCTGCCGCTAGCGCTGTCCGTAAGGCCGCGGGGCACGATCGCGTTGCCGACGATCTCGTCCGCAAAAGTCGATCTAGGACAAACCGTCCAAAAGGACGCAATTGCCCCGGCGAGCAAGCAGCTCAGAGCGAAACGATTGAGGGAGTACACAACGATCTGACGCATTAGCGAACTCCTTATGTGGACGCGGCAAAACCAGGACCGGCCAAGTGGGCCGCATTCTCAGCCACAAAGCGACTGTCAGGCGACGGTGTCAGTCAAGCACTTTTTGAAAACTAAACAGGATGTTAATCGCCGAAGGACCGGAATACAACCGGTTTTCCGATAAATTTTCACGATGCCGGTCGCAATCGGCAGCCGACGAGTTCGCCGAACTGACCGTGGCGGTCGTCCCGTTGCGGTCGTCGTCAATGAGTTCGGCCCGAGAGCCGCGGCAACAAACGACAAAGGTCCGCCGCGTGCGAGGCCCAACGGCGTAGGGAGCCGAACCCAACGATACGCGCCAACGGACGGCGGTTCGGCACGCCATGCTGCGTCGATATCGTCGCGCCGCGCAGTATCGTCGCGCCGCGCAGTGTCGTCGTGGGCCTCGCTCCGTTCGACCCGCCCTACGTCACTACGCTGAGAATCAAGCGGCCCGGCACATCCCGATGCGGGCGGCCAATTGGGCAGACCGGCTGGACGCGTGTTTGAAGTTCAACGAGTATGAAGTGCTGACGAGCGCCGGCATGGTTTCGGCCGAAGTGGCCAAGCGGCTGGCGGAGGAACAGTATGCGACGTTTCGCGTGCGGCAGGACCGGCGGTTCGAGAGCGATTTCGAGAAGGAAGTCAAGCGGATCGAGGGCGAGGCGAGCAGAGGGCGGAAACGAAATGGTGACGAGCGGGACGAACGCTGAAATAGCCAGGTAGCCACCAAGGTAACCGTTCTCACCTCGATAAAAGCCCTAGAGGCGACGAATCGCGCGAGGGCGACGTTTCCTCCATCGCCACGCGATTCCGACCGTCGCCATACCGATCAGGGCCAGTGACGACGGCTCAGGAATGGCCTGTAACTGCGTCGCTAACACGTAGTCGCCCAATGCGGCGCCGCCCGCCAGGCCGTCTTCGTTGTCGAAACGCCAGTGAATGCCGCCGTACAGCCGGCTATTCATTGCCTCCTCGGCGGCCTGCGAGAAACTCGTGAACGAGTGGTCTGACACGGCAAACCCTTCCGCCGAGTCGGTAAACGTCATGTTGTCGGTCCCAAAGAACCCGGCCAGCACGCGCGCCGCCGCGCCGCTGAACGTGCTGTGGCCGCTCGTGTACGTCGGAAACGGCGGCGTCGCGATCAGCGGCGTCCAATTAGCGTCGCCCACCGTGTCGCCATTGCCGTCGGCGTCCCCGTTTCGAATACCCGTAATCGGACGCCAGTAATCCGTGGCGTACTTGTTGTCCCAGGAAACGATCGCGGCGTCGGCAGCCGCAACGTTCAATAGTGCGAACATGCGGGCGTTCTCGCTAATCGAATTCCCCTGGGCTTGCGCGACGGTTTGCGCGATCCGATTCCAATGTCCCGGCGGAGTCGACGTGCCGCCACCATCGGCCCAGAACTCGGCAATGTCGGTCTGATCGGCGGTGCGCGTCGCGCTGGTGGCGGACCCAAGCTCCTTCACTTCGTTGTACGCCGCGGTGTACTCCGCCGCATTCAAGTCCGGAGGGCCGACCGGATCGCGGAACTGTGAACCGCTCGTCATCGCCCACGGTGTCACCGTCGGCCAATTCGGCAACAATGCCGGCGCATGGGCCGGCATTGTTGGTTCCCAACGGCCGAGAATTCCCGACGGCGTATAGGCCACGATGTCGGACGAATGATCGCCCGCTCGCAGCGCGATGATGCTTGCCGCCACGCTGCTGCCCAAAGCGGTGCCGGCCGACTTGTCCGCGCCGCTGGGAATCGCATTCAACTGCGTCGAGAGCACGCTGTCGAATGTCGCGGCTTGCGTGGGATACAGATGCACCAGCACGTCCCGCGCCGCCTGGGCGGCCGCAGCTTCCCGGCTCGTCGTCGCCGCCACGTTGAGATTCACGTAATACGCCCGATACGTGTCGTCGATTGAATTGACCGCGTCGAACACTGCCGTGTGGACCATCGCCATGTTGCGCGACGCCATCGGTGGCGCGGTTCCCTCGGTGCGAATCGCCTGCAGCAAGCTGTTGTTCCAGTCAATAATCACGTCGGCCAGCGCAGCCGGCGACACGACGAGCAGAACCAGGAGGGATAGAAATGGTTTCTTCATAAACGAGCATCTCCGACAATTGGATTAGATGGAGAAAGGATGCGTGATAGGTGTACGTGAACGGCACATTCACGTTGTGCGGGCGAACGGCGCGCTGGACCCGCACTGAAAGATTGCGATTGGCTCGCAATCAAACGGACCGCCGCGGCGAACTAAGTGCAGGAGCGCACGCGACACCGCGATCCGACAGCGACAACCAGCGGGCTTTACCGCCGTTGCGACGACAAACTGGCGGTAAGAGAAGACGTCACTAGCAGAAGCCCATTAACAATTGGGGGAGTACGCCAATGAAGAGGAGAATCACGCCGCCAGCGGTGGTTCGCGATCGTGAGTCACCGCCCAACGGTCGCCATCTTTCACTCTAATCCGAGTTCCCAAGCCGTCAATCGTTGGGCTTGTTCCTCGCGTGCGGCGCTTCCCATTACCGTTGAAGCCCCATTACCGCAGAAGCACCGTCGCGCTGCAGCCTGATCGCTTGTGGACTGTGGCTACATCGGACGAATGCCTCGCCTAACGATTCTGACGATCGCGCCGATTTATCCGAGTGACCGAACGCACCGGCAGGGCAACCTGTTGCCCACCACCCGCTGCGTGATCGAATTGCTCGTCCACGAACCGGCGGCTGCGAGGTCGGCCGATGCCAGCAGGCGTTCTATCTTCCAGCCAACCGGACATCTCCTCGATTCCTCACACGATTAATTCCAGGGGCGACCAAGCGACGCCGGTTCGTCGAACGTTGGAGACATCTCACCTACCTGGTCACGGCGAACGTGCCGCCGAAGGTTGCCCAGGCGCTGGCCCGGCATTCGTGCGAATCCGCGCGCACCATATGCGACGCCTCGGCCGGCGAATTAAAATGAGGTGTGAATCCACAACTGTGGCTCGAAGTTGATCGAGCGGGTGTCGCCGATACCGAATACCAATCGCCCTTACCGGCCAATAGGAATCCATTGATGACTACGCGAGCCATCGGCATCGACCTGGGCACGACCAACTCCATTGTCGCCTGCGTCAACGATCAGAGCCGTTCCGAAATCATCACCGACCAAGAGGGCAATGTCGTCGTGCCGAGCGTGGTATTCTTCGACGCCGAACGGTCGGCGGTCGGAGAAGAGGCACGCCTGCGCGGCCGCACGATGCCGAACCGGCTGGCCGCCTGCGCCAAACGCGATCTGGGACGCGACGCCTATTGCCAACGCATCGGCGGAATGCTGGTTCCGCCCGCGGTCATTCAGGCGTACATTCTCAACCACTTGCGGCGGCTGATCGCCGACCGGATCGGGACCGATTTCTCCGCGGCGATCGGCGTGCCCGCCGAATTCAACGACGCACAACGGCGGGCGGTGGTCGAAGCGGGCGAGATCGCCGGCCTGAGGATGGTCGATTTGATCAACGAACCGGTGGCGGCCGCGCTGGCGTATACGGAAGACACGGCGTTCATGCAGGCCGCCGGTTCTCAAGCCGGGCCGCACAACTTGCTGGTCTTCGACTTGGGCGGATACACGTTCGAGGCGACCGCGATTCGGATGGACCGCGGAAGTTTCGTCACGCTCGCCACGTCGCGGGAAAACGCCCTCGGCGGCCACGATTGGGACATGCGCTTGGTCGAGCACGCCGCCAAGGTCTTTCAAGAAACCCACGGCGTCGACTTGCGCACCGATCCGGCGGCCTTCGATCAATTGCTGGGCAAGTGCGCCAAGGCCAAGATTGCGCTGGGAAAACACCGCGGTGCGAAAATGTCGCTGACCCGTTTCGACCAGCGCGTGGACGTCACGATCACGCGCGACGAATTCGCGCGGATGACGAGCGACCTTGTCGACCGGACCGCGGCGATCGCGACGCAGACTCTGGAACGCGCCGGTCTGTGTTGGGGTGACGTCGCCCGCGTGCTGCTCGTCGGCGGCGCCACGCGGATGCCTGTGATTCGCGACATGATTCGGGCGCATTGCGGCCGCGAACCGGATATCAGCGTCAATCCGGAAGAGGCGGTCGCCCGCGGGGCCGCGTTGTATGCCGCGCAGCGATTGGCGGCAGGTCGCGGAGCGGGAGCCGCGATGGAATTGCACCTGGTGAACATGAACACGCACAGCCTCGGCGTCATCGGCGAGCATGGCCTGACGGGCGAGAAGAAAGTCTCGGTGTTGATACCGAAGGGAACGACGCTTCCGGCCAAGGCTTCGCGCGAGTTCGTCACGTTGGCCAAGGGGCAGAAGTCGATCGGCGTGACGGTCGTCGAGTGTGACGACGCGCGGCCGCAAGCGTGCGTGCCGATCGGCCGCGCCGTCATCGATGATCTGCCGGAGGGCTTGACCGACCATTGGCCGGTCGAGGTCACCTGCGAGTACGCCGCCAACGGTCGGATCAAGATCGACGCCCACGTCCGTTACACCGATCGCACCGCTCACCTGGAAGTCGTGCGGCTGGGCGGATTGACGTCGACGCACGTCAAGTATTGGCGCGCGGTCGTGGCCGCCGGCCGCGGTCTGTCGGGCATTCGCGAAGTATTGGCCAGGGAAGCCGGCGACGGCCGCACCACGCCGATCGCCTTGGCCAAGACGCAGGCCGAAGCCGCCGAGGAGCCGGAAAACGTGATCCTGGCCTTCTTGCGGCGGTTGGCCCCGTTCGCGTTTCGCAAACCGGCGGCCGGCGACCGAGAATCCTTCGAACTGGAGGAGGACCAATCGGCGTCCTCTTAAGCGGCGTATGGCTCGTGCGCAATTGGCCGCGCAACTCATGACGATCGAGCACACATCACTCCCAATCGGCGTTCGAAACGCGGCTTCGTCTACGCCGGATTCCGAGAAGTCACCACGACGACGGCTGTCTTCACTCTGCTCGCCGCCGCCGGGTGGCACGGTTCGTACCAAATTGCACCCAACAAGCTCCACCATCAAACGCGACGGAACCGCCGTGACTGCCGACCCCGTTTGACGTCGGACGGGCCGCGGCGAGGCACGACTGGAAAACGTCGTGACGACCTCGTCGCGTCGGCGCAACGAAACCGACGGAAAAGATGGCAGTAAATCTCGCAAGAAAAGCGAAGAACGTCATCGCATGTTATTGCAGACGATTCCGCACGGAGTCCAGGAAATCGATACGGCGGGCATCATCACGTTTGCCAACGCAGCGCACTGCCAAATGCATGGATACGACGAGGGCGAGCTTACCGGAAAAGCGATCTGGGATCTGCTGGCGACCGATGTCGAGCAGAGCGAGTTGCGTAAACAACTCGCCACACGTATCCAGAACCAACCTAGGCCGAAGTCGTACGCGACTCGTCACCGTCGCAAGGACGGCACGGTCATCGACGTGCAGGTCGATTGGACGTACCAGCGAGACGAGCAAGGGCAAGTCGCCGGTTTCATCGCCATCATCACCGACATCAGCGAGCGCAAGCAGACCGAAGAGGCGCTGAGGATCGCTCACGCCGAACTGGAAACGCGCGCCGAGGCCCATACCGCCCAATTGGCCGACGCCGACGAGCAGCTTCAGCAACAGATATCCCACCGTGAACTCGCCGAGGAAGCGCTGCGACGGGCCGAGCGACTCGCGTCGATCGGGATACTGGCTGCCGGAATTGCCCACGAGATCAATAATCCTGTCGTTGCGGCGTTGAATTCCGCGGAAACTGCCCTGGCGGTCAAGGATCGATCGGACAGCGGCGGTATGGTCGAGGAGTGTCTGGTAAACATCGTCGACGCGGCGAAGCGCTGCGGCGAGATCGTCACGGATGTACTCAAGTTTGCCCGGCACGAACCGACGGTGAAACGCCCGCACTGCCTAAACGGCGTTGTGCATCGAGCCGTAAATTTTTCGCGGGACACGATCGGGCAATCGAACGCGACCGTGGCGCTGGCGCTCGACGCGTCGCCGCTCTTCGTGCACATCAATCCGTTGGAAATTGAAGTCGTAGTCACCAACTTGCTGCGAAACGCCGTCGAGGCCGCAGCCGACGATAAACCAGGCCACATCGTGGTGCGCACTGCACGCATGGCGGACGTGGCTAGAGTCTCGGTCGAAGACGATGGGCGGGGAATCGCCGAGGAAGACAAGGTTCGCATCTTCGACCCCTTCTACACGACGCGGAGACAAGCCGGCGGCACGGGACTCGGCCTGAGCATCGTGTATCGTATCGTCCAAGCGCACGGCGGAGCGATCGACGTGGAAAGCGAACCGAGCCGTGGAACGACCATTACAGTCGAGCTTCCGCTGGCGGAGAACGAAGGGCAAGACTAGAACTCTATCTGGTTGCGAGAGGCGCGGCCGAAAGACCGTCCACAACACAACGTTCGTCACGATGTCGTTCCTGAGCGGCCGATTCCGATGCCGAAACCTGCCAAGCCGAATCTTGTCGCCGAGCCGACGGTGTACGTCGTCGACGACGATCCGCAAGTTCGCAAATCGCTGTGCTTGATTGCGCAGTCGGTTCAACTCAACGTCGAAGCCTATGAAACCGCGCAAGAGTTCTTGGACAACTACCGACCGGATCGGCCGGGCTGCCTGGTTTTGGACGTGTGTCTTCCGGGCATGAACGGGTTGGAATTGCAGAGCCGCATGGCGTCGCTCAACATTTGTCTGCCGACCATTATCGTAACCGCTTACGGCGAAGTTCCGATGGCTGTGCGAGCCATCAAGGCGGGCGCGTTGGACTTCATTCAGAAACCCTACGGCCGGCAAGAAATGGTCGACCGCATTCAAGAGGCGGTGTCGCGCGATCTCGCGCAGCGTCGGGAAACTCGCAAGCGCGATAGCGCCGTAGCTCGGCTGGCCAGCCTCTCGCCGCGCGAGCGTGAGGTCATGGAGTTGTTCGTTTCCGGAAAGAACACGAAGAAAATCGCCACGTTGTTGAAGATCAGCGCCAAGACCGTGGACTTTCACCGCTGGAACGTACTGGAAAAAATGCACGCGAAAAATATGGTCGATTTAGCGCACCATGTCGCCCGCTATCTCAAATCGCCGCCGGATCCTAGCTCAGACTAGAAGCAGCACCGCGGTGGCGCCGAACGCCTTTGGCCGGGCGAATGGAGTCGCATTGCCGGCTTGATTCTTCCAGTGCGAACGCGGCGATAGGGTCGCCGGGAATGCCGCACGCATAGAGCACTGCCCGCAAATCGCACAAGGAAGACCAACCAACGTCGTCTCGCCGTAATCAGGTTGACAAACGCCTTCTTCTCAAGAAATGCAGACGACTTTGACTTGCTTCGCTCCAGCACTTCGAATGGGAGAGGCGATTCAGCGACGCCTACGCATGTGCGAATTTGGAGCCTTCTTTGCATTTCGCCGCGGCGAGGACGACGGCGACAGCGCCGGCGTGCTCCCGGCAACTTCTTTGGCGACCGCCTCATCGCTGCCTCGAGTCGACGTGAGCTAGGGATTTCCTAGGGCATCCTGGGAATTTACCGGTTACACGCCGCTGGCCGCACCGTCTAAGATCGTCTAATCGAATTTTCATCGTTTCTTAACGGAAGTTTCTCGCAGGAGATCGAAATCAAGGCGTCCGAGCCTTGCACGCTCCGTCCGGCAATACGCAGTCGGAGCGACGTGCTGGCCTGGCTCGCGTGCTTGAAATTGGAATTGCTTGGCGGCACGGAAGCCCCGTTCATCGTACGTCGCGAGGCGAGGCATGCTACAAGCCACAACATTGCCCCAATCGATGCCACAATCGATGCCACAATCGATGCCACAGCGGTTCACGATTGGACCGCGGCCTGGTTGCCCCAGCGTGCCAGAACTCTTCTTCAATCGCGAGCTCAGAGGTTGTGAAAGAATCGAACATGAACAAGTCCAACCGCAACCTGTAGGGTGCTCTGTGAGCACCTTGGCACAACGCTTTGTGGTGCTCACAGAGCACCCTACATTCATTCACAACCTCTCAGGGCGTGCTGAAAGCGTTCCACGACAAAGTGGCCTGGTCGGTCGAGTGCGCGGTCCGGGCATTGGTCGAAGCAGACAAATCTAAAGCCGAGGAAGTGATTGACGCCAAGGATGAGATTAACCGTCTAGCAGACGAAGCCGAAAGCCACGTTTCGCGGCGATTGACCGCCGACGAGCCGAACCGAATGCTAGCATTTCGTATCGAGTCGGAGATGGTCGAATACCTCAAGCGGGTTTTCTATTTTGCGAAACGAATCGCCATGGTTGTTTCCGACGTAGACGCCGCTTCAGCCGAAAGCGAACCGGCAACGCCACAGGAACGGCAAACGATTTAGTCATCCTGACCACTTGCAGAAAAGATTATCCGATGCCACACAAATCCGAAGACGATCGCTCCGCCGTGGAATCGCAGCCCCCAATCGGCGAGCGGGCGGCCGGCGATGCCGCTGCGATTGCCGCGGGCGACGAAGTTTCATCGCCGACCGAAGAGAAGGCGAAGCACTCCAAGAAACGCCGCGAGAAAAAAAACGGCGAGAAAAAGGGCGGCGAGAAAACAGATGGCGGGACGAACAACGTGCCGAGTAAGTTAAGCGGCCAGCGATACGACAAGACGCTAACGGAAATGCAAGTCGAATTGGTCAAGCTGCAAGAGTGGGTCAAACATCGCGGCTTAAAGGTGGTCGTGCTTTTCGAAGGCCGCGACGCGTCGGGCAAAGGGGGCGTCATCAAGAGAATCTCGTACCGTCTCAACCCGCGCGTCTGTCGCGTCGCGGCGTTGCCCATCCCAAACGATCGCGAGAAAACACAGTGGTATTTCCAGCGCTACGTCACCCACCTTCCTGCTGCCGGTGAAATCGTCCTGTTCGACCGAAGTTGGTACAACCGGGCGGGCGTTGAACGGGTAATGGGCTACTGCACCGACGAGGAGTACGAGGAGTTTCTCCGCTCGTGCCCGGAGTTCGAGCGAATGTTGATTCGATCCGGGATCATTTTGATCAAATACTGGTTCTCGGTCGGCCAGAAGGAACAGGACCGGCGATTTCAGGCCCGCATCAAGGATCCGAGAAAACGTTGGAAACTGTCGGTTACCGACGTCGCGTCGCGCGAGCGATGGTCGGAATACTCCAAAGCCAAGGACGAGATGTTCGCCTATACTGACATCAAGCAAGCGCCTTGGTACGTCGTCGACGCCGACGACAAAAAACGTGCGCGACTTAACTGCATCAATCACCTGTTGGACCAAATTCCGTACGAAACTTTGAGCGGGGAGAAAATCGAACTCAAACCGCTCGACGAACACAACGGCTATATGCGTTCGCCCATGTCGGACCAGACCTTCGTGCCGGAGAAGTATTGAATCGTCGCCGCAGCGCCCAGCATAGGGCCTGCCCGAGCGCCCCAGCCTCATGCTCGGCAGGCCATCCACGGCGGAGCATCGCGAGACCTGCATTGGCCCCCGATTCTTCACCGTATCCGACGGCGAAAGCGGTCTCGCATGGGACGATGGAAGTGATTTCAGGCAAAGCGTGTGTCGCGGCGCGCGTTTCTCGGTCGTGCCGTCCGATCGCAGCGACGCGGCTGTTTTTCAAGTTCGAACCTCGTCACAAATTCGGGAGACTGCAAGATGGCGAACAGCCTGCAAGAGCGAAGCGTCAAGGACGTCATGAGTCGGGACGTGGCGTCCATTCACTTCCAAGACACCGTCCATCAAGCGCTGGCCTTGATGGTTGAGAATCGACTTTCCGCGCTGCCCGTCGTCGACGGGCGAGGCCGTTGTTTGGGCATCATTTCGGTCACGGACGTCGTTGCGCTGGCTCGCGAAGTCGACGACGACTTGAACGACTTGGAGCGATTGAGCGAGGTTTCCAGCCAATGGTTGGTCGGCGAGTTGACGCAACGCGGCATGGACCACACCAAGGTCGAGGAATTGATGAGCCGTGGCGTCAAGTCGGTCGGACCCAGCGCGACGGTTGCCGAAGCGGCCCGCGTAATGCTCAGTCACCACGTGCATCGCCTTCCGGTTATCGACGAGCAACAGCGGTTGTTGGGCATCGTTTCGACGATGGACATCCTCGCGGCAATGATCGACGGCGAGACGGTGTAGCGGCCGCCGATTATCCCGTCATTGTCGAAGTGAGGCGCCAGAAAAGGGCAAACACTCGGCTTGCACACCGCGCTGGAGCGAAAAAATGTGCCAGCGATTTCGATTGACCTAATCGCGCCGCTGGGTATAGCGGCGCACCGGACGGACCAATTGATGCTGGCTCGAGAAGCCGCCACGCCAATGGATCGTGGCGTCCACATACTCGCAGAGCAGGGATTTCAAATCGTTCCCACAAGATAGCGTTCGTCCCAAAAGACGGTCGCTATTGGGCCTCGCGATTCACCTTCACCTTCAACTCGTACTGGCCGGGGAACGAATACTCGCCGCGGCCGTACGACGGGTGGATGGCGATGGCGAACTGCAGTTCGCCGGCCTTGTCGGCGGTGAAAGTGTGATTCGTGCCGACTTTGAACACCTTGCCGCTGCCGACTTTGGCCAACAGCGCGCCGCCGGGAAAGTTCTGCCCGTCGAGCGGCATGTTGCCGTACCGCGTGTTGCCGTCCGGGCCGACCGACGACCGGCTACCCCAGGGGCTCATGGTGATGGTTCCGCTGGCGGCGATCGACACCTTGTCGCCGGCCTGCACGCGGACCTTCGATTCCATGAAGCCCGTCGTTGCCAGATATCGGCCCTCGAGCGCCAGCGTCTTGCGGATTTCGGTCGGTCCGCCGCCGACTTCGCGTTTGAGCGTGCGGATGTCGGCCAGGGCGACGCCGAGCGTGCCGTACTTGCTTTCGAACGTGAACTCCTGCGGAACGATCTTGCCGACCACGGTGAACTCGTCCGTGACGATCGTATCGCCGCGGACCCAACCTCGTTGCGGCGAGGCCTCGAATTCGTCGGCCATTTCGTCGAGCTTGGCGACGACCTCGCGAATCCGCTTGACCCGCTCGGCGTTCGAGTCGTCGGTATGCTGCATCAACTCGGCGCGAACCGGCACGCCCATCGCCAGCAGTTCCTTCTGCGCGGCGTCGCGGGTCTTGAAGTCGGCCGAACCGAGCGCCTCGATGGCCACGGTCACGCGGTCGTTGAGCTTGGGCAAGCTATCGAGGCCGGGCGTGAAGCTAAGAATCTTCGTCACCGGAATTTCGAGTTGGCCGAATTCCGTGTCCATGACGATTTCTTGCATCGTGAGCTTGCCGGTAACGATCGAGCCGTCGCCGAGGTAGACCTTCACGGTGTCGGGATCGACCATCGGCTTGAGCGGGACGATTTCGATCGGCTCGTCGGTCGCCGGATCGCCTTCTTTTTTGTCTCCGCCGTCCTTCTTGTCCTCGCCCGGTTTGTCGGCCGGCGCTTCGGCGGGCTTGACCGGTTCGCCGAACGGATCGTCGTCTTGGGCGGCGGCGGCGGCGACAACGTCGGCTTTCTTTGCTTCGGCGGCGGCGACGGCGGGTTGGACGGCAGCTTCGACTTTCTTTTCTTGAGCGTCGTCGTCTTGGGCAACGGCGAACACAATTCCAGCGTCCTGGGGCAAATCAAGGATCAGTCCATAACCCGCCACTTCATCGCCGCCAACGACGCGTGGAATGGCGATTGGGATCGAAAAGCTTTCAATCGACAGGGCGACCGGCGAGGAGACCGGCACCACGTCATAAACTTCGAACAGCGGATTGCCGGGAAGCAATTGTTCCGCGCCCGCGCGGCGAGCGGCCAATGAGATCGAGACCACGACGGCCATTACGGCAACCGTCCAGCGTCGAGCGCATATAGAGTATGTTTGCCGTGCGTTTTTCTGCCGCATCTGCTCGTCCTCTTATCGATGGCAAAAAGTCAATGGTTGAGTGAGACCAAGTCCATGATACCGCGCGACGACCGGCCGCGCCGAGTTTTTCGGATGGCCGAAATTCGGTCGGCAATGCCTACTACTTCGGCGATTTCTCCACGCGAATCTTTACGTTATACGTCCCCGGAAACGAACTGCTCGCCTGGCCGGGGTTCATGCCGATCGCCAGATACAGCGTGCCCGCCTTCTTGGCCGTAAAAGTGCTCGACGAGCCGACCTTGAACGGCGAGTCGCTGTTGCCGATCTTGCCGACCAGCGCACCGCCGGGGATGCTGTTGCCGACGTACCAGCCGTATTGATTGCCGTCGCCGTCGGGTCCGCTGGTGTATTCGTTGCCCCAGGGAGACATGACGATCGTGCCATCGGCTTTGATCGTCACGCGGTCGCCGCGTTCGACTTGAACCTTCGTATTCAGCACGCCCTTTTGGATGATGTGCTGGTTGCCGTCGACTTTGACGGACTTGAAGACTTCGGTCTCGCGCTGCGTGGGCCGTTGCAGCGACTGGATATCGCCCAACTTGACCGTCAGCTTGCCGAACTTGCTGATCACCTCGAACTCGGCCGGCGAAATCTGTCCGGCGGCGGTGAACTGCGACGTCACCACCATATCCTTGCGCGTGATCGGCCTCACATTGCGGCCTTCGTCGTCGTCGGAAATCTCGCTGATTTTTTCCAGCAGCGACTTGAGATTCTTCACTTTCTCGGCGTTTTTGTCGTCCAAGTGTTGGCGGATTTCTTCGCGAATGCCAGGCCCCATCGCCAGCAGGGCCTTTTCCGCTTGTTCGCGATTGCTGTATTGCGGATCGCCCATGCGGTCGATCAGCGCCGTGACGCGGGCGGCGAAATCTTCGCGGCTGTCGAGACCGGGCGCAAAGCTGATTAACTTGGAAACTGGAATGGTAAGTACGCCGAACGCCGTGTCAACTTTGATTTCACTAACCGTCAGCTTGCCGGAAATCTTTGAGCCGTCCGCCAGCGTGAGCGTCACGACGTCGGGGTCGATCGGCGGCGATTCGGGAGCCGGCGTGGATGCATCGGCGTTTTCGTCGCCGTCTTCCTTCGGCTTTTCTTCCTTCTTGGGCTCGTCCGTCGAAGGCGGCTCCGCGGCGGGCTGTTCTTCTAAAATATCCTCGGGCACAGCAAATATCTGCGCGGTGACGAGAACCGTGCCGGCGTCCGGAACGGTCACTTCGGTCGTCACGACCTCAAAGCCGAAATCCGCGGCCGCTTGAGCGTCCTGCTGTGCGAAACATGCCCCCGCTGTCCCGCCAACTATCAGCACGATTGCGCCGGCCCATGTGACCGCCGCAAAGTAACGCAGCATGGCACTCTTCCGCTCTGTTCGACCAACCATAAATCGCCTCGTTGTAAATATCGCGGTAATCGCGTCCCGCACCATCGCGTGCGGAATCCGCTACAGTATGCGTAACTATTTAGTAGTACTCGGTACGACCACGGCCCGCCTCGCGCAGACATACTCCGTCCTGTCGCATAAGTGACGCGGACGGCGGCATCGGTTCAACGCCGAGCCGCGAATTCTTGCACGTTGTGGTGCCTGGCCCGATAATCCAGCCGCTGTCGTTCCGGCCGGCCACGGTCCCCAAATCATTGTCCACCGCCTCCCCATTCTGTGCAACCGTCAGCACCGTTGTAAATCCTCAGCCGTCAATCTTCGCTCCCCGACCTCCGGCCACCCGCCTCGCCATGTCCATTTATCTCCTGGCTACGCTTGACACCAAAGGCGACGAGGCCGAGTTCGTTCGCCGGCAACTGGCTTCGCACGGCGCGGCTGTGACCCTGGTCGATGTCGGATGCCTGGGAAAACCGGCGGTTGCGGCCGATATCCCCCGCGAGCAAGTGTACAGCGCCGCCGGTGCTAGTTTGGCCGAAGTCCAGCAGCGCGGCGACCGCGGCCATGCCGTCACAATCGCCGCCGCCGGCGCGGCTGCCGTCGTTTCTGACGCTTTTGCCGCCGAAAAGGTTTCCGGCGTGCTCGGACTCGGCGGGTCGGCCGGCTCGACCATCGCCTCGGCCGCCATGCGCGCCTTGCCACTTGGCGTTCCCAAGCTGCTGGTCAGCACGCTCGCCTCGGGGCAGGTCCGGCATTACGTCGGCGACAAAGACATCCTGATGCTCAACGCCGTGGTCGACATCGCCGGCATCAACCGCATCAGTCGGGCCGTGCTCGGCAACGCCGCCGCGGCGATGGCCGGCATGGTCCGCGCCCGCGAGACCCAGAGTTCGGCTGCTCACGACGGCGCGACGGCGGACAAGCCGCTCGTCGCGGCCACGATGTTCGGCGTCACCACCCCCTGCGTCGAAGCCGCCAAACGCATCCTCGCCGACGCCGGTTATGAAGTGGTCGTGTTTCACGCCGTCGGATCGGGCGGCCAAGCGATGGAGTCGCTCATCCGCGACGGCCTGTTCGCCGGCGTGCTCGACATCACCACGACGGAACTGGCCGACGAACTGGTCGGCGGCGTGCTGTCCGCCGGTCCGAACCGCCTTACCGCGGCGGCCGAAAAAGGCGTTCCCCAAGTCGTTTCCGTCGGCGCGACCGACATGGTCAATTTTCACGCGGCGGAAACAGTGCCTGCGGAGTTTGCGGACCGCAAGTTCTACCAGCACAACGCTAGCGTGACGCTGATGCGAACGACTGCCGACGAATGCGCGGCGATCGGTGGCGAAATCGGCCGCATGCTGGCCGCGGCCCGAGGACCGGTCGCCGTGTTTCTTCCGGCCAACGGCGTATCTGCCATCGACGCCAAGGGGCAGCCGTTCGACGATCCCGCCGCCCGATCGGCGCTATTCACCGCGATCCGCACGAAGCTTGCCGAAGCCGGCGCGAGCGACTGCGTGGAAGTGGTCGAACTCGACCAGCATATCAACGACGCCGCGTTCGCCGAAGCGATGGCCCGTCGGTTGTTGGCGATGCTCCGCGCTCGATAAAAGCGAATGAACGTCCCTGCCGCCCTTATGTGCGCGCATCGCGTCGCCTAGTGTTGCTTGCCGCCGCCACGGGCGATTACGATACCTATCATAGAGACGGCTGTTTCCGCGAACCCCAACGACGAGGAGACGCAATGCGATCGCCCCGAATTCGCCACCTGTCCGCCACACTGACCTTGTTCGTACTCGTCGCCGGCACTGCCTGTGGTGGTGGCGACGCAGTTGGCGATGCCGCCAGCGTGAATCCCACGGCCGGCGACTGGACGCAATTCCGCGGCCCCGGCGGCAGCGGCATCGCCGAAAGCAACAGCCTGCCCACCACCTGGAGTGCCGACGAAAACGTACTCTGGAAGACCGACCTGCCCGGTGCCGGCGCGTCCAGCCCGATTCTCATCGGCGACCGCATCTACCTCACGTGCTACACGGGCTACAGCGAGAACCGTGGTGACATCGCCAAATTGACGCGACACCTGATCTGTCTCAATCGAACCGACGGCAAGATTCGCTGGACCAAGGAGGTCGCCGCCAAGCAGCCCGAAGAGGAAAAGAACCGCGAAGGGCACGGCTACGCGACCAGCACGCCCGTCGCCGACGCCGACCGGGTGTACGTTTTCTTCGGCAAGTCCGGCGTGCTGGCCTTCGACCACGACGGCCAACAGCTTTGGCAAACCGACGTCGGCGACGGCACCAACGGCTGGGGCAGCGCTGCCTCGCCGATCCTCTACAAGAACACCGTCATCGTCAACGCCAGCGTCGAAAGCGAATCCATGGTCGCCCTCGACCGCGAATCCGGCAAAGAAATCTGGCGCGCCCGCGGCATCAAGGAAGCCTGGAACACGCCGATTCTCGCTCAAACCGCCAACGGCAAAACCGAACTTGTCGTCGCCATCTTCCGCAAGCTGCTCGGCTTCGATCCCGACACGGGCAAGGAACTGTGGAACGCCGACACGAAGATCGACTGGTACATGGCCCCCAGCCTGATCGCGCACGACGGCGTCGTCTACAGCGTCGGCGGCCGCACCGGCGGTTCGCTGGCAGTACGTCTCGGCGGCCGCGGCAACGTCGACGAAACCCACCGCGTCTGGCTCGGCAAGAAAGGCTCGAACGTCACGTCGCCCGTCTACCACGAAGGCCACGTCTACTGGATGCACGAAAACCTCGGCATTGCTTACTGCGCCGAAGCCGTCACGGGCAAAATCGTCTACGAAGAGCGCGTCCGGGGGGCCGGCCAGGTTTACGCCTCGCCCGTGCTGGCCGACAAAAAAATCTACTACTTCAACCGCCAAGGCACGGCGTTCGTGCTGCCGGCGAAGCCCGAATACGAACTGTTGGCGACAAACGAAGTGGAACCGCGGGCCACGTTCAACTCCAGTCCGGCGGTGGCGGATGATCGGCTTTTTGTTCGCACGGATAAAGCCATCTACGCCATTGGGAATAGATAACTTGGGCACGTTTCACGGGCACATTTCACGATGCGACGAAATTGACGCACGCCGGTGAATGAACTCTTATTCGAGCCTCCACAGCAGAATTCGTGGGTGAAATTTGCCTCTGGTAGGGCGGACGACGTGGCAGACGCGGATAAGGAGAATCGCGATTGGCGCGGCCGGGGCCGCGAGGATAGGCTGGTGGCCGTCGCGCCCGGCTGAGTGGCGCGTCGATTTTCGCATTTTAGGGATTTTGTGCAAAAGACCGCGGCGCGGGCGGTAACTTATTCGGCGTCGGCCGGGAGAGCCGCGGGGCTGGATGGCTTGCGTTTGGTAGCTCGTTCTCGATCGTTCATCGCGTTTCGTCGTTACAGGAGATATCTCATGTTGGCGAGAATCCATCGTGTGTTGCGGGGGTTGATGTTGACCGGCTCGACGCTGCTGGCGGTCGGCGCGCTGGCCGGGAGCGCGACGGGCCAGGATGTCGAATTCGCGATCGCGCCGCCGGCGCTGCAGATCGAAATTGCTCCGGGCGACGGCCCCGCGTTTGCGATGCCGTTGATCATTAACGGCGGCGACGGCGGCGGACTTTTCTTTAGCCAGCCGTGGAGCACCGATCCGTCGTCGCTGCTCGACCAGGGCAACGTGCAGCAGGAACTGGAACTGCTCGACGATCAGCGCGAGAAGATTCGCGACGCCCAGCGGCAGATGCAGGAGCAGATGCAGAAACGTTTCGCCGAGATGCGCGAGCAGCATCAGCAGCGGATTCGCGAGACACAGCAGCGCGACGGCGGCAATCCAGGCGGAATAAACCCGGGAGGCGGCATCGCGCCTCGCATCGCCGCTCCGTCGGTCGATTTACAGAATACGCAAGAGGTGATGAAGGAACTACGCGAGGAACTGGCCAAGAAGATCGATGATGTGTTGCTGCCGCATCAGAAAAAACGGCTCGAAGAAATCTCGCTCCGCATGAAGATGAAGCAGCGCGGCACGTCCGGGTCGCTGGTCGATACGGAACTGGCCAAGACGCTCGACATCGACGACGCGCAAAAGGAGCGGATCCGGCGGAAGGCGAACGAAGTTCAACAGCGGTTGGAAGAAGAGTTCGCCAAGCTGCGCGAAGAAGCGCGCAAGGAGATACTCGATGAGCTTTCGCCGGCGCAGAAGCGAAAGCTGGAGGACTTGATCGGAGCCGACTTCGCCGACCGGCCAAAGCCGATCGTACGACAGAGAATCGGCGGTCGTCCGCCGCCGGCCGTGAAGAAGGTCGAACCAAAGGTAGAGCAGCCGGCCGAGGACGACGCGGCCGATGATGACGCGGCCGGGTCAGATGCCGGCGAAAACAGGCAGCATTAATCGCTTTCCGCGCGAACCTGCTGCAAATCGGCGTCGACCATCATGCGGACCAATTCGTCGAAGTGAATCTGCGGCGACCAGCCGAGTTCCGCTTGAGCCTTGGTGCTGTCGCCGCGGAGGGTGGTGCTGTCTTCGGGGCGGAAGAGTTGCGGGTCGACCTCGACGTGTGCCTGCCAGTCGAGCTGCACGTGGGCGAACGCTTGCTCGACGAGTCGGCGGACCGTGTGTTTCTCGCCGGTCGCAATCACGAAATCGTCGGCCGCGTCGCGTTGGAGCATCATCCACATCGCCCGCACGTAGTCGCCGGCAAAGCCCCAATCGCGGGCGGCGTCGAGATTGCCGAGGATGAGCTTATCCTGCCGGCCGAGTTTGATGCGCGCGACGGCGTCTGTTACTTTGCGGACCACGAACCGTTTGTTCCGCAGCGGCGATTCGTGGTTGAACGCGATCGCCGTGCAGGCGAACAGGCCGTGATGACGGCGGAAATTCGCCACGGCGTTGGCGGCCAGCACCTTGGCCGCGCCGTACGGCGTGCGCGGGCGGAACGGCGTGCGCTCGTGTTGCGGCTCGACGTCGACCTGGCCGAACATTTCGCTGGAGCCGACTTGCAGGAAACGGATGGCAGGGTTCACGGCGCGGACGGCTTCGAGCAGGCGGACCACGCCCAGGCCCATCACGTCGCCGGCGACGACGGGGTCTTGCCAACTGTCGGGCACGAAACTGTTGCCGGCAAGGTTATAGATTTCGTCCGGCGCGACGCGGCGGACCAGTTCCAGCACCGACTGCTGATCGCTGAGGTCGGCGACTTCGAGCGTGAGACGGTCTTCGAGCGGCGCGATACGGGCGAAATTCTGCCGCGGCTCGGGCCGCAACATGCCGGACACGGTGTAGCCTTGCTTCAAGAGCAAATCGGCAAGGTAGTATCCGTCCTGGCCGGTAATGCCGGTGACGAGCGCGCGGCGCGACATGCTGACTCACTTTCGGAAATAGGATCGAGGTCGCGCGGCAAGCAAACGAACGGTGGCAGCGCCACCGCACGCAAACGTCATGCGATGGGCGGCGCTTCGGGTGCCGTTTCGACGGGCGCTTCGTCTTCTTCGTCCTTCGGTACGCGGACCACGGCCGCCAGCGTGTCTTCTTCGTCTAGCGTCATGATGCGGACGCCTTGGGTGTTGCGGCCGATGACGCTGACGTCGGCGGCGCGGATTTTTTGAATCTTACCGCGGGCGGTCATCATCATCACTTCGTCGGTGTCGTCGACGCGGCAGATGCCAATCACCGGGCCGTTGCGGTCGGTGGTTTTGATGTCGCGGAGGCCCTTGCCGCCGCGGCGCTGCGTGCGATAGCGAGCGCCGGACGAGCCGCTGTCTTCTTCGCCGTTTGTTTCATCGCCGTTTGTTTCATCGCCCGTGCCAGTAACGTCCGGCGTTTCCGGTGTTTCGTCGGCGATATCGTCGGCTGCGTCGTCGGTTGCTTCGACTTCGGGGCCTTCGTCGGATGAGTCGATGCTGTTGGGGCCGAACGTCGTTCGCTTGCCGTACCCGTGTTGGCAAACGGTGAGCAGCGTGGCGTCGGGATCGGCGACGACCATGCCGACGAGGCAGTCGTCGCCGGCGAGTGAAATGCCTTTCACACCGCTGGAGTTGCGGCCCATCGGCCGGGCATCGGACTGGCTAAAGCGGATCGCCATGCCGTGGGCGGTGGCGAGCACGATCTCGTCGCCGCGTTTGGTCACGGCCACATCGACCAGTTCATCGCCGTCGCGGAGCTTGATGGCGATGATGCCGCCGCGCTTGGGACGGCTGTAGGCGTCGAGCGGAGTCTTCTTAACGAGGCCTTTTTTCGTGGCCATGATGAGGTAGTGGTCGGGCGCTTTGAAATCGCGCACCGCGCGGCAATCGGCGACTTGCTCGCCCTCGGCGAGGTTCAGCAGGTTGACGATCGCGCGGCCGCGGCTGTCGCGGCCGGACTGGGGCAGGTCGTACACCTTTTGCCAGTAGACCTTGCCGAAGTTGGTGAAGAACAGCAGGTAGTCGTGCGTGCTGGCGACGAACAGGTGCTGGATCGGGTCTTCTTCGTCGGTCTTGGCACCGGTGAGGCCCTTGCCGCCGCGGCGCTGCGCGCGGTAGACGCTGGCCGCGGTCCGCTTGATGTAACCGTTGTGGCTGATCGAGACGACCATGTTCTCTTCGTCGATCAGGTCTTCCAGGTCGATGTGGCCGATCTCTTCGCCGCTGATTTCCGTGCGGCGCTTGTCGCCGAATTTGCGTTTGACTTCCAGCGTGTCCTCGCGAATGATCGCCAGGATGTTTCGCTCGTCGGAGAGGATGCGGTTGTACTCGGTGATGTCGTCGAGCAGTTTTTCGAATTCCTGGGCGAGCCGTTCCTGTTCGAGATTGACCAATTGACCGAGCGTCATGCGGAGAATCGCATCGGCCTGGACGGGCGTGAGCGTGTAGTGCAGGGCCGCGCCGCGTTCGGCTTGAAAATTCTCGAACCCGCGATCGCCGAGCGCGCGCTGCATCAGCGACGAGGGACACTCGATCGCCATCAACCGCGTCTTGGCCTCGGGTTGCGTTTTCGACGTGCGGATGACGCGGATGACTTCGTCGATATTGGCGTGGGCGAGCAACAGGCCTTCGACGCGGTGTTTTCTTGCCCGGGCTTCGGCTAGCAGGAACAGCGTGCGGCGACGAATCACCGCCATCCGGTGCCGAATGAACTCTTCGATCATGTTCTTGAGCGACAGCACGCGCGGCTTGCCGTCGACCAGGGCGAGCAAGATCAGCGAGAACGTGTCTTGCAGCGGCGAGAACTGATAGAACTGATTGAGCACCAGTTCCGGATCGACGTCTTTCTTTAGTTCGATCACCAGCCGGACCGGTTCTTCCAAGTCACTCTCGTTGCGGATGTCGGAGATGCCCTTGACGCGGCCTTCGTTGACCAGGTCCGACAGGCGTTCCTCGATCCGGTCGCGGGTCTGCTGGAACGGAATCTCGTTGATGATGATCCGCTGGCGGTTGCCCTTTTGCTCGATGGTGGTTTTCGCGCGGAGCGTGATCGTGGCGCGGCCGGTGTGGTAGCCGCGGCGGATGCCGGAGCGGCCGCAGATGACGCCGCCCGTCGGAAAGTCCGGTCCGGGAATCAACTCGATCAGTTCGTCGACCGACACGTCCGGCTCGTCGATCACTTTGATGACGCCGTCGCAGACTTCGCTGAGGTTGTGCGGCGGGATGCTCGTGGCCATGCCGACGGCGATACCGTTCGCGCCGTTGACCAGCAGGTTTGGAAACTTCGACGGCAGGACGGTCGGCTCGGTGTGCCGCTCGTCGTAGGTGGGGACATAGTCGACCGTGTCGAGTTTGATGTCCTCGAGCATCAGCGAGGCGAAGGGCGACATGCGGGCTTCGGTGTATCGCATGGCGGCCGGCGGCAGGCCCGCGACCGAACCGAAGTTGCCCTGCTTGTCGACGAGCACGTAGCGCATGTTCCAATCCTGGGCCATGCGGACGAGCGTTGGGTAGATCACGCTTTCGCCGTGCGGATGGTAGTTACCGCTGGTGTCGCCGGAAATCTTCGCGCATTTCACCCGCGACGCGCCGGGCGAAAGATTCAGATCGTTCATGGCGACGAGAATTCGCCGCTGAGACGGTTTGAGGCCGTCGCGCGCGTCGGGCAGCGCACGCGAGACGATGACGCTCATCGCGTAAGTGAGATAGCTGTCCTTGAGCTCCTGCTCGATGGGCAGCGTGTAAATGTTTCCCTGATCGCCGATTCCGGCTCCGTCGCCCCCCTCGCCGGTCGGCTGGGCATCGCCCGAATCGTCTGGCTCGGTCGGCTCGTCCACGTCGTCAATATCGTCGGCCAAAGGTGCTTCCTTTCCCGGACTTTCAGAGCAAATGCGAAAACGCTGAATATAGCGGTTTTGAGGGCTGCTGGCAATTGCCCGCCGCGCGGAATCGTGCGTCGCAAGTGCTTATGCCAAAAGGCTTTGTGGCATGGCGAATATTGACTTGACGGGGCGGCTTCGCGGGGCCGTCGACGGACGCCCGATTGGGCCGTTCGGATTGACTCGCCGAGGCGATTTCGGGACAATCCGCCGCGTTTTTTGTTGGCGGATTTTTTAGGCAGTGGTCAGTGGTCAGGCATAGAGGAAGCTGGATGATTACTGTGTGGCGTGCTGGTTTGACGATTTTGATTTTGCTTACGGGCTGTTTGTTCGTTG
>JBBDYI010000137.1:0-4652 GCA_040901705.1 Pirellulales bacterium | reverse complement strand
ATGAGTGATGAGTGATGAGTGATGAGTGATGAGTGATGAGTGATGAGTGATGAGTTTGGGGGCGGTTGCGCATTCGTCGATCATTGCAAGTACTCGTCCAGCTTCGCTCAATACCGCCGCCTCTGCGACCCTCTGTGCTCCCCGTCCGTATCCTCTGTGCTTAAACAACCGACGCAACACCGGCAAACGATGACCGATTGGCAGCCTACGGCGACTTGGGACATGCTGCGGCGGCGGGCGGAGTTGCTTCGCTTGCTGCGGGCGTTCTTCGACGAGCGCGGGTTCCTGGAGGTCGAAACGCCGTTGCTTTCCGGCGAAGTGCTCGTCGAGCGGCATCTCGATCCGCTTTCGACCGTGTTGTTCGATGACCCGCGCGAGCCTGCCCTCGGCAGGCGGATGTGGCTGCAAACTTCGCCCGAAGCGCACATGAAGCGATTGCTGGCCGCCGGCGGTGAAGCGATCTATCAGGTCACGCGCTCGTTTCGCGGCGGCGAACGCGGGCGACTGCACAATCCGGAGTTCACTATCGTCGAATGGTATCGCCGCGGAGACGCGATGGACGACGGCATGACGCTGCTGTCGGACCTTTGCGAAGCGCTGCTCGGTCGCGGCCCGGCCGAACGAATCACCTACGGCGACGCCTTTCGGCTTCACGCTGGCGTCGATCCCTTCGCGGCCGACACGGGCGAACTCGCGGCACTGGCCACGGCGCGAGGACTCTCGCTCTCGCCAGACATCCGCGCGCACCATCGCGACGAATTGCTCAATGTTTTGCTGGCCGAGCTGGTCGAGCCGCAATTGGGCCGAAAGCGGCCGACGATGCTCTATCACTATCCGGCAAGCCAGGCCGCCGTGGCGACGACGACCCAAGGCCGGCGGCCCGACGAGGCCCATCGCGTCGCCGAGCGGTTCGAGCTTTATGTCGACGCCCTCGAACTGGCCAACGGTTATCGCGAGTTGACCGACGCCGATGAGTTGCAGCGCCGCATGGGCGAGGCCAACGACCGCCGCCACGCCGATGGCAAACCGACGCTGCCGCCGGCCGAGCGGCTGTTGGCGGCGATGCGTTCAGGTCTGCCCGACTGCACCGGCGTTGCGCTCGGCTTCGACCGCCTGGTCATGGCCGCCACGCTCAGTCGCAGCATCGACGCCGTGCAGACGTTCGGCACCGATCGAGGGTAACTCGGGCATAGTGTACCGCGGCAAACGCCACGCAACGTCGCCGCGCACCCACCGCGAAGCGCTGCTTGACTCTTGAAACCGAAGTAGCCGCCTTCCCCCGCAAGAGCGTCGCACTGTCAAGGGATAAATCGTTGATCTTCGCGATTTTCATTGACTCGCAGCGCCAATATCGTTACCTTTTTCCTAAACTGCGCAGTCGGCGAACTCAAATCGTCGCTGGACTCCAGCAGGTCGTGTGGCGGCCAATGAATTGAAGAACGAGCCGACGGCAGTGCGGGAATTCGTGGCGACGATCGTTGCAACGATCGTCGCGGTGCCAACGACCGCGACCATCGAACGAGAACGATCGGGGCCACGAGCCATCACCGGGGGCAGCATGCGGTCGAGCGCGCGAGGGGAACGGCGGACGTACTTCGAGAGATTCGAACCACGAGCGATGCTTTCGGCAACGATCGCATCTGTGTGGACTTCGCCCGTCGCGACAACGCCAATGGGACCGCTATTGGCGGCACCATCGGCGGCGGCATCATCGGTGGCGGTGGTCGGAGCGGCGGCCGCGGCATTGATACAGCCGAAGTTGATCGGCGGCGCAGGCGCAAGCAAGGCGATGGTCGGCGGCGCGCAATCCGCCGCGTCCGAGCATGGGCCGATCCACGCCAGTGACCCGACCGCGGCGTTCATTCAACTACAGCACGACAAGATTCCGAATTTCGTCCAGCAACCGACGAATTCGACGGTGAGCAGCGGCGATTGGTCCGATCCCAAGATTTGGTCGGCCGCACGCGTGCCGCAATATGGCGACGTCGTTCTCATCGCCGCGGGAACCGTCGTCGATTACGCCGCGGTGAGCACGGCGTCGATCAAGGCGATCGGCGTCAGTCCTGGCGCCACATTGCGGTTTAGCCGAGACGTCGATACGCGGCTGACGGTCGGTACGTTGATCGTCTTCGAGGGCGGCGGACTGCAAATCGGCCAGCGGACCAAATCGATCTCCGCCGCAGTCAAAGCCGAGGTCGTGTTCGACGGCGCGTGGCTCGATACCATTGCGGACCCCAATCAGTACGGCGTCGGGCTGCTTGGGTTTGGCGAAGTAACGATTAACGGCGCACCCAAGTCGCGAACGTGGCTGCGGCTCTCCAGCGAGCCAAAGGCGGGCGACACCTATCTGGATTTCGGCGATAAGTTCACTGGCTGGAACGCCGGCGAAACGATCTTCTTGCCGGACACGCGGCAAATTCCGCCGCACATGGTCGATGAGATTGCCGCTGGACTCGAGGGCCTGTTCAGACCGCGGTGGGAAGAGGCGACGATCGATCGCGTCGTTGGCACGCGCGTCTACTTGACCGCGCCGCTGGCGTACGATCATCTCGGCGCGCGCAACGAACGCGGCGAAGTCGAGTTCCTGCCCCACGCCGCGGTCTTGGATCGCAACGTCGTGTTTCGATCCGCGACGCCCAACGGCGTCCGCGGGCACGTGCTGCTCGGCGGCCGCGCCGACGTCGATGTTCGCTACGCCCGGTTCCAGCAACTCGGCCGTACCGACGCGATGCGGCCACTCGACAACACGAAGGTCGATGAAAACGCAAACGTAACGCACGTCGGCACGAATCAGATCGGCCGATATTCCGTCCACCTGCATCATCTGGTCGGTCCTCGGAATCCGGCGAACGCGGGATATCAGTTCCAGTTTGTCGGCAATACGCTGGACGACGGCCGCAAATGGGGACTGGGGGTCCACGGGACAAGTTTCGGATTGATTCAGGACAACATCTCTTACAAGATGCAGGGCAGCGGATTCGTCACCGAGGCCGGCTCCGAAATCGAGAACTTGTTCTACCGCAATTTCGCCGCGCGGATTCAAGGTACGAACCTGGAATCGAGCGACGACATTTTGGCCGGCGACACGGGTCGTAGCGGAGCCGGATTTTGGATGCGGCGGTCCGGCAATACGCTGCGGGAAAATGTCGTCGCCGACGCATCCTTCGCCGGCGTCGTGATCAATGCGGGGTATAGCGACGATCTGCCCCTTCCGGCGTTTCGCGGCGCGATCGTCAGCGAACCGGGCGAATCGTACGTGCTCGACCAGAATCCCAGCGGCACGATCGAAAATCTCGAAGTTTACGGCCGCACGCGAACTGGCGTGTGGCTGGCCTCGCCGAACGGCGGCACAGATCGCAGCGCCGATATGGTTCTCCGTTGGCTGCGGATTTGGCATACCGACGGCAGCGCCATCGAAGGCTATCGCTTGCGCGGACTGACCATCGCCGACAGTGTGCTTCTCGGCAGCAATACGGCGATCGGAATCACGAGCAGACCCGACAGGGAAACCGTCGGCATCAAGCTACACGCTTACGAAACCAGCGATATTCGCATCGTCGACACGCGAATCGCCAACCACTTCATCGGCATTCAGGCTCCAGAGGCGTCCAGTTCGCGCATCGAATCGGGCGTGGTCGCGGCGCCGACGCGGATCGAAAACGTCGAATTGACCAACTTCGTCAATATCGAAGTGCCGACGTTGAAATTATTTCAATCGCTGTACGTGGGCAAAGCGCTTGAAATTGTCGACGTGTTGTTCCGCCCGGTCGATACGTCGGCCATGCTGTATTCGCCGAGCGAACAGTTCGATATCAGAATGGCATATGCGCCGGAGCGATCGATCGCGTCGCGCGATATACTCAGTCCCGACGTCGTTGTGGTTCAGAACTTCAATCGCGTGCAGGGCGACGACTTCCGAGTGTATTACCTTGAGCAGAGCCCAGACTTCGTTCCCCCTGCGGCTCCGTTCGGCGGCGGTTCGCCCGCGCCGGGAATGACAAACCAACAACTTTGGAATCAATTTGGCGTGGCTCTGGCGGGCAGCGTCGCTCCGTGCGAAACGCAGCGTCAGGGAATCGTTGGATATGCGTGTCCGTTTTCCGCGGATACGCTGATCTTGGGAGCAACTCCCAGAGCGGCTCCCAGGAATCCGGGGCCGGTTGCGGCGGGCGTAGATGCAGTACTCCGTGCCGCGGTGACCGCGAGGATAGGCTAATCCGACTGTGGGACCGTGTGGGACGCCGGATTGCGTTCGCGGCAATCGAGTGACAAGCGCGATCATTGCTTGCGGTCGGCGGCGTTCGGCAACAGCACATCGGCGATTGCCGCGTCGACGGCCGCGTCGATGGCTTCTGCGGCGTGGAACTGTGCGGCTCCGCATTCATCCTTTACCGGCGGCGTCGTCGGCGCGTTTTCCTCGCCGTCGAGCCGACGCCAGGTTCGTTCCGCGCGGTCGGCAAGCTCTCGCTGACCATCGATCGCTTCATCCGAGACGTTCGCGGCCGTGCCGCGCACCGCGGACGACGATCGGGCAACCGCCAGCGCGGCCGCGGTCGCGTCGGCATCGAATGGAGTCGTTCGCTGCGCGGAGGCCGCCAGCGCGACCGCGCGGCTTGCGAATTGCGCGAAAGTATCGTCGTGAGCCGGCGCCG
>JBBDYI010000136.1:0-4673 GCA_040901705.1 Pirellulales bacterium | reverse complement strand
GAATCCTTTCGCCGAAAGAATCGCTTGACCGTGGCTTCGGCGAAAGGATTCGCCTCCTACAGTTTTCGGTTTCGGGATAAGCACTAAAAGTGGCGTCGTTTCGCGTCCGAGTCGCAGAGTGCCGCTACTCGGCCGGCTTCTCTTCGGTCGGCGCGTCCTTCGGCGGCTCTTGCTTTGCCTTGCTGGTGTCAAGCACCCAGATGTTGCGGTATCGCACCGGGCAGCCGTGGTCCTGCAAGTGCAGAAAGCCTGGCTCCGGACCTTCGGCGTTGGGGGCGGCGCGGGTGGCCCGCGGCACTTCCACGTTGTCGTGAATCTTCACGCCGTTGTGGATCACGGTCATCCGCGCATTGGCGGTTTTCTTGCCGTCGGCGTCGAATTTGGCCGCGGTGAACTTGATGTCGTATGTCTGCCAAGCCAGTGGCGGGTAGCACATGTTGATCGACGGCGCTTTGATCTCATAAATGCCGCCGCACTCGTTGTCCTTGCCTTCCAGGCCGAACGAATCGAGTACTTGGACTTCGTACCGGCCTTGCAGGTAGACGCCGCTGTTGCTGCGGCCCTGCCCCGACGCCTTGGGCATGAACGACGTCTGAAACTCGATGTGCATGATGCAGTCTTGGAACGTCGCCTTGCTGTTCACGCCCTGGCAAATCGCGACGTAGTCCTGTTGCGGCTCCTCGCCCTCCTTGACGCTGACCCAATTGGGCAGCGACTCTTCGGTGAGCAGCGGGTCGCTGCTGTCGAGCAGGAGTTGAGCGCCCTTGGGCGGTTTCATGCCGATGGTCTTGCTCGCACGATCTTCGTGGATCAGCGTGCCGATGATCACCACGTCGGCGTTCTCGATCGTCATCGCCGCGTTCTTGATCGTGCAGGTGCCGAGCGAGCATTTGAAAACGCCGAACTCGCCGTCCGCCGCGCCGTCGAACTCCTCGGGCTTGTTCCCATCCCAGCCATCGCCGGGCAGCCCGCCGGCGTAGAGCCTGGCGTGAAACTTGCCGTCGCCGAGCGCGACGACTTGCACCGCGCGTTTCTTTTGGTCCGCGCCAATGAACACGTCGCCGACGTAATCGCCCTGCAAAACGTAATCGAGACCCGCCAGCCGCGGAATCAAGAACGCCTCTGGCTTGTCGGCGCCCTTTTTGGCACCCTTGTCGGCGTCTTGGGCGATGGCGGTCGACAAATTGACCTGCGCCGCAATGGCAACGAGCAAAGCCAACAACGAACCGGCCCACAACAAACGACCGCGCGTCATGCGACTCTCCTTTGTAACTGCGTTGAATGATCGACAAACGGCGATAACGTGATCGCGAGCGCCCGCCGCCGAAATTGCTGCGAACGTCCATTTTCGCTAGCCGAATCGGGAGAAGCAAGCGCCGCCAAGCTACCGGCTGCCAAGCTATCGGCGGCCGGCTGTAAAAGTAGCGTTATCGCAGGATGGCCCGTCGGTCGCACGGCACGGACTCGGCATCGCGCCAACTTGCGTACCCCCCTGGGTTCGTAAATAATCGAGTCGAGACCATGCGACGTGCCCTGAAAGCCCGAGTCACCGCTGCTTATGGCCGCTTCTTCGCCTTCGACCGACGCGCGGCGACTCGACGCGCCCTCGATCGACGGCCAGGTCGACGTCGTCACGCCGGAAAATGTCGCGTTTCACTACGAAGTCGCCGGCCCCTTCCGCCGCCTGCCGGCCTATCTGATCGACCTGGCCCTGCGCGTTCTCATCGCCCTGGTCATGCTCCTTGTCCTGTGGGCAGTGTCCAGCACCGGGATTGTCCAGTTTGGCTTCGGCTTTCTCGCCATTGGCTTCTTCGTGCTCACGCATTTCTACGGCGGACTGTTCGAGACGTTTTGGAACGGCCAAACGCCCGGCAAGCGGTTGATCGGCCTCCGCGTGCTAACCGTCGACGGCCGGCCGATCAACGCCCTGCAGGCCGTGCTCCGCAACATTCTTCGCGACGTCGATACGATGCCGTATGCGTTCGGTTTCATCCTGCCGGAGATGCAACTTATCGGGCTGTACTGGGTGGGCCTGATATCGATGGCGCTTACGGACCGCTATCAACGGCTGGGCGATTTGGCCGCTGGCACGATGGTCGTCGTCGAACGCCGCGCCTGGTCGCACGGCGTGGTGCAGATCACCGATTCCGCGGCGCTCGCCTTGTCGGCCGAGATCCCCGTCGATTTCGAGGTCACCCGTTCGCTCGGCAAAGCGCTGTCGATGTACGCCGAGCGTCGGCTGACCCTGTCGCCGCTACGGCGAGCGGAAGTTGCCCGCCACCTGGCCGTACCGCTCGCGGCCCGCCTCCGCATGCCGTCGGCGACCAATTACGACACGCTCCTGTGCGCCCTCTACCACCGCACGTTCGTCGCCACGGACCCAGGCCAAGACACGGCCGAGCCGAAAGTCTTCGAAGACCTCAACAGCCCAATCACCCAAGCCCCGCTCATCCAAGTTTGACCTCGACATTCCCGAGACCCGAACCCCGCATCCCGATTTCCGCCCGATGAAAGTCGCCCAACTCCTAGAATCCCGCCGCGGCAACTGGCGACAGCTCGACGAGCTTTGCCGCAAGCTCGAGCAGTGGCGGCGGCTGCCCGCGCCGGTCGTGGCGCGGTTCGCCTCGCTATACAGGGCGGTTTGCGCCGACCTTGCGCTCGCCGAGTCTTACCAGCTTCCGCCGAGCACCGTCGACTACCTGCATCAACTCGTCGGCCGCGCCCACAACCAGCTCTACCGCAGCCGCCGGTTCCGCATCCGCGCGTGGATGAACGAGCTGCTCTATGCCGTGCCGGCCCGGCTGTACGACGATCGCTGCATCCGCCTGGCCTCGGTCTTGTTCTGGGGGCTGTTTGCGATGTCGATGTGGCTCGCCTCGGCCGCGTCGCCGATGCCGCAGTTCGCCACGCAAATGGTCGGCGAAGAAAACCTGCGAATGTACGAGTCGATGTACGAAACGGCCGTGTGGGACCAGGACCTCGGCGGCGGCACGCAGATGACCGGCTTTTACCAGAGCCACAACACGACGATCGGCCTTCGCGTGTTCGCCCACGGTTTGCTGTTCGGCGTCGGCGGTATTCTCGAAACGGTCGGCAACGCCGCATATCTCGGCGCTGTGTTCGGCCACATGACGACCGTGCCCGGCCCCCGCGAGAACTTCTTTCAGTTCGTCACCGCGCACGGTCCGTTCGAGCTGACTGCGATCGTGCTCGCGGCCGGTGTCGGCATGCGGCTCGGATTCGCCCTGCTTTTCACTGGAGGGCTGACACGCGGCGATTCGATGCGCCAGGCCGGACGAGCGGCCATGCCGGCGATGGGCGTGACGATGATCCTGTTCCTATTGGCCGCCCTGATCGAAGGCTACATCTCGCCGTCGGCGATGCCCTACGAAGTCAAGGCGCTGTTCGGCGTCGCGTCGAGCCTCGTGCTGATGGTCTATTTCGTCGTCCTTGGCGCGATCGGCAAAAGCATGATGGCCGGCGAATTGACTGACGACGAAACCGATCCACGCGCCCAAGTATAAGACCGCCCGCGCCATGTTCATCGACCAAACCGAGATTTCGATTCGCGAGCGCGGCAAGCGCGAGCTGTTCGATCTTGCCCTGCATGTCGCCCGCCGGCACTTCGCGCCACTATGCACGGCGATGCTGCTCGGCGCGGCCCCGTTCGCGGCGTTCAACGCTTGGGTGCTCTGGGACATTCCGTGGGATCGCTACGACGGCGAATCGCGACTGGCCTACGTAACGCAATTGACGCTGCTCGTCATCATCGCCGCCCCGCTGGCCACGTCGCTGATGACGATCTACCTCGGCCAGGTGCTGTTCCGCACGCGAGCCACCACGCGGCAACTGTTCCGCGAGCTTGCCCGCTCGGCCGGCCAACTGCTGTGGTATCAAGGCATCGTCCGCGGCAGCTTGTTCGCGCTGCTGGCCGCGGCGTTCCAACGCTTTGGCGACCGTAGCGGTTTCGCCAACTTCGTCATCTGGGCCGTCGCACTTTGGGCGATTGCCGCCCGCGGCCTGCGGCCGTATCTCAACGAAGTCATCCTGCTCGAACGCAACCCCCGCCGCGCGACCGGCTCGACGACGATGACCACCGCCCGCCGCAACGCCGCGCTGCACGCCGGTTTCGGCGGCGATTCGATCGTCCAACTCATCGGCGCAGGCATTTTGGGATCGATGGCCGCGGCGAGCATCTGGCTGACGCTCTGCTATCTCCGCGCCGAATTCTTTAACGCCATCGAGACCGACCGCGCCACGATGACGGTCCTGCTGCCGATCGCGCTATGGCTGACCGTCTGGTTCCTGGCGATCGTGCGGTTCCTCGGCTACCTCGACCTGCGAATCCGCCGCGAAGGCTGGGAAGTCGAACTGGCGATCCGCGCCGAAGCGGCGTCGCTGGCCCGGACTACGACGTATTGACGCGACGCTGTGGGCGATCGTGTAAACACGGTGTTGCGAGCACGCGGGCAGGATCCACAGATTGCGCAGATTTCGCAGATGAATTTCCCGTCGATCTGCCGGCATTGGCAAAATTGAGTTCTTGGGTAATCATCCGACGCGAGACTTCGAGTGCCCTGCGACAAGAGCACGCGCCTTAAGAATCCAGGAAATTCCTTCTGTACTACTAACGCCCAAAATCCTCGCGTCCCGAGCAGGAATTATGCATGACT
>JBBDYI010000135.1:0-4717 GCA_040901705.1 Pirellulales bacterium | reverse complement strand
CACCCTCGCAGCGCGCGCCGCCAATACACAACAACTCCTGCAAATCGCAGCATAAGAAAACCTTCGCGCCGCACCAAGATTTCAGGCGTTTGTAGTACGGATGTTTATCGAGCAACTGGGTCGCGTTGCAATCACGTCGAGGGCGATCGCAGCCGTGAAATCCGTGTGATCCGTGGTCGACGCTCCGTGGTCGACGCTTCACACCGCTGGACGGTTACGAATGTGGAAAATCGAGGCATCCGAATGCGCGATCGTCGACGGACCGCCATCGTTCCTGTCGAATTCTACGACCGCGATCCGACGGTCGTGGCCCGCGAACTGATTGGGATGCGTCTCGTTCGCGAAACGCCCGAGGGCTTCGCCGCCGGCTGGATCGTGGAAGTCGAAGCTTACCTGGCCCAGGACGACGCGGCGTGTCACGCCGCCCGCGGCAAAACTCGCCGCAATGCCGCGATGTTCGGTCCGCCCGGCACCGCCTACGTCTACGCGATCCACTCCCGATGGTGCTTCAACGCCGTCACCCAAGCCGAGGGAACGCCCAGCGCCGTGCTGATTCGGGCCATTGAGCCGGTTGCCGGCCGCGAATGGATGGCCCAGCGGCGCGGCGACGCGAAGTCGCACGAATTGGCCCGCGGCCCGGCGAAACTCTGTGCGGCCCTGGCGATCGATCGCAGTTTCGACGCCCACCCACTGACGTCGGGCGAACTGCTATGGATTGACGCGGGCGAACCGCGGCCGGAACCGTGGCGAGTGGCGACGTCGCCGCGAATCGGTATTTCCGCCGCCCAGGACCTTCCGCTACGATTCTTTGCCGCGGACAACCGGTTCGTCAGCCGTCCACATTGGTCCCGTCGCTTCGTCGACACGTAGCGTTTTCGCGATTCACCGGTGGCGAGACGGCGGCCGATTTTTGTGTGCGCCACAATTCACGCTTCAATATGCGAAGGAAGCGCCCCATGCGCAGCTTGATGATCGCCATCGCAACGCTGTTCTGCGCCTGCCTGGCCACGGTGAGCGTCGGACTTGCGCAAACCGCCGATATGATCGACACGCCGATACCACCCACCGTCGCGGAGCGAGGGCTGATCACACAAGTCTACGCGGCCGATGCGTTCTTCGAGGGACCGACGTGGGATTCTGCCACGGGAAAGCTGTACTTTACCGCGTTTGTTGGGGGGAAAACGCAAATCCTCCGCCTCGATCGACCCGGTCGCGCATCGGTGTGGCTCGACGACAGCGGGGGCGCCAACGGCACGTTCCTGACCCGCCAGGGCCGCTTGCTCGTCGCCGAGGCGTTCGGTCATCGGCTAGTCAGCTACGCCATCGGCCCCCGCGGACCGACCGAGACGGCGATCCGCGCCGCCGACAAAGCCTGGCATCAGCCCAACGACGTCTGTCAGGCGAGCAACGGCAACATCTATTTCACGGACCCCGATTTTCGCGATCGCAAATCGAGCGCGGTGTATTTGTTGCGGCCAGATGGAAGTCTGGCCAAGGTCATATCGAATATGGCGGTGCCCAACGGCGTGATCGCCTCGCTCGACGGCAAGACGCTATACGTCAGCGACAGTCACGAAAAACTCTGGCGTAGCTACGCCGTCGCCGATGACGGATCGCTCGACGAAGGCAAAGTGTTCTTCGATCCGAAGACCGAAAGCCGCCGCGATCCCGACGGCATGACGATCGACGCCGACGGGAATCTGTACTTCGCCGGTCGCGGCGGCGTATGGGTCGTCTCCGGCGAAGGGAAATCGCTTGGTCTGATACCCACCGCGGAATTCTGCACCAACGCGACCTTTGGCGGCGCCGACGGCAAAACGCTGTACCTGACGTGCGATAAGAAGGTCTACTCGCTGCAAATGACGGTGACCGGCGCACCGATCGCGCCGCCGCCGAAGTAAGCGTCTATCCCGGAACGGAATCCGTAGGAGGCGAATCCTTTCGCCGAAAACACTATCAGGCGATTCCTTCGGCGAAAGGATTCGCCTCCAGTTCTGGGATAAGCACTTAGCTTTCGACCGATTGCCGCTCGACGCGAGAGTGTCGGGTTACGCGATGCCGCGACATCGAGACGTGACGTGTTGATTCGATTTGCCCGAGGACCGAGTGACGATGGCTTATCGAACCGCTCGAAAGAGGGAATTATTTGACATTGCTCGCGTTTTTTTTGCGGTGCGGATCGGTTGTTTTGCAGGTTTATCGATTTTGCTTATACGGAACGCGGCTGCAGGACGTGTCTGATGCCGGTGTCTTGGGTCGCGACGCCACGTGTCCGTTTCGAGGGAACGGAATAGTTTCCAAATCATCGGATTTGCTAGCGATGCGATTCGACGCGATGGAAACGGCGTCGACCGCTTCCTTGTGGAACGGATCGTGCTCGCATAAAATGCGGTCCGCTCGCCGGCTGGTTTCTGGCCTTTCGCTTTCGTGTCGTCGATGAGTCTCGTTGCATGAGCGAATTACGTCACGAGTGCGGCATTGCCGCCGTCTACCACATGCCGGGCGGCGCGGTCAGTCCGCTCTGTCCCGAGCAAGGTCCGGAGCATGCTGCGCGGCTGATTCCGCGGATGCTGCTCGATATTCAAAATCGCGGGCAATTGTCGGCGGGCATCACGTCGTTCGACCCCGACCGGCAGCAACTGCTCGACACGCACCGCGAATTGGGCACCGTGACCGAGGTGTTCCGCCTGTCGCACCGCGCCAAGGCCGAAGCGCTGATGCAGCGGTACTCCGGCATGGCGGCGATCGGGCACGTTCGCTACGCCACGTGCGGGGCCGAGGATCGCAGTTACGCCCAGCCGTTCGAGCGGCATCACCTGCTCAAGCCCAAATGGTTCAGCTTCGCGTTCAACGGGCAGTTGGCGAATTATCCGGACTTGCGCCGCGAGTTGCTGGCCGATGGCGACCATCACCTCGCCCGCGAGACGGACACCGAAATCATCATGCACGAGATCAGCCGAGAGCTGTCGGCCGACGGACGGGCGGAGCCGTTCGAGATTTGGCAGCGGTTGGCGCGGCGGTTTGACGGGGCATATAGCCTGGCGCTGCTCAACGCGATGGGCGAAATGATGGTGGTCCGCGATCCTCTGGGGATCAAGCCGCTGTGTTACGCGAAGGATGGCCCGTTGTTCGCCGCGGCGAGCGAAAGCGTAGCGCTGCTCAATCTCGGCTTTGCGGCGGAGAGCATCAAGTCGCTGCTACCGGGGCAGGCGATCACGATCGGCGAACGAGGGTTCGAGATTCGCTCGTTCGCGGCGAGTTCGCGGCGGGCGCACTGCTTTTTCGAGTGGATTTACTTCGCCAACGTGGCCAGCACGTTGGACGACCGCAGCGTGTATCTGGCGCGGAAACGGCTCGGCGAGGAATTGGCGCGGCAAGAACGGTCGCTGGACCTCGTGCCGCTCGACGACGACACGATCGTGGTGCCGGTGCCGGACACGAGCAAAGCCGCGGCCGACGCGATGGCGTACGAGTTGCGGATTCCCGCGATGGAAGGCCTGATCCGCAACCGTTACAGCGGCCGCACGTTCATCGAAGGCAGTAACAGTCGCCGCCGCGCCGCCGAGGCGAAGTACACGCCGCTCCGCGAAGTGCTCGACGGCAAGCGAGTGATTCTCGTGGAAGATTCGATCGTCCGCTCGACGACGATGAAGGTGCTGCTGGGCCGCATCCGCGATATGGGCAACGCCCGCGAGATTCACGTTCGCGTGGCCTGCCCGCCGATCGTGGCGCCTTGTTTTTACGGTATCGACATGTCGAGCATCGGGGAGTTGTTCGCGCCGAAATTCATGCCGGACGGCGAGTTGACCGCGGAAGTTCAGGACAAAATGGCGGCCACGCTGGGCGCCGAATCGCTGCGTTACTTGCCGGTCGAGGCGATCGCGCGGGCCGTCGGCTTCGATCGCGATCAGCTTTGCCAGGCATGCATCACCGGAGAATATCCGACGGCGGCCGGGCAAGAGTTGTATCAGGTCGCGGTCGAGAATCTCCGCAACAACGTCGAACGTCGGGCTTACGAGACGCTGGAACGTTAATCGCGCGGTCGCGTTGGATTCTTAACCACAGAGGGCACGGAGGACACAGAGAGGCGCGAGTGGTGAATGATGAGTAATGAATGATGAACAAAAGGCGTGTGAGCCGCACGGCCATCATTCATCATTCATCATTCATCACTCATCAATTGGTCCTCCGTGTCCTCTGTAGTTAAGTAATCCGCGTCGACGCAATCGAGGTCGCCTTGGCGCAGATCACTGAATCCGTTGGCCAGTTGGTCGAGCATTTGGCTCGGCTGCCGGGCATTGGCAAGAAATCGGCCGAGCGGCTGGCTTATCATTTGTTGCGCGTGCATAAGACGGAAGCGTTGGCATTGGCCGAGGCGATTCGCAACGTTCGCGAGAACGTGCGGTACTGCAAGGACTGCTTCAATCTGGCCGAGGGCGAACTGTGTGAGATTTGCCGCGACCCGCGACGCGACCGCGGATTGCTGTGTGTGGTGGAGCAGCCACGGGATTTGATGGCGCTGGAGCAGGCGGCTTGTTTTCCGGGGCTGTATCACGTGCTGCTGGGGCGGATTGCTCCGTTGGAAGGGATTGGCGCGGATCAACTGACGATCGACCGGCTCGTCGAGCGGGTGCGGACCGGAGAGGTTCGCGAAGTGGTGATGGCGACGAATCCCACGGTCGAGGGCGACGGGACTGCGCTCTATATAACCAACCTG
>JBBDYI010000134.1:0-4726 GCA_040901705.1 Pirellulales bacterium | reverse complement strand
AGCATGTATTCTCGCTAGCGCAAATCCCGTGCCGAACAGGATTGCTCCCGTCCCCGGTCGTCGGTGAATCGGCCGTCAAGGGCTGTTTTCGGCCGCCCGAATTGCGAGGGGTTGTCAAGGGCACTTTAGGGCCAACGTTTCACGTGAAACGCGTGCGGATTCGCGATTCGATGTCGCGCGGCGACGTGCATCAACGACGTGCATCACTGCCGCTGAAGTTCCAGCACCCGCCGCTCAATGCCGCTGAGCACGTCGAAATCGCTGGGATGCGGCGACTCGAACGCTGGGCGTAGTGGAATCGGCACGTCGTCCATGCGATAGACCGTGCCGCCGGTGTTGATGCCGTAGGTGGCCACGTTGAACGCCACGGTCGCGTGCCGGGTGGTCGGCGTTTCCTTCGGGTCGAGCGCGATGTATGGAATGCTCTTGAGATGCTCCCGCGCGGGCTGCGAGAAGTTCGCCATCGGGTCGCTGGCAATGATCATCGCCGCGTCGGCTTCGCGGCGGGCGAGCGTATCGGACGTTGTGTACTCGCCCGGATTGAACCGCGGATAGCCCCGCGCGTGATTCACGCCGAAGGGATATCCGGTTCGCCAGGTAACGACGTTATCGGCCCCCGTCACGTTGCCGTGGCCGCGGTTCGGCTTGCACGTAAACCGCGTGTACTTGTTCATATCGCGGGTGAGAGCGAGCAGTGCCTCGCTGTTGCAATGCTTGCCCCGCGTCATGGTAACGCCCATGCCGAAGAAGATCACGCCGAACTTCGCGGCCATCATCCAGTCCATCATCCGTCGCCACGTGTCGAGCGGCACGCCGGTCTCTTCCTCGATCACCGCCGCGTCGAGCGACAAACCCAGGGCGAGCGCCCTGAGCGTCCACAACCCTTCGAAGTCCCGCCGCGGCTTGATCTGAATGAACAGGTCGGCCGCCTTCGCGCTCTTCGTCTTCCGCACGTCGACGATCACGCACTTGCGGTCCTTCCGCCCGTTGGGCAGAAACATGCCCTTGGGCATCAGGCTGTATTTGGTGAAGTGCCGCGGATGGCTTTCGGCCGGGTTGCTGCCCCAGAAGATAATCAAGTCGCCGCGATTGCGGACTTCGCCCAGCGAGCAGGTCACTTCGCCGACGCCCTGAAACGCCATGCCCGACGGTCCGTGGCAGACGCTCGTCGTGGTGTCGATGTTGCCGCCGATCCAATCGGCGATGCTCACGGCGACGCGCTGCGCCTCGACGGGCGAATCGCTCAGCCCATAGATGATCGGATACTTCGCCTCGGTCAAAATCCGCGCCGCGCGATCGATGCCCTGCTCGACCGTCGCCGGTTGTCCTTCGATCGTACAACTCGGCCGGTCGTCGATCTCGTGATTGAGGAACCACGCCTTGCCCAACACGCAGGCCCGCTTGGCTTCGACGATCGTATGCCCATCGACGTGCAAGTCGATATCGTCGCAAACGCAGCCGCAAAACGTGCAGGTCGCATCTTGGACGATTTTCAGTTCGTTCTTCGCGGCGGATTCGGGCGCGGGCGTAGCGATGGACATAGAGATCGTGGGTTCGAGATTCAGGGTGCGAATCGAAGGCGGATAGGGCGGCAAGCGGCGATGGTTCGCGAGGATCGGCACCGAATAATCAATGCCGAATAATCTATCTCCAACCCTAGCAGAAAGCCGCGCTTCGTTCCACCAACGCCCGAATGAATCGCTCGCGCCGCTTCGTCATTGCTTCTTCATCGCCGCCACCGCTTCCTTGAGCAGCGCCACCGCCTCGTCCGGAAACGCCTCGCGCTCCATGCTCCAGACGTTGATCGTTCCTTTTTCGCCATCCAGCGTGATTGGAATGTGAACGCTCGACGCCATCATTCTCGCCGCGAAGACCAAATCCGGTGCCTTCTCCTTCGACAAATCGCCGTGGACCGTCAACTTCTCGTTCTTGGCATAGTCCGCTAGCGCCAGTTTCGCCGCGGGCAGCGAAATCTTCGATCCGACCCGCCGGGCAACCTCGGCCGACTGCGACGCCAGGCGAATCGTCAGTTTTTCGTCCGCGACCGTTGAAACGTCGATCCGATCCACCTGTGGAACGATCTTTTAAGCTCCGCCATGAACGCCATGAGTTTTTCATAGGATTCCAACGCCTCGGCAGCGCGGTTCTTTAGATCGTCGCTCAACTTGGGTTGCCCCGATTTCTTCACCTCGTCGCGAAACCGCCCGACGCGCGAAATTCCCTTCGGATTCTTCGTCAAATCCTGATCGACGAGGATCATCGAGAAGTACCCGATCATCATCTCGTCCCAGGTCTGATCGCCCCAGTGGACCGTGGCCGTCGGATCGGGGTTCGACAGGTTGTTCTCCGAGTTGTCGTAGTGCGCCGTGCAAAGCAGCTTCGATCCGGCGGGCATCAGCACCGGCTCGGCCGGCACGTAGCTGTTCTGCCAGCCGAAGTCGTACCGCGGCACGTCGAGCAGCACTTCGCGGCGGCCGTCGGGAAACTCGGCCTCGTAGCGGAACGATTTTCCGCGCAGATGCATGTGCGGAAACATCGCCAGCAGCAGCGTGTCCTTGCGGAAAATGTGCTGGGCTTTGACTTCGTAATTCTCCGCGCCCGGCGGAATCGCGAACCGCGGATTGACCGCTCGCCACGTGCCGACTTCTTTCTTGACCTTGGCCGGATCGGCGAACACGAGGCCCATTTCGCTGACGTCGGTGGTGGCCGTGCCGTTGGGCGTGTAGTGCATTTGGAACACGAATTTGCTGCCCGCCGGAACGAACTTCGCCAGCCCCACCGGCAAATTCATCGGCGGCGCACCGGGCGCGGACGCGGCCAGCCAGTCGGACTCGATCGTGCCCATGCGGCCGCGCGAATGCCCTGACGGGTGTTCGTCGGCGGGTGCTTCGTCGTTGTTTGCACGGGCATTGGGCGGTCGCACGAACGCGATGATGTGATGCACCACGGCGCGATTGCCCGGCTTGCATTCGGCGGCTTGAATCCACTTGTCTTCTGTGAAGCCGGGATCGACCTCGATGTACTGATACCTCACTTCGCCGCGGGCAGGCACCTTGAACGGCTTGGCGTTGATCGTGATGATCTGATCCGGCTTGGGAATCCGCCAGCCTGTGGTGAACTTACGCGGCTCGGGCATGTCCTTCACGTCGCCCTGCGGTGCGCCGGCTTGGGACCAGCGGTGAATCAGTTGTTTCTCTTCGTCCGAGAGGCGAGCGTCGTTGCGAAACTTGCCGTGCTCGGCGCTGGCGTGCCACGGCGGCATCCGCTGTTCGCTCACCACTTCGTCGATCATCTCCGCCCAGCCGCGGACTTCCTCGTAGCTCGTCAGCGCGAACGGCGCGATCTCGCCTTCGCGATGACATTCAACGCAGCGGTTCTGCAAAATCCGCGAGATCTGCTTCGCGTACGTCACGTCGCTCGTTTCGTCCACTTCGCGGACCCGGCCGATGTAGCAGCCGATCGACTCGGTCAGCGGCCGCGAGACTTCCTTGTTCGCCAGCACTTCGTCGAGCGCCGCTTCGACGAACTTTTCCGTCGGCTCCGACCGTTGGTAGCCGATGCCGTACTGATCGTCGAACCGGCCCCAGTACCGGACCACGCGGTCGGCGTCGAGCACGAAGAATTCCGGCGTGCGAACCGCGCCGAACTTGTCGGCCACGATGTTGCCCGCGTCCTTGAGCACGGGCAGGTCGAGCTTATGTTGGTCGTTCCAGTGGGCGATCTCGGCGATCGAATCGTGAACGTTCGAGTTGACCACGATCGTCGTCACGCCCTGTTTGGCGTAATGCTTCGCGGCGTCGGCCAACCGGCCGGTGTAAAGATTCACCAGCGGACACTCTGTCCCCAGGAACGCCACCACAACCGCCGGCGCGGTCTTGAAGTCGTCGAGCGAAGTCTCCTTGCCGCGGAAGTCGCGGAGCGTGAAGTTCTCGATCTTGCGGCCGAGGGGCGACTTCGCCGATTCGTCCGCCGCGTCTTCCGCAGTGCGACCGGAAGCAGCCGCCAGCACCGCGGCAAGTATCGCCGCGAGCAGCACGACACAAGATTGACGATTTCCTACGGAACGAGGTTGTCGATTCATGGGTCTCATTTGTTGTTCTACGTCCAAGATGATGGCGAACCGCCGAAAAACGCAGGATCGTTCGCCCCGCGGCAATTGCTACGATATCCGAAATCGCCGCCCTCAGGCCAGGGGAAATCCGCGCCAGTGCGCCAGCAATGGAAGATAAACGACGCGGCGGGCAAAACTTATACCCCCAAACGCCCGGCCAGTTTCAATCGCTCACACGACCGCGCGGAATCGCCCTTTGCCCCCTCTCCCGACTCGTCCTACGATCGAAAAACGCCGCGGACAATTTCCGGAATTGAGTTTGGCTCACTTACCCGAAACCTGAATCCCGACCCCCGAACGCTGTCCCCCGCCCCCTATTTCATGGACGACTCCGAAGTCCTCGAACTCCAGCCGGCCGTCGATTTCGATCATCTCCCTGCGCCGCCGGCGTCCCAGCCGCCATTCACGCGTTCAAGGAGATCACCAGCCCGTACAGGCAGCCCGTGCTGGCTGATTGAGAATCGCCTCCGCGACAACAAGAAGAAGTTAATCGCCGACAGAATTACGCCGTCGGCGCGGCGCAAGTAATGTCGCGACGTTTCCCGTAGGGTGCTCTGTATCAGCCCTTTGAATATGTGGTCTTCGGGTCTATTTTACCTGCCTTCTTGCTTTGAG
>JBBDYI010000133.1:0-31281 GCA_040901705.1 Pirellulales bacterium | reverse complement strand
TGGGCTGTGCCCACCGGTTCATCCATTTCGTCCCGCGTTGAACGACGTGGCGTTTGTTCCCCAACGGCCCAACGCTTGCGGCTCGCTTGGCGTTTCTACCCGGCGGCGAGGCGGCACTGGCTCAGCCGCTGCACCTCTTTCATCCCCTCTTGTTCTTGCACTGTTCACCCGACGACGTCTTGCGCACAATTTCGGGCAGCACCAACAGCAGCTCATCCATCGCGTCGCACAATTCATCCACTTCCTGCGAAGTATGCCCAAAGCGCAGAGGCTGATCACACATTAGCGTTCGGAGGCAATCGGTCGCCCATTCTTGATCCGTACTTCTCGCCAACGCAACCGCTTTTTCCTGCCACCGAACAGCTTCTGAAAACCGTCGACATTCGCCGTATGCCGCCGCAAGCGATGCCAGACATGAGACATCTTCGAAGTGCGTAGCCTCACATGCGGCAAGAGCATGTGTCAATGCTTCCTCTCCGTCGCGAATCGCTGGATCGCCGCACGTGCTGCGTAACCAAGCAATGCGCCATCGAGGCCGTGGGTCCGAATTATCAGCGCGATGTGCTCTCATACAGTCATCAAGTGCCTGCGGGAAGTGATGCAGCCTACGATGCACATCAGAACGAAGACACAACGTCGAAACACCATCGGGCAGAATTCGCAGTGCCTGATCAAGGCAAGTGAGTGACTCGATTTCACGTTCCAGCGACGCCAGCACAATGGCTAAGTTATGGAGTGGAGATGCATTCACGTCGTCGGCTCGAATGGCCGCCTCAAAGTCAGTGATCGCAGCACTAGGCTGGCCGAGTTGCCACTTTGCCCACCCGCGTCCGTTGTACGCATGCGCTGTGACGACGCGTTCGTTGCTCGCCGAAAGTGCCGCGTCGTAGTCCCGAATGGCGTGCGAGTAGCGCCCTAACCTTAAGTAGGTATTTCCCCGGTTCGAAAGTAGCTCGGCATCGTTGGGGTCGAGAGCAAGTCCCTTCGTGAAGTCGGAGAGCGCGGTCTCTCGATCGCCGAGATCGGTATACGCAAGCCCTCGTTCGTTGAAGAGATCCGGAAACGGGTACTTGCTGAGCAGTTCATCAAACAACGCGATCGCCGCAGAATTCTCACCGTTCCGACGTAGTTCCCATGCGCGGTCGACAAGTGCCAATCGTTCATTAAGTTGCTTGCTCATATTCTTCCCAATGCGATTGCACCATCGGTCATTTGCCCGGCATGACTTCTCGTCGGCGTTCTTCGTTGGCGACAGCGCGACACCCGTCGACACCCAATGACTTCCCAACGGCCGCGTTTCCATCATTCTCATGGGGTGGCACGGGCTATGCCCGTGGGCGTCGCCGCCTCGCTTTCCATTCCGCAACCTCCCTCGGCAAGACAGTGCCAGCCATCCAACAGCCCCAGCCCCGCTAAAAAAACGAGTTTGTGTCAAATAATTCCCTCTTCCGAGTGGCTCGAACGCCCTGTCGAACTCGATCCGAAAAAAAACGCGAGCTGCGCTCACAAATTCCCTCTTTCGGGCTGGTCACCCAAGCGAAATCCAAAAAACACCGGCTTTCCCCTTGGCCGCATCGCGCATGCACACGTCCGGGCAAGGCATACTCCGGCCACCGTCGAGCTTGGGCAAGTCTTCCGGCCAAGCCCACCGACCGACCGCCAAGTCTTTCAACTCCACCAAACAACCGCGAAAACAACACCCCTCAACCTACCCAATCGCCAATCCAAAGTCCACCAATTATCAGGCCACTCCGCCAACAATCCGCCGCGCCGGCCAACCAAACCCGCACGCTCAGACGTCGCCAAAAGCCGCTTTTTTTTCGTCCAGAAATCCACGCAAGCGGCGAGTGACCGTCCATCGTGCTCTCGACGCACCATCGTTGCCCCCGGTTTCCCGCGATGCGAGAATGGATCACCCAACGGCAATTCGCACTGCTGGACAAGGTGAGCAGTGGCACCCGGCGAGTTACACCCAAGTCAATACACGCCAACCGTCGTTGCCTCCGCCAATTCGTGAAACGGCCGAACGCCGCTGACTCCGTCCCAGGGGTATTTTTCGTAGGCGGGCTCGCGTTCGCCTTCGTCGCGTTCCATGAAGCCGGGGACGAAGAATTCTTTGGTTAGGGTGGTTAGTTTTACGCGGCCGGTTTTTCCGTAGCCTACGGTTTGCGTGTAGTCGCCGAAGTCGACGACTTCGGCTACGGCTCTTGGCTGCGGGGCGTAGTAGCTGATTTTGTAGCCTTCGGCGGCGGTGACGGGTTTGGAGCAGGCCAGGCCCATGAGGGTGTTGCCGTAGGTGGGCGTCATGTAGACGCCGCCTTTTTCCGGGGGGCCGCCTAAGAGTTCTTCGACCGCGAATCTTGTCCATTGCGGCGTGAACTCGGTGCCGCCGGAGAAGATGCCCGTGATGCCGGCCTCGGGGATGCTGGTGCCGTTTTCTTCGAGGGCGATGGCCAGCGATTCGAGGAGCTTGGGCGTGGCGAACATGCACTTGATGTCGTGGCCGGCGCCGAGGATGGTGATGACCTGATCGATGCAGTGCTTTTTGTAGGCTTCGAGGTGCTCCATCCAGCCTTTTTTGATGAGCTTGACGACCCAGCGGGGATCGAGGTCGATGCAGAAGCAGATGCCGCCGCGGTGTTGGGCGAGATGCTCGACGGCGAGGCGGAGGCGGCGAGGGCCGGACGGGCCGAGCATCAGCCAGTTCGAGCCTGTGGGGAAATACTTGTCGGGCAGCGTCTCGCTGAACAGCTCGTAGTCGGTCCAGTGGTCTTCGATGACCATGCGGCTTTTGGGGACGCCGGTGGTGCCGCCGGTTTCGAAGACGTAGACAGGCTTACCGGCGAGGCCTTGGGGCACCCAACGGTTGATCGGGCCGCCGCGGAGCCAGTCGTCCTCGAACTCCGGGAATTTCTTGAGGTCGGCGTAGGTTTTGACTTCCTTGAGCGGATCGAAGCCGAGCGACTTGGCTTTTTCAAGCCAGAACGGGCAGCCGGTGGACTCGTGGAAGTGCCACTGGACGGTTTCGTAGGTGTGGGCGTCGAGGCGGTCGGCGGCGGCTTTTTGGGCGGCGGCTATTTGGAGGGCGGTGAGGTCGGTCATGGGGAGATCAATGATGAGTGATGATTGATGAATGAGGAGTGATGAACGGTAGGATTACGGACGAATACGCTTCGCAGGATGGCCGATCGGAGGCAAATCTTTTCGCCGACTGAATCGGTTCGCCTTGCCGTCGGCGAAAGGATTCGCCTCCCACAGATACCGTCGTTTAGCGTAGCGAAGCGGCGTTGCGGCGGCAATCGGGCGGCGGTAATTGCGCGGTGGTGTCGCCACGGACCGGCGGGCTGGCGCGGGGGGCGGATAAACCGCCTTTCCTCGGTGGTGTTGGCGAGTAGAATAGCCGCGTGAGCACCACGCAAGCCGTCGCCGAGGAGATTCCACACGCGCCAACCGAGCCGACTGCCATGCCGACGAGCGCGATTGGCCGGCGACACGATCCGGTGGTGGTCGGCACGCTGCTGTGCGTGGTTTCGGCCGTTGGGTATACCGCGACGAACATCGCCCTGCGGGATTTGGCAACACATGTAGACCCGTATTGGGTGTCCTGCGTCAAGGCGATGCCGACGGTGGTGATCGCGCTGGCGATGATGGCCGGCCGAGCGTGGCGTGGGCTGTCGATTCGGCTGACGCTGGGGGCATTCTTGTCTCTGGTCGCCGTGGGCGCATTCGCCCAGCTTTGCGGCAACGTCGGGTTTCAGTGGGCGCTGCACGTCATTGGCATCGCGCTGGCTGTGCCGATCACGAATGGCACGATGATGATCGGCGGCGCGGTGGCGGGGCGAATCTGGCTCGGCGAGGCGGTGACGCCGCGGGCGGCCGTGTCGATGCTCGTGCTGATCGGGGCCATCATCGTGCTGTCGACTGGGGCGGGTCTGGCGAATGCGTCGATCGTCGAGGCCCAAGTGGCGGCGCGCCCCGCCTGGCAGGTCGCCCAGGCCGTGGCGATTACATGCCTGGCCGGCGTGGCCTATGCGATGTTGGGCGTGGTGATCCGGCGAGTGGGACGCGGACAGTTCGCCATCTCGTCGATGCTGTTGGTGGTTTGTATGACGGGCGTGGTGGTCTTGGGGGCCGGCACGCTCGGCTCGATCGGCTGGCAAGGAATCGTGGCGACCAGCCCGGCGGATTGGAGCATGATGCTGCTGGCCGGCGTGCTCAACGCGGTGGCGTTCTTCGCGCTGTCGAAGGCCCTGCATCTGGTGACGGTCGTCCACGTAAACCTCGTCAACGCTTCGCAAGTGGCGATGGCCGCCGTGGCGGGCGTGACGTTCTTTCACGAAGCGTGGACGGCGGCGCTGTCGGTCGGCGTCTGCCTGACGGTGGCGGGGCTGCTGGTGATGCGCAGACGATAGCAAACAATAGCAAACGACCGTTCCGCTGGGTAATGTAGAACTCGCGACACGGCGAACGACACTTTGGATCAATGGGTTGGCGAATGCGTGATTTGCTGCGGATAACTGGCGCGTTCTTAGCCGCGGTTACCATCTTGTTGCATGTGGGAACGACATGGGCGGATGAGAAGGTTCGAGACGATCAAGCAGCAGCCGATTTTTCGCCGGTAGCTCGCGTGCTCGATGCGGCGGTCGCCGACGGGGCGTTTCCGGGTTGTGTGGCGACGATCGGGAATGCCGACGGCCCGTTATGGACGCAGGCGTTCGGACACTTGGCCGGCGATGGGAAGCAATCGACGACCGCCGAGACGATTTACGATCTGGCTTCGCTGACCAAGGTGCTCGGCACCACGTCGGTCGTGGCGTGTTTGCTGCGCGACGGGAAAATGAAGCTTGACGACCCGCTGGAAAGGTTTCTGCCCGAGTTCGTCTCGTCCGCCGCGGACGAGAGCCGCGAGGCGCGGCGACGGGTGACGATCGAGCACTTGTTGACGCATTCTGCGGGACTGCCGGCCGGCCGACCGCTCTACAAATCGGCCAGCGGCTACAAGGAAATCATCGCCGAGGCGGCCAAGACCAAGCTGGCCGCCCCGCCGGGCGAGAAGTTCGTGTACAGCGATCTCGGCTTCATGCTGCTTGGCGAAGCGGCTTCGCGGGCCGGCGGGAAACCACTCGCCGAGTTGGAGCAGTCGCTCGTCTTCAAGCCGCTGGCGATGCGCGACACGATGCGGCAACCGGCCGACAATCTGCGATCGCGGATCGCGCCGACCGAGCGCGTCGCCGGCAGCCAGCCGGACGAGAACAAGTTCGTCCACGGCGTCGTTCACGACGAAAACTCCCGGGCGGGCGAGGGCCTGACCGGCCACGCCGGACTGTTTTCGACCGCCGCCGATGTGGGACGCTACGGCCAGGAGTGGCTGCGGGCGCTCGACGGCAAAAGCGACGTCTTCCCGCGCGAATGGGCCGAGCGATTCGTCGCGCGCCACAACCTGCCGGCAGGTTCCAGCCGGGCGTTGGGTTGGGACACGCCGAGCGGCCGCAGTTCGTCGGGCACGAAAATGCCCCAGGTGTTCGGACATACCGGATTTACCGGCACATCCGTCTGGATCGACCGCCAGCGGCGAATTTACGTGGTGCTGCTGACCAACCGGGTCCATCCGACGCGGGCGAACCAGAAGATCCATCAAGTACGGCGGGATTTCGCCGATGCGGCGGTGGCGGCCGTCGCGGCGGTGGAGCGGGAGTAGGGGGCAGTGGATAGTGGTCAGTGGTCCGTGGGCGGCGGTACTGCGTTTTTTCGGCCGCTGGGTTAAATTGCCCAATTTGACACTTTTGGGGCGGCTATTTAGAATCGATGTAAGCCTCGGTTGCTCAAGCACTTGGGGCGTTGCGCCGTTGAGCTAGACGTAAACGCCGCAGGTTGAATTGCGTCGACTTGGACGTTTTTTTCGCGGCGGGAAATAGTTCGCCGTCGGCGAGGCGAATCTTGGTGTGCGTGCGGCGACCGGTCGCGCCGGCATTTCGTTTGAGAATCATTTCGGAACAGAGAACCCATCGGCCCGGCGAAGTCGAATTCGCCGCGGCCGCATAGCCCATCGTGGAGACCCGTCATGGCGCAAAGAGAACATCAAGGCTATCAGATCGCGTTGGTGATTTTCGTGATGCTCACGGTGCTGTTGAGCATTACCACGTTCATGTTCTTCAAGAAATTCCGCGAAGAGCAGCAAAAGAACACCGAGGTAACGCAGAAGTACAACACGGCGACCAGCGACTTCAACGCATCGGACAGCAAGCTGGCGAGCGTCATGCAGTTGATCGGCTACGACAAGAGCGAGCCGATCGATACGATCAACCGAGACGTCGAGCAAGACCGCAAGAATTACTCTCCGTTCCTGTCGAACCTCGCTGCACCGGCGGCCGCGGCTGCGGAGGACTCCGGCGAAGATGCCCCACAGGCCACGGAGATTTCGAATCCGCTCAACTACCGCGAAGTCGCCAAGATGTTCAAAGTCGAATTGGAGAAGCGCAGCGCGGACTTCGTCAAGCTGACGGCCGACAAGCAGGCGCTAGAAGCAACGGTGGCGGCAAACCGGACCGAGGACAAGAACAAAAACGACGCCCTATTGGCTGGCCAAACGAAAGCCCAGGAAGATGCGGCCAAAGAGCTCGCAGCATTCAACAAGAGCCGCGGGGACCACAAGAGCCAACTCGACCTGTTGAAGGCGGCATTGACAAAGAAGGACGAGGATTCGCAGCGGCTGAACACCGAACTGAGCAACAAGATCGCCGAACTGAACAATCGCGACCGCGACCGGAATCGCGCCTATAACGAAATGCGCGACTCATTGGCGAAAACCCGCGATCGGCACTTCGAGACGACCGACGGCCGGATCACGGCCGTTCTGGCTCGCGAGCGCATGGTGTACATCAATCTCGGCTCGGCCGACGGTTTGCGTGCTCAGGTGACGTTCAGCGTCTACGGCCAGGACAGCGCGAAGCTGGTCGAGTCGGAAAGCAAGGCCGATATCGAAGTCACGCAGATCAGCGGCCCGCATTCGGCGATCGCCCGCGTGCTGTCGGACTCGCGGAGCGACCCGATTCTGCCCGGCGACGCGATCTTCTCGCCGGCGTTTCATCCGGGTACGCGAATCCATTTCGCCATCGTTGGCGAGACCGATATCGACGGCGACGGCGACAGCGACCGGCAGCGGGTCCGCGACTTGATCGCCACGAACAACGGCATCATCGACATCGAGATCGAAGACGACGGCAAGGTTTCCGGGCAGATTCAGCCGCCGAAGATTACGGCCTCGACGCAGTATTTGATCAAAGGCAACCCGCCGGCCGACGACAAGGTGCTGGCGGCCTATTCGCGTGTGATCGGCGAGGCGGATGCCGCCGGGACCGTGACGCTGACCATGCAGCAATTCCTCAACATGGTCGGCTACAAGACCGACGAGCGGACCGTCGGCCTCGGTAAAGGCGCCGACCCGCGCGACTTCCCGCCCAAGGCGTCGACGAGCGCTTACGACAAGCCCGGCGCGACGAAATTCCGCGAACGACGCCCGGAAGCGGCGGCGAAGCCTTAAGATGCAATTGGGACGTGGCTTGCCGGGCCGAATGACGGAACCATTCGGTTCGGCTTATTGGCGCACGGCTACCAGCGCACGACCGTTCCGGCGACGCACCGCGCCGTGCCTGATTCGTTGCGGATCAGCAGCGCCCCGTCTTCGTCGATGCCTTCGCAAACTCCAGCAATGCGGCCGGCGGGCGAATCGACTTCGACGGCGCGGCCGGTGAGCAGACAATAGGTCCGCCACCGCTGGACGAGCGGCGATTGGAGGAGCGGCGATGGCGTGGCGAACGTCGTCGGCAGCATGTCGATCAGCTCGTCGACGATCCTTGCGAGCGTGGCGTCGACGTCGCTCGGCCGCCCGGTGATGTCGACGATCGAAACGGCGCGCCGGCGAACGTCTTCCGGCGCGCCGGCGAACGAATTGTTGACGTTCACACCGACGCCAATCACAACGCGGGCGAGCGCCGCCGCGGGCGATTCGACGAGTATGCCGGCCAGTTTGCGGTCGGCGGCATAGACGTCGTTGGGCCACTTGATGGACAGCGGGACCGCGGCAAGCGACCTGAGGCCTTCGCAAACGGCGAAACCGGCGGTCAGTGCGACGAGCGGCCAACGTTCGCGCGGCGGCGGACCGCTAAAGTTCTGTGCGAGGCGAATCCCATCGCCGATTGTGCCCGTTGGCGATTCTATCGGCGAAAGGATTCGCCTCCCACAGTTTTCGTTGCCACGGTTTTCGTCGCGAGCGCCGTTCTCGCCGCCGATGTCCGCCAGGTCGACGACCAGCGAGAACGTCAGCGCCCCCGCGCCCGACCACCAGCGATTGGCCCCGCGGCCGCGGCCGGCAGTCTGGCGGTCGGCCGTGACGAGAGCGGGCAGCGGCACGGACGTATCGCGGGCAAGCTCGGTCGCCCGGTCGTTGGTCGAGCCGAGTTCGGCGTAGTGCTCAGAGTGGCGGATGACCGCCGAGAGCGCCGAATGTGCAACGTTCATGGCTCAAGCCCCGCGCCGCGAACCATTGGACAAGCTCGTGAAACTTCGTCGACGCAACCGAGAGCAAGGAAGCCATGTTTTGCTACCGCCGACGATTGTGTCGCCGCGGGATCGGCTACCCAACAGTTTTAGTCGACCGGCAAGGGCCCGGCGAGTGCTGTTGTTGGTGTTGGCCGCGATTCCGATCAACCGGCGATCGCGCCGTCGGCATTTGCCGAGGTAGATCGATTCGACCGAGCGGCCCTATGCGAATCGCCCGAACGGCCCGAAAATGCGTGTAAAAGTTCCGCCCGAACCGGAAATACCTAGCGGGGGAGCCGTATGTCCGATCGCAGAGAGCGTCGCCACGCCGAGTTTTTGAGGGCCTTTACGGCGCACGAACCGGCGGTGCGGGCCTATGCCAGGCGGCTCGTGCCGATGCGGACCGACGCCGACGACGTGATGCAAGAAGTCGCCGTGGTGCTTTGGGACAAGTTCGACGAATTCCGCGAAGGGGGCGACTTCAAGGCCTGGGCGTGCGGCATCGCGCGGTTCAAGGCGCTCGCCTGGATGCGAGACAAAGGCCGCGACCGGCTGGTGCTCGACAACGACGTCGTCGATCTCATTGCCGACCAGTCCTTGGCCGGTGAGCCGCAATTAGAGCGGCAGCGGCTGGCATTGGAGGCTTGCCTGAAAAAGATCACACCCGCCGAACGCGAACTGATCGCACGGGCGTACCAGCCGGACGCGAAAATCCGCGAGGTCGCGGCGACGAGCGGGCGTTCGGTGGGCGGCTTTTATCAGTGGTTGTATCGCATGCGGCAGATCCTGTTGGACTGCGTAAAACGCGAATTGACGCCGGAGTCGGCATGATGGCGGAGCATCGCAAACTTGAACCGGGCCAGCGCGATCGAGCCGAGCGCGATCGAGCCGAGCGCGATCGAGCCGAGCGCGATCGAGCCGAGCGCGATCGACTCGTGCAGCGCTACGTCGACGGCGAAGCTTCCTCGGCCGAACTTGCGCTATTGAATCATCGTCTGCGCGACGATTCGCAGTTCCGGCAGTGGTTCATCGAGGTGTTGAATATCGACTCCGCGCTGGGCGCGGCGTTTGCCGACGGCGAAGGCAACGCCGCCGCGAAGCAGATCGGCAATCCGTCGTTCAATCCAGCGGCTACTTCATCGCCTGCGCCGGCGCCGATCCCGCAATCCCCGCAAGTCATCGACGAGAACTGCTCGCATCGAACGCTCCCATCGTTCCCCGGTGGAATGTCGTTTCCCGGTGGCATGAAGGGCGCTTCGCTGGCGATTGCAGCGGCGGTTTGCTTGTCGCTGGCCGTTGCCGTCTGGTGGTGGCCGGCTGCGGCGACCGAAGGTCTGGCGAGGATTGAAAGCGCCCAAGGCGTTGCGGAATTGGCCGAGATGACCGTGCTGGGCAACGAGTGGCACGAGATCGATGCCGGCACGGTCGAATTGGTCGCCGCCCGCGGCGCGCGTGTGGTGATCGAGGCCCCGGCGAAGTTTCGCTTCGAAACCGCCCAGCGATTGCTGCTGAGCTACGGCCGGTTGGCGGCCGACGTGCCGCCGTCGGCGAAAGGATTCACCGTCGTAACGCCCACCGGCGACGCGATCGACCTGGGCACGCGGTTCGGAGTCGACGCGCCTGCCAATGGCGACGCCGAGATCCACGTGTTTCAAGGCGAAGTGATTGCGCAAACGACCAGCGGCGATCGGCGGCGAAACCTCACCGACGGCGAGGCGTTTCTGCTCACCGATAAGAATGGAACCGAGCGCGCGCTGCGTTCGTCGGCGTTCATTCAGCCCGACGAAGTCGCATCGCTTCACGCGGCACTCGCCGCCGGGCAACACGCGCGGTCCGACGCGGCGCTGGCGGCCGTTCGCCGCGATCCGGCGCTCATCGCGCTGCTCGATTTCGAATCCGACGAACTTCCGCCCGGCGTCTATCGAATGGTCCAGGGCCGCTGGCCGGGTTCGCACGCGCCGGAGTTCATCAACGTCGGCGATCACATGAAGCTCGACGTCGGTGGCGACGGCCGGTGGCCGCAATTGACGCTTGCCGCGTGGCTGCGGCTCGATCGGCTCGGCGAACCGTATCAGTCGCTGTTGCACACCGACGGTTGGGATATGAGCAACCACGGTCAGGTTCACTGGATGGTGACGCGGCATACGACGATGCGACTGGCGCTGTTTGGCAACACGCTCGCTCCCGGCGCGATCGAGCGAGAACAGTTTCCCGACTCGCGGACTTCGGTGTTGCCGGAGCGCGGCCGCTGGATTCATCTGGCCACGGTTTACGACTCCGTGAAGCGGACGGTTCGCTTTTACTTGAATGGCAAATTCGATAGCGAAACGCGGCAGGACGTCGCGCACCCGGCGCGGCTCGGCCCGGCGCAGATCGGCAATTGGGATCGGAACGACCGCAAGCTCAGCGGCCGCGTGGACGAACTGCTGCTCCTTGGCCGCGCCATGAGCGACGAGGAAGTGCAATCGCTCTTCGAGGCCGGCAATCCGTATCGCCCGAACTGAATGGGCGATCGTTTGCCACGATCGCCCGCCGTGCGGCATCCCCTGTCGCACGCCAGGTGAACTCGCCGGACGACGCGTAAGGACGCCATCGAAAGTCGTCGACCAAAGCAATCGTAGCGACAGATTACAGATTCATGAAACGATCGATACTCACGTTGTGCTTGATTCTCGTCGCGGCCACGCGAGCTTCGGCCGAGCCGGTCGACTTCGTGCGCGACGTGCAACCGATTTTCGCGAAGCACTGCTATGCGTGCCACGGCGAAAAAAAGCAGAAGAGCAGCTTGCGGCTGGACATCAAGGCCAAGGCGCTGGTGGGCGGCGAGCTTTACGGCGCGAGCATCATCGCCGGCAAAGCGAAGGACAGTCCGCTCGTCCAGTTCGTAGCCGACGAGGACGCCGACTTGCAGATGCCGCCGGAGGGCGAGCGGCTATCGGCGGCGGAAATCGACGTGCTCACCCGCTGGGTCAACGAAGGCGCGACGTGGCCGGAGAGCGCGGACACGGCCAAGATCGTCGATCGCCGCGACCACTGGAGTTTCAAGCCGCCGACGAATCCGCCAGTGCCCGCGGTGAAGGACGAGCGTTGGCCGCGCGGCGAGATCGATCGGTTCATTCTCGCCCGACTTGAGAAAGAGGGGTTGCAGCCGTCGGCGGAAGCGGACCGCGTCGCGTGGCTGCGGCGCGCGTACTTCGATCTCATCGGCTTGCCGCCGACGCCCGAACAAGTGGCGGCGTTCGTGGCCGATTCGCGCGATGACGCGTTCGAGCGCGTCGTCGACGAGTTGCTGCGATCGCCGCGTTACGGCGAACGTTGGGCGCAGCACTGGCTCGACGTGGTCCGCTACGCCGACACGCACGGCTTCGAGGTGAACACCGAGCGGCCCAACGCCTGGCCGTATCGCGACTACGTCATCCGGGCTTTCAACGCCGACACGCCCTACGACCGCTTTGTCCGCGAGCAGATCGTTGGCGACGCACTGGGCGAAGACGCCGCGACGGGGTTTCTCGTCACGGCGTCGGTGCTATTGCCGGGCCAAATCGGCGCGGACGCCCCGTCGATGCGGCTGGCGCGGCAGGACGCCATCGACGAGATCGTCACCAACATCGGCCAGACCTTTCTCGGACTGAGCATCGGCTGCGCCCGTTGCCACGATCACAAGTTCGATCCGATTTTGCAGCGGGACTACTACGCGATGCAGGCGTTTGTCGCCGGCGTCGAATATCAGGACCGCGAACTGCGCACGCCAGAGGCCGAAGCGGCGCGGCGGGAAACGGAAGCGGCCAGGCGGCGGATCGCCGAGTTGGAAGTGCAACTGACGCGATTCGTTCCGCTGGCGAAATCGGGCGTCGAGCGGCCGATGATCAACGCCCGCCTGAACGTCGACCGCTTCGCGGCGACGAAAACCAAGCGGCTGCGGTTCACTATCGAAGCGACGAATCGCCTGGAGCCGTGTATCGACGAACTCGAAGTCTTCAACGCGGCGGGCGAGAACGTCGCACTGGCCAGCGGAGGCGCGACCGTCACGTCGAGCGGCGACAACGTCGCGGTCAATCGCCACGAGCTTCGCTTCGTCAACGACGGCGAGTACGGCAACTCGCGGAGTTGGATGTCGAGCGAAACCGGCAAAGGGTGGGTCGTCATTGAGTTCGCCGCGGAGCAGGAGATCGATCGCGTCGCGTGGGGTCGCGATCGCGAGGGCAAGTTCGCCGACCGACTGGCGACGAGCTACAAGATCGAAGTTGCCGACGCGGCCGGCGCGTGGCGCGTGGTCGCCGACGCAACTGACCGCCAGGCGTTCGACGCGGAGCAGCCGGCGGCGACGGAGTTCTCAACCGCGGGACTGAGCGAACAGGACGCCGCCCGGGCCACGCAGCTCGCGGAGGAAAAGCACCAGCTCGAAGCGGTCGCCGGAAAAGTCGCCCAGAGCCAGCAAGTATTCGCCGGCGTGTTTCGCCGGCCCGATGAAATTCACGTGCTCACCCGCGGCGATCCCGAACAACCCAAGGAAATCGTTGCGCCGGCCGCGCCCGAGGCGTTCGGCGATCTGTGCCTGCCGAGCGACGCAGGCGAGCAGGCCCGTCGCGCGGCGCTCACCGATTGGATCGCTAGTCCCAAAAACACACTTGCCGCGCGGGTGATGGTCAACCGAATCTGGCAAGGCCATTTCGGCGCGGGCCTCGTGGAAACGGCCAGCGACTTCGGCAACAGCGGGCAGAAGCCGACGCATCCGGAGCTGCTCGATTGGCTCGCGGGCGAGTTCGTCCGCGGTGGCTGGTCGATCAAACGGATGCACCGCCTCGTCGTGCTGTCGGCAACCTATCGACAGGCGTCGACGATGTTGCAAGCCGGGGCCGATCGCAACGGGGAATTGGCGTCGAATACGTCGAGTCCCTCGCCGATGCACGTCGACGCACAGTGCCGGCTGCTGTGGGCGTTTCCTTCGCGCCGCATCGATGCCGAAACGATTCGCGACTCGATGCTGGCCGTCAGCGGTCAGCTCGATCTGAAGATGTACGGCCGCGGCTTCGATCTGTTCAACCAGCGCGGCGGGCTATCGGGCTTTACGCCGGTCGAATCCTACGTCGGCGACGGCCTGCGGCGGATGATCTACGCCCACAAAGTCCGCCGCGAGCGCGACGCGGTGTTCGGCGCGTTCGATTGTCCCGACGCCGGTCAAAGCACGCCCCGTCGTCGCGAATCGACCACGCCGATCCAAGCGCTGAACCTGCTGAACAGCCGCTTCACGCTCGATCGGGCCGACGCCTTGGCCGAGCGCGTGCGGCGCGAAGCGGGCGACGGCGCTTCCGATCAAATCCGGCGTGCGTACCAACTTACGCTTAGCCGAAATCCCACCGTCGACGAGTTGCGCGACGCCGAGCCGGTCGTTCGCGAGCATGGACTCGCCGCGCTCGGCCGCGCGCTGCTGAACTGCAACGAGTTTTTGTTCGTGCCGTGAGCACTTACGTGTGGCGGATGTCCGAGCAGTTGAACCCAATGTTATCAGAGGCTAACTAACAACGAATCGCTCCTTTCTGGCGATTTAGGAGGCGAATCCTTTCGCCGAAGCGTCGGTTTGCGGCGTCGTCGGCGAAAGGATTCGCCTCCTACAGTGAACATCGACGCACTCCTGGACAATAGACCCATGACCTTTCAGTCACGCTATCGATCCGCCGTCCGCCGGTCACTCACCGACCGCCGGCAGTTTCTGTCGAACAGCGCCACGGCGCTGGCCGGCATCGCGGCGACGAGTTTGTTCGACGGCGACGGCCTGCTCGCGGCCGAGCGGCCGGCGATCGATCCGGCGCATCCTTACGCGCCGCGGTCCGGCCATTTTTCGGCCAAGGCGAAGAACGTGATCGTCATCTTCTGCGCCGGGGCGGTCAGCCAGCTCGAAACGTGGGACTACAAGCCGGAATTGATCGAGTGGGACGATAAGCCGCTGCCCGGCGGTCCGGCGGTGACGTTTCAGGGTCCGGCGGGCAACCTCGCGCGGCCGCAGTATCCGTTTCACCAGCGCGGCCAGAGCGGCAAATGGGTCAGTGACTTGATCCCGCATCTTGCCGAACTGACCGACGACATCGCGTTCATCCACTCGCTGACCAGCAAGTCGAACACGCACGGCCCGGCGGAAAACTTTCTGTCGACTGGCTCGATTCTCGACGGTTTTCCCAGTCTCGGTTCGTGGGTGACCTACGCCTTGGGCAGCGAAAGCCAGAACCTGCCGGCCTACGTGGCGATACCCGACCCGCGCGGCGTGCCGCAGGCCGGATCGAACAACTGGGGTCCGGGCTTTTTGCCGGCGGCGTTCCAGGGCACGACGATGAGCTCGACCGATCCGGTTCGGCACCTTTCGGCGGCGGGCGTTTCGGCCGACGCGGATCGGGCCGCCGGCGAACTGCTGCGGAAGATGAATGCCCGACACTTGGACGAGCATTCCGGCGACGGCAAGCTGGCCGCGCGAATCGCCAGCTACGAACTAGCCGCGCGGATGCAGCTTAGCGTGCCGGCGATCGGCGACTTGAGCACCGAGCCGGCCCACGTGTTGAAAATGTACGGCGCGGACGACACCAAGAACACAACCAAGGCCGCGTTCGCCCGCAACTGCATCCTGGCCCGGCGGCTGGTGGAAAGCGGCGTGCGGTTCGTGCAGCTTTTCAACGGCGCGTATGCCAGCGGTGGCAAGCTGAATTGGGACGGACACAACGCGCTCAAGGAGCAGTACGACGTTCACGCCGAGATTCTCGATCAGCCGGCGGCGGCGCTCATCGCCGACCTTCGCCAGCGCGGCTTACTCAAGGACACGCTCGTCGTGTGGTGTACGGAGTTCGGCCGCATGCCGTTCTTCCAAAAGGGCGCGAAGGGCCGCGACCACAACCCCGACGGCTTTACTTGCTGGTTGACCGGGGCCGGCGTCAAGGGCGGCGTCAGTCACGGCGTGACCGACGAGCTGGGACAGAAAGCCGTGCAGGACGTTCACCCGCTGTACGACTTCAACGCCACGATCCTGCACCTGCTGGGCCTCGACCACGAGCGGCTTACGTTCGAGCACAACGGCTTCGAGCGGCGGCTCACCAACGTCGAAGGGCACGTCATCAAGGAAGTGCTCGCGTAGCCGAGCGGATCGCCGTTCGGCGTTGCAGGCGGCCGCCGCGCAAAGTGCTGAACTCGTCGGCGGAGTCTTCCTGACGCGCGCTTGCCCGCGTCAATTCGTGGAGCGCCGCGTCGGTCGCCACCGCGTGCCGCCGCATCGCACGCCGTCGGACCGTCAACTCCGTGGGACGATCGGCGTCTGCTTGCCTTGCGGCACCGGTCACGATCGCGCTCGCCGCCGCCACTGGCGATGCCGCGCCCATCGGCTCGACATACGACCGCCCGAAATTCCGCGCGAATCGCGCCACGTCGCCGCGATCGACAGCGCCGTCGCCGGTCAAGTCGCCGCCGCTGAGCGTCGCGCCGCTCGGCGTTCCCAACCGGCCTTGTAAAAACACCAGATCGACCAGATCGACGTCGTTGTCGTTGTCGAAGTCGCCGAACATCCAATCGCGCTGGCCCGGCGATCCGCCCGGCTCGAAGCTCGGCCGCCACGAAGCGCCGTCGCTCCAACTCGCCGTTGGGCCACTGGAGTTGAGAATGACGAGCGAGTAGCCCTCGCCGTCGGTCGACGTGTGCCAGCCCGGGCCGTTGTCGTCGTAGGTGAAATCGTGAATCGTCACGCCGACGGCGTCTTGTACGACGATCCGCTCGCCGGCGTTGTCCAGGCGGCCGGAGTATTGCCCGGCGATGGCGACCGGCGGATTGTTGTAGCGGAAATTGAAAGCATCGATGTTCTCGACCAACAGCAGATATTCGCCGGGGTCGAGCGTCGTCACCGCCGCGGTGCTGAAATCGAAGCTCACGCCGTTGGTGAATCGTAGCGACGACAGATCGAGCGAATGGTCGCCGATGTTCCGCAGCTCGATGAACTCGAACTCGTCGGAGTCGGTAAACCCGGCCGCGAACTCCTCCGCCGTCGGATCGTCAGGGTGGTACATCAACTCGGTGATCCGCAGATCGCGAACGGGGTTCGGCCCGATGAACGTCGAGGTGACGGTGATCGAATCGCTGGAAACCAGGTTGCCTTGGCGGTCGTAGGCTTGCAAGGCAATAGCGTTCGCGCCGGTCGACAGCGGCAGCACGACTTGCCAGGAATCCTGGTCCGTCCACGTCACGTCGAGCGGACCATCGTCGCCGGCGAGGCGAATTTCGTCGACGTTGATCCAACCGTTGCCGACGAGCGTGACCGTCGGCGTGGCGACCGAGAAGTCACCGCCGCCGTTGGTCGTGATGGCGAACGGAACCTGCGGTGCGACGATGGCCAATTGCGATTGGACGAACGACGCCCGCGCGCCGATGTAGCCGAGGATGCCGGCGAAGCTGGTGTTTGCCAGGTCGCCGTAATGCTCGGTCCAGCGCTGCATGTACGCGGTGTTGTACGTGGTTTGGATCAGGTCGTAGAGGTTGCCGTAAAACAGGCGGATGTACTGCGGCCGCTGGAATATCTTGACGAGGTTCCAATTGCTGCCGCCCATCAAGCCGACGTTCGTGGCGCGCTGGAACGACGTGTCCATGTCGTGCGGAAACGACACGAACAAGCCGTCTTCGGGCCGCTGATAGACGCGGAGGTTGTGCGGGTTGCCGTGCGTGTAGGTGTCGCTCACGCCGGTCAGCGACAGGACCGCGTAGTGCCGCGCCCATTGATCGACGTCGATCACGTCGCCAATCGCCGCGTCCAGTTCCGCTCCGTTGAGGCTGAACGCTTTGTTCATCGCGATGATGGCGTCGAAATCGTCCTCGTCGCGATTGTCCTTGATGATCCAGTTATTGCGATACAGTTCCTTGTCGTCGCCGAGGTCGCGAATGTCGGTGTACGAGATGCCGTTGGGCTGGACGACTTTTGGGCTTTCGGGATTGCCGTCGGTCGTGCTGTTGAGGTAATACGCCCCGTCGAACTCGAACACGGGATCGTCGCCGCCGCTGGCGAATTGCGAGTCGAGGAACACGTCGCCGTACTGGGCCATATCGAGTTGCGCAATGCTCGTGTGCGCGGCACGCGGGGCGATGACGCGGATCACGTCGCTGTAATTGCTGGCTACGCCGCCGGCGTGGTTGAGAACGTGCTTGATGAGAATCTCGTCGACGTTGGGACTGCCGACGGGACCGCGGGCGCTGCGATCGATGGCCACCGAGTCGTGTACGCCGCGGAACAGCTCGTCGGGATGAAACTTGACGATAAAGCTGACAAACTGATCGGCCGTGCGTCCGTAGGTCGATCCCTTCTGCCGCACGCCGACGTCGTAAAACACTTCGTTCTCGTCGTATACGACCGTCGCGCCGAGCAAGTCGTTGCTCATCAAGTTGCTGTTCGTGTGCAGCAACGTCGTGTCGGCCGGCGTCATGATGATGCGGAAGTTGTGGACCTCGCCGAGTTGGGCTTGGTTGTCTTGAACTTTGTAGAGAGCGCGCGACGCGGCGTCCGCGGCGGGGAAGGTCGTTGTCGCGCCGAGCGCGTCGGTTCCTTCGACGTAGAACTGCACAACGCGGCCGGAGGATTGGCCCGGCACGTTGGCGGCGTAGGTTCCGCCGGCGGTCGCGGACATCGCCACCGACGCAAATGCGCCGCCGTCGACCGCATACCGCAGCGTCATCGTCGCGACGCCGTCCGGGTCTTCCGCCGCGACGGAAACCGTGACTGGCTCGCCAGCCGCTGGAACGACTGGACCGTGGCGGAAATCCGTGTACGTCGGGCCGAAGTTATTTTCGTAGCGCGAATTCTGCCGGCCGGGCGTGCCGTTTTCCGTGGGGGCGTCGAGAATGGTTACGCGCGGCAGACGGTTGAAGTACAAGTTCGTGCGCAATTGCCGCGAGCCGGCCAGCCACTTGGCGCGAAACGAGATTTCGTACTCCCGGCCGCTGCTGATCGTCACATAGGTCGCGCCGTCCTTGAGCGTCGTCTCGGCGTGGTTGCTCAGATGTTCCATCTGTCCGGTCGAGATGAACCGCAGCACTTGATTGGCCGGATCGCCCGGATCGACGACGACGTGGCTGGCGCTGTGATTGCCCATCAAACGCCACGTGGCCGCCGTGCCGGCGTCGAAGCCGCCGTTCTGGATTAGCTGCCGCGCCTCGGGCCGACCGGGGTTTTCGATCACGCTGATGTCGTCGAGCAGCACTTCGCCGGAGTCGAGCATGCCGATGATCAGCTCGTTGAAATTCGTCGGACCGATGTCGGCGATGGCGAAGCCGCGATAGCTGACGGTGGCCCACTCGGAATTGGCGGCTTCGTTGCTGGGCGCCCAAGCTTCGGCGCGGCTATTGTCGGCGTCCGGATCGATCAACTCCAGGCTCGAACCGCCGCCGTCGGCGTAGATCGACCAGCGGCCGTCGTCGAAGTATTGCACCTCGTCGGCCGGGTTGCCGACGGCGTCTTCGAGTCGAATGCGGTCGCCGCCGTCGCCGAGACTGCCGGAATAGTCGCCGACGATCGCGATGGCTGGATACTTTGCCGACAGCGCGACCGGGTCGCGGGCGACCACGAGATACGCACCGGCGGCGATCGTCGTGCCCAGCGCGAAGTCGTAATTGACGCCGCCATCGAGCCGCCAGCCGGAGAGGTCCACGGCCTGATTGCTGCGGTTGTATAGCTCGATCCATTCTTCGTCGTTGGCCGCGAACGGCGTGCCCGGCATGGCGGGCGTGACCAACGTGCGCTCGGTCAGTTCCAGGCCGAGGATCATGTCGCTGCTGGTGGTGGCTTGTTGATGCACTTCGACGGCGAGCGTGTTCGTGCCGACGAGCAAGTTGTCGGTGGAAATCGAGAACGGACCTTCATAGGCAGCGTCGCTGACCGTGCGGCTCGATTGCGTGGTGAAGGTAAGCGGCCCTGCGGGTACGCCGATGCGGAAAAGCTCCTCGCCGTTCAAGTAAATCACGGCGCCGTCGTCGATCACGGTGCGCAGTTGCATGTCTACGCTGGCCGGGTCGCCGCTGAACTCGAATTGCGTGCGGAAGTAATACGTAAGCTGCGTGCCCGGCGTGACGACCGTTTGCAGCGCCTCGGGCAGTGACAGCGGCGACGTTTCGAAGCCGAGTAGTCCAGGGCCGCTCAGCCAGGCGTCGTCGTCGTATTGCGGCGTGCGCCAAGCGGTGCCGAGATCGACGCCGGACGCTTCGTACTTCCACTGGGCGTCGATTGGCAGGAAGGTCGTGACGTCGTACTGCGCCGGTTCGCCGCCGGTGGCCAGCGTGGCCGGGGCGTGGTACATGATCTCGTTGATGACGATCTCGTCGTGGAATGCGAAGCTGTTGACGGCGTTGGGAGTGGCCACGTTGGGCCGCAGCCAATCGCCGGTCGCGTCCGGAAAGCGAGCGCGTCGCGTGTTGCGGACCAACACCGCATCGACGACACCGCGGCGGTCCGGCGTGTACAGGAATAGCCGGTCGCCGTCGGCCGGGCGGAAGCCAAGCTCGCTCTCGGTGATCGTCAAAAAGCCGCCGGGAGCAAGCGTTTGTGCGGGCAGGACGAAACCGGCCGTTGTGTCGGCCGAACTGGCGAGGACGTATCCGCCGAGCGCCACCCCGGCCGGGCCGTAGTTGGCCAGCTCGACGCTGAACTCGGTTTCCGCGGCGGCGGCGATTTCGTTGAAAGCGATCGCGACTTGCTCGATGTCGGCTTCGTGGATCACCAGTTCCGGCAGCACGACGAAGTCGCTGTCGTCGGCCGATAGGTTGAGTCCCTGAATCGCCAGCACGTTCGCGCCGTTGTGGAGCGCCGCGATCGCGCCGGCCAGATCGAACTGCTCGAACACGACCGCCGCGGAGTTCGCTCGCTCGACCGTGGCCGTTGAATTGAATGTCAGTGTAGCCGGCGCGTTGCGGCGGGCGACTTCGACGCCGTTGATGTAGGCGACGAAGCCGTCGTCGTACTTCATCTTCAGAATCAACTGGTCGATGGCCGCGGCGCTCGGGACCGTGAACGGCACGCGGACATACGCGGACGGGTTCACGCCGAGCATTTGCGTTTCGACGTCGGTGGAGATCACGCCGTAGGCGCTAATCGGCAGTTCGGCATTGCCCGCCGCGGGACCATTTGCCGGGCTAGCGTCCGGACTCGGCGCACCACCGGCCGCCGCCAACGCGGCTATTTCCGCGGGCGAGAGCGCCCCGCCATAGACGCGCAATTCGTCGATCCGGCCGTTGAGGAAACGATCTTGCGTGTTGCCGCCGGTCGTGTCCCACGCGCCGATGTTCATGCCGCCGGAACCGACCGCCGTAACGACGCCGCCGGTGCCGGGCGTGCCGGCCACGCCGTTGATGTAGGGCGTCATCACGCCGGTGGCGGAATCGTAGGTGTAGGCGAGGTGAACCCAAGTGCCGTTGACCGGCACCACGCCGCTCGCGCCCCAGGCCCCGGTTGGATTGCCGTTGATCGCCGCTTCCGGAACGCCGGCGGCGCTGAGGTTTACGTGCAGCTTTCCCGCGGCCCAACTGTCATTCGCCAACAAGGCGGTGCAACAACCGGCAGAAAGCGCATCGGCATTGACGAACATTGCGACCGTAAAGCTCGCCGCGCCGTTGAGCACGGCCGTCGGCACGTCGACGTAGCCGTTGACGCTGCGTAGATCCAAAGCGCCGCCGCCGAGGCGAGCGTCTGTGGTGATGCTCGCGCCGCCGGCGAGCGTGCCGTTGTGATTGCCGGTTGCGTCGCTGGCGTCGGTGTCGAACGACCAATGGGCGAGCAACTGCGAAGGTTCCGGCACCACCGCCAGTTGCGAGACTTGAGCGGCGGTGAGCACGCCGCGGTAGATTTGCAGGTCGTCGATGCGGCCGTCGAGGAACCGCGTGTAAAGCCCGCCGCCGCTGGCGTCCCATGCGCCGATGGTGGCCGGACCGACACCGACGAGGCCGGCCGTATCGAGCGTCACGCCCGGCTCGGCCTGGCCGTCGAAGTAGGCCGTCACCGCGCCGGTGGCGGAATCGTAAGTGAGTGCGACGTGGACCCAATCGCCGTCGGGGGCGATCGTGCCGGTCGTCGTCGGCAGCGCGCTATTGCCGTTGACGCCAAGTTCGACCGCGCCAGTGCCCGTGACGACGTTCACCCGCAGTTTGCCGGGCGACCAGGCGTCGTTGCTGTAGATCGAGCTGTAGCTCAGCGCGGTCAACGAATCGGCGGCCACCCAAAACGCGATGGAGAACGAAGCTTCGGCATTCAACACCGTCGACGGGATATCGACGTAGCCGGCGACATCGCGAAGATCGAGCGCGCCGCCGCCGATGATCGATTCGGTGGTGATCGACGCGCCGCCGCCGAGCGTGCCGTCATGGTTGCCGGCCGCGTCGGTCGCGTCGTCGTCGAACGTCCAATGGGCGAGCAGTTCCGCATCGACCGGCTCCGGGTCCGGATCGACGCCGCCCGCGCCGGCGAGATAGTGGAGCTGCACGCGCTCGTCGCTGAGCACGTGGTCGTAGATCGCGACTTCGTCGATGCGGCCGAGGAACCAGCGGCCGTTTTGATGGCCCAGGCCGATGCTGACGTTGCTGCTCTCGGCGATGTTGGCGAACGTCGAGCCGACGGTCGCACCGACCTGCGCGCCGTCGACGAAGACCTTCGATTCGCCGGACTTGCTGGTGATGACGACGTGCCGCCAGGTGCCGGTCGGCGTGGCGGGGATAATCGGCGTGGCGACGAAGCCGACGTCCGTGTAGACGCCGGTGTTTCCGCCGTTGTTCAGTTGAAAGTGAGCGAAGGCGTTTGGATCGTGTCCGGCGACAACTGCCTGAAACGTGCCGGTCGTTGGGTCCGCTGTGTTGACCCAGGCTTCGATGGTGAGTTCCGTCCAGAGAGCGCCGCCCCAACTGCCCGGTAGTTGGACGTAGCCGGTCGAGCCGTCGAAGCGGGCGGAGTGGTCCGCGTCGCCGGCGAGCGAACCTTCGGCTCCGAGAGTGACGCCGCCGTTGATCGCGGCGTCGCGATTGTTGCCGGACGAATCGACGGCGACGGCACCGGAGGTTTCCTCGAACCGCCAGTACCCGGCCGGGGTGTCGACGAGCACTTCGGCGACGTAGTCAAGCTCGAACGTGTCGTATCCGACGCCGGTGGGGCCGGATGTCCAGGCGGAATCGTCGAAGCCGGTCGTTGTCCAATCCGTGCCGAGCGAATTGTCCGTGGGGACGAGATACTTCGCCGTGGCGCCGCTTTCAATCACGGTTTCCAGCACGGGCACGCTGCCAGCGAAGTTCTGGTCGCCGGGCGTTCCGCCGACTTCGATGCTGCTGCGCCAGTTTTTGGCGTCGGCGCTGGCGGTATTCGGATCGGCCTTGGCCAACGACGCGCCGGAACCGTCGGGAGCGACGGGCCAGCGGCCGCTGTCGCCGTAATTGAGATCGTCCATCACGCGGTCGTCGTTGTTGAGCAGGCGAAGTTGCTCGCCGTTGTTGTCGAGCCGGCCGGTGAACGGGCCGAGCGCGGCGGAGAAACCGGTGGCCGCTTGGAGCGCCGCCGGATCGGCCGCCACGACCAGATAGCCGCCGCCGGGAATGACCGTGCCTTCGGCGAAGGTGAAGTCGATGCCGTCGAGCCGCCAGCGCGACAGGTCCATGTCGACGCCCATCTGGTTATGCAGCTCGACCCATTCCATCTCCGGGGCGTTGCCGGCCGGATGGTACATGACCTCGTTGAAGACGACGGTGCTATCGAGGACGAGCCGGTTTTCGAGCGTTTCGAGGTTGAGCGGCCGCTTCGCCGCATGCCGCCGCCGCGCCGATTGCCGCAAGCGCGATGGGAAACCGCCACTGGACGGGAGGGTGCGCATCAACTCATGCTCCGTTCGATTAAGTAGGCGAATGCGAGTCGGATGGCGGTTCGGCACATCCCATTACGACACAATGCCACCGCGGACGGCGACATTGTGGGGAGTTTTCCGATACGAGCGTTGGCCGACGAGAGTTGCGTCGGCCGACGTCGGTTAGGCCAAAATGCTCTGCGGCTTCGTTCGCCGAACCCGCGTCGTCAAGCCAAGCAGTCCGATACCGAGCAGAACGAACGTCGACGGCTCGGGAATCGCAGCCAGATTGGAAACTTCAGCGGGCGTGAGCACACCGGAGTAGAATCGCAAATCGTCGATCCGCCCGTCGAGAAACCGTTGCTGTGTGCCTCCACCAGTCGAATCCCATGCGCCAATGTTCAGCGGTCCGTCGCCAACCGCGGTGGCCGTGCCGCCTGTGCCAGGATTCCCCGCCACGCCGTTGATATACGGCGTCATCACGCCCGTAGCCGCGTCGTAGGTATACGCTAAGTGGACCCAACTTCCATCGGTCGGCACCGCGACGTCCTGCCCCCAGGCCGATGTAGGATTGCCGTTGATCGCGGCCTCTGGAATCGCGGTGGAGCCGAGGTTCAAGTGGAGCTTGCCGGCGGCCCAACTATCGTTGGTAACCAGCGCCGTGCAACAACCGGCGGCCAAGGCGTCGACGCTAACGAACATCGAGATCGAAAAACTTCCGACGTGGTCTAGCACGGGCGTCGGAATATCGACGAAGCCGTCGACGCCACGCAGGTCCAACGCGCCGCTGCCGACACGGGCATCGGACGCTAGCGAAGTGATCGCCGCACCGCCCTGGAGCGAGCCGGGGTGATTGCCTGTCGCGTCATCGGCATCGGTGTCGAACGCATAGTGTGCTAGCAAAGCAGCGGCCGGTGGCGGCGGCGGCGGCGTGCCGCCCGCGGCGTCGTAGTGGGCCATGATCCGCTCCGGCGATAGCGCCGAGTCGTAGATCGCCACTTCATCCAACAGCCCATTGAACCAGCGAGCGCCGAGGTGGCCGATACCGATGTCGACGTTGCTGCTCTCGGCGATGTTCGCAAACGCCGTGGGCACCGTCGCGCCAACCTGCGTGCCGTTCACATACACCTTCGTTTCACCGCTTTTCGCGGTCATAACGACGTGCCGCCACGTGTCGGTCGGCGTCGCCGATACGATCGGAGCGGCCACGAATCCAACGTCGGCGTACACGCCCATGTTGCCGCCGCTGTGCAATTGAAAGTGGGCGAAGGAATTCGGATCGTGACCCGACAGGATCGCCTGAAAGTCGCCCGTGATCGGGTCGGCCGGATTGACCCACGCTTCGAGCGAAATTTCCGTCATGGCCGCGCCGCCCCAACTGCCGGGCAGATCGACGAAGCCGGTCGATCCGTCGAAGGCGGCCGATTTTCCGCCGATGGAGAGTGCACCGGGGAACAGGCCCGGCGTAACGCCATTCATGTAGGCGCCGTCGCGGCTATTGCCCGACGAGTCGACCGCCGCGCCCGCCGCTTCCTCGAAACGCCAATAGCCAATCGGGCCATCGGCAAGAATTTCGCTCATGTAGTCGGCCCAAGCAGCAGTCGGGCAAACCAACAGCACTGCGGCCGAAAACGAGCCTAGCAGTGCGCATCCGAATGTTTTGCGGATCGACGTCATTTGCGTCCCTCCCCATTGAGTAAGCAGGTCAAAAGACTGCGGTCGTTGTCCAACGTGAAATAGGCTCGAACGAGTCGAGCCACGGACGAAAGGACTACTGCCCTAGTTGGGTAGCGCCGATTGCCAGCGTGCCTAACAAAGGCCGCAACGGTCTTCCCACCGTCGTGATCCAAGCGTCGCTCTCGAAACAAGCCCTACGCCAATTATTTCCGAAATATTCCAAAATCTCACGCGGTTTTTCACCAGTTTTTCACTAGCTTCAGCAGAGGGGGTGGCTCTGCTGCCGGTTGACCGCAAAAGTCGCACCCAGAAGATGGGGTGACTAATAAAGCGGCGGCAGGCTTGCAGCCGCGTTGGCCGCGATTCTCGACTCGTCGGATCCCGATGGATGTCGATTACTACTCGTACTACTCACGCGAGCTAGTTTTATCCTTGCTCGGAAAATCCTCGGGAATTTTCTGCGTCACGTCGCCGGTGGCGGCCCATTCGGTTCCGCGCTGCAGCGTGGTGATGAAGCCAACGCAACGCATCGAATAGTCGGCGTGACCCATCGGCGTGTGAAAGACGCGGCCCTTGCCGTAGGTGACTGTGAAGATCATCGGCTCGTGAGCGCCGCGGCCCCCTTGCTTGGGATCGGACCAGGCGGTGGCCAGCACGGTCATGTTTTCCGCTGGGCCGCGGAGCCGATCGTACAGTTCATCCTTGGCGTGCAGCCAGACGGCCGGCATGCCGCGGGTGATGGGGTGGTCGCCGTTGCGAACGATGACTTGAAATTCGTGCTGCGAACCGTGACTGCCGCCGCCGCCCTTGGCGTCGTCGCGGACCAGCTTATCGTCCTTGTAGTACACGTAGGGGCCGGACTTCTCGTTTCGCCCGCCCCAGCCGCCGAGGCCGATGATCTCGTTGTATTCCTTCCAGTCGCCGAAGGAATTGTTGGCGGCATGAACGATCACCAGCCCGCCGCCGCCTTTGACGTACTCGACGAAGCTTTTCTGCACGTCGGCCGGCCAATCGGCGCCGTTGTAGTTCGACACGACGACCCGATAGTCGGCGAATTTTGGATGCCAGCTCGACAAATCCTTGCCAGCGGGAGAGGTGGAAACGTCGACCGCGAACAGGCCCGACTCTTCCAAGGTGTGCTTGAGCAATGGCGTGGTCGATTTCCAATTGTGGTTGTTTTGGCCGTCGACGATCAGCGCCTTGAACTTCTCGGCGGCGGAAACCGGTGCGGTAGTGCTCGCCAGCAGCAGCGCGAGACAAACCATCGAGGCAGCGGCGCGGACAAGAAACATCGGGCGAATCATGGCGATATCTCCAGCGGACGATGTGGTGGGAACGGTTAGGTGGGAGCGATCGTGCTCGTGTCGCGTTCTAGTTTAGCCGCGTCGAATTGGGAAAAACACCGCCGCGATGAGGTTTTCTACTTGCCGTTCGCCGCATGCGCGCCCCTGCACTCTGCACCGCAGCGGCGCTCCTTGTCAGTCGTACTCGACTCCTTATACTACACGGGCGTAACGCAATTTCGCCGCGGTCTTGCGGTTCTCCTGATGAGCTTACGGTTCCCGATTGTGGGTGCCGCTTTGCGTTGGCCCGAGAGAGGGTGTCCGTGGAAAAACCCGCCCCACAGCCATCGTCTGCGGACGCTGGCCCATCGTTCTTAGCCCGGCACGAGTTTGTACTCCGCCGGCTGCACTCGCTTAGCGGACTGGTGCCCGTCGGCGCGTACATGGTCGTTCATCTGGTGACCAACGCCAGCGTGCTCGGCGGCGCGGCGACGTTTCAGGGCAACGTCGACAAGATTCACGCCCTCGGCCCGCTGCTGCCGCTGGTCGAGTGGACGTTTATCTTCATCCCGATCCTGTTCCACGCGATTTTCGGCTTTGTCATCATCAAAGGTGGCCTGCCGAACACGGCGAATTACCCGTACCGCAACAATTTCCGCTACACGCTGCAGCGCGTCACGGGCGTGCTGGCGTTCATCTACATCGCGTTTCACATCTGGCAGTTGCACCACTACGGCCATTCGCTGGGCGGCGGCAAGTTCGACCCCGAACACGCTACGTCCTCGACGGCCGCGGCGCTCGATTCGCTGCCGATCAAGATCGCCTACGCCATCGGCATGCTCTCGTGCGTGTACCATTTGGCGAACGGCATCTGGACGATGGGCATCACCTGGGGCGTATGGGTCAGCCCGGCCGCTCAGCGCCGCGCGGATTACATTTGTGCCGGCTTCGGCATAGTCGTGGCGGTGGTTGGCCTGGGCGCGATGAAAGGTTTTGGCGACGTCAACGTCGACGAAACCAAGCAAACGGAAAACCGCTTGATCGAAGTCAAGGAAATGCTCAAAGGCGAAATGCCGATAACGTCGCCGGCGAGCGCGTCGCCCTCCGACGAACCGTCCCCCGCTCGACGCTAACCCCGATAAAGCGCGAAGCGCCAAACTGGTAACCCTAAGCCTATTCCGCCCTTGCCCCCCGGTGTATTCACCGGGGGCTAAATTGCCGGACCCCGAACCCCGTGCCCCTCTGATCATGGCAAAACCCCGCGTTCTCATCGTCGGCGGCGGCTTGGCCGGTCTGGCCGCCACCATGAAGCTGGCCGAGTTGGACATTGACGTCGACTTGATGAGCCTCACGCCCGTCAAGCGTTCGCACAGTGTCTGCGCCCAAGGCGGCATCAACAGCGTCAACGACCAGACTCGGCAACTGGGCGACCACGAGGGCCTGCACTTCGACGACACAGTGTACGGCGGCGACTTCTTGCAGCATCAGCCGCCCGTCAAGGAGATGTGCGACTGGGGGCCGAGGATCATCGACCTGATGGATCGGCTAGGCGTGCCGTTCAACCGCACGCCGGAGGGTTTTCGCGACCAGCGGCGTTTCGGCGGCACGCTATTCAAGCGGACTGCGTTCGCCGGCGCGACCACGGGGCAGCAGTTGCTCTACGCCCTCGACGAACAGGTCCGCCGCTGGGAAGTTGCCGGCAAGGTGAAGAAGTACGAGTTCTGGGACTTTTTGGGCCCGGTGATGGAAGACGGCGTCTGCCGCGGGGCGGTTGCGCAAGACCTCGTCTCGATGGAGATTCGCGCCTTTCCCGCCGACGCCGTCGTGCTCGGCACCGGCGGTTGCGGCTTGATTTACGGTCGCTCGACGATGTCGATGGTCTGCACGGGCAGCGCCGTGAGCCGCGCCTATCAGGCCGGCGCGAAGTATGGCAACGGCGAGTTCATCCAGGTCCATCCGACGGCGATCCCGGGTGCCGACAAGCTCCGCCTGATGAGCGAAAGCGCCCGCGGCGAAGGCGGCCGCGTGTGGGTGCCTCGGACGCCGCACGACCCGCGCGCCCCGCGTTCGATTCCCGAAAGCGAACGCTACTACTTCCTCGAAGATCGCTATCCCAAATACGGCAACCTCGTCCCCCGCGACATCGCCACGCGGGAAATCTTCGACGTGTGCGTCAATGACGGCCTATCCGTCGAAGCCGACCGGCAGTGCGTGTACCTCGATCTGACGCACATTCCGCGAGCGGAACTCGACCGCAAGCTCGGCGGCATCCTCAGCATCTACGAGAAGTTCCAGGGCGTCGACCCGCGCGACGTGCCGATGAAGATTTTTCCGGCGGTCCACTATTCGATGGGTGGGCTGTGGGCCGATTACGAACGCACGGCCAAAGGCGGACTGGTCGTCGGCTCGCCGAAAAACCACGTCACGAACATTCCGAATCTCTACGCGATCGGCGAGTGCGACTACCAGTATCACGGTGCGAACCGGCTGGGCGCGAACTCGCTGTTGTCGTGCATTTTCACCGGCCTGATCGTCGCGCCGGGCATCGAAACGCTGGTAAAGAACCAAAAGGGCGCGATCGAGCGGCCGGCCTCGCTTTACGAGCAAGCCGTGAAGCAGCATCGCGAGGATCACGACAAACTGCTGCGTCGCGGCGGCGGCGGCGAAAACCCGTACTTGATCCACCAGGAACTTGGCGACACGATGACCAAGGCCGCCACGGTCGTTCGCCGCAACGACCAGCTTCGCGCGGCCTACGACAAGGTGATGGAGCTAAAGGATCGCGCGGCCCGTTGTTCGCTGTCGGATACCGGCAATTGGACGAATCAGAACGTCGTGTTTACCAAGGCGCTGCGGGACATGTTCCCGATCGCGCTGGCGATCGTCAAAGGCGCGCTCCAGCGCGACGAGTGCCGCGGGGCACACTTCAAGCCCGACTTCGCCCTCGGCGGCATCGACGACGCCGAACCGGGCGAGCGCCGCCGTATGGCCGAAACGTGGTGCGACCGTTTCGAGGAAAGCACCGCCAAGTGGCTCCGCTCGACGATCGCCACGCGGCAAGAAGATGGCCAGCCGCAGCTCGATTACGAAGCGGTCGACACGTCGCTGATCCCGCCGCGGCCTAGACTATATGGTTTGGTCGGCGGCGAACTGATCGAACAAGTCTGGAAAGAACGCGCCGCCAAACGAGCCGGCGGACCACAGGGACAAGGCAACGGACAGCAAGCCGGCAAACCGGAAATGTCCGGCACGGCGTCGTAGGGGAGCAATTGCGAATGGTAAATGTCCGACATGCGCCGAACCGCGACGGATGATTCGACCAACTATTTACAATTCACCATTCACCATTTTCGAGTCACAATTCCTCCCCTCAATCCTCTACTCTCAATCCTCACTTCCCCACGCCCCATGACCAGCCACACCAACGGTCATCCGCAAAGTATCGAGGTCCGTGTCCTCCGTCAGGATGCGCCGGGCGCAAAGACCTATTGGGAGCGTCATCGCGTCGCGTACGAACGCGACATGAACGTGATCAGCGTGCTGCAACGGATCGCCGCACAGGCGAAATCGGCCGAGGGCAAGGCGGTCGCGCCCGTGGCGTGGGATTGCAACTGTCTGGAAGAAGTCTGCGGCGCCTGCACGATGCTGGTGAACGGCCGCACCCGCCAGGCCTGCACGGCTTTGGTCGACAAGCTGCTCGAAGACAATCCCGGCGAAATCGAATTGCGGCCGATGAGCAAGTTTCCGGTCGTTCGCGATCTGGTGGTCGACCGCCGCCGGCTGTTCCGCGCGCTAGAAAAAGTCAAAGCCTGGGTGCCGGTCGACGGCTACTACGACAAAGGCCCCGGCGGGCGGTTGTCGCAAGACGAGCAGGGCCAGGCTTATCCGCTGTCGGAGTGCATGAGTTGCGGCTGCTGCCTGGAAGCCTGCCCGCAATATACGAAAGTCGAACTAACTCGCCGCGGCGGTGAAGCTGGTGGCGGTGAAACTGGTGGCGGCGAAACTGGCGGCGGCGAAACTGGCGGCGGTGAAAGCGACGAGGATTTTCGCCGCCGCGAGACGGCCGCGTTCGATGCGGCGTTCATCGGCGCGCACGCCATTAGTCAAACAATGCTGTTCAACGCCAATCCGACCGGCAAGATGAACGCCGGCGAGCGACTCGACGCGCTGACCGCCGAAGGCGGCATCCAAGTCTGCGGCAACGCGCAAAACTGCGTCGCCGTCTGCCCCAAGAGCATTCCGCTCACCACGTCGATTGCCCGCGCCGGCCGCGCGGCGACGGTGCATTCGATCAAGAAGTGGTTCGACCGTTAGGTTTGGACATCGGGCGGCACCGACACAGAAGAAAGTAGTCGACAAACTCCGACGCATTCGCACCGGCGTCAAAGGAGTCGAATCGGCTGGCGCTCCGCCGAGACTCAAGAACCGAGATTCACGTAAAGGAGCCTCGCATCATGTCGCGACTTGTACTTGCAGTTTTTCTGACGTTTGCCGCCGCTTCGGCCGCGCCGGCCAGTGATGTAGTAAAGGTGTTCGTCCTCGCCGGCCAATCGAACATGCAAGGCGCTGGCAAGGTTGCCGCGGATGCGAAGGCGAACGACGGGAAGGGATCGCTGGAGTGGCTCGTAAAACAATCGGGCAGCGCTGCGAAGTACAAGCATCTGGTGGACGCAGATGGCAAATGGCTCGCGCGCAAGGATGTGCAGATTTGGTATCTCGGCCGCACGGGCGATCTCGCGCCGGGCTTCGGGTCTCGTGAAGGCTACATCGGCCCGGAACTGGGCTTCGGCCAAGTGGTGGGCGATGCAATCGACGAGCCGGTGCTGCTGATCAAGCTCGCTTGGGGCGGCAAGAGCCTTGCCAAGGACTTTCGCCCACCGTCGTCCGGCGGCGAAGTCGGGCCGTATTACCGCGACCTCATCAAGCTGACCAAGGAAGAGCTGCGCGACGCAAAGACGCAC
>JBBDYI010000132.1:0-31642 GCA_040901705.1 Pirellulales bacterium | reverse complement strand
CGTTGCTTAATCGTTGCGTCGAAATACTTTACGCTTCGGGAAGTGCCATTCGGGACGGGAGTCTTTATTTCGCCCCTTTATTTCGCCACGTCAGCCAACAAGGTAGTTTACTGCGATTTGCGCCAACTGGTTTCGGCTGGACTCCGAAAGAAGCGACGCCGGAGTGACACGGTCGCCAACGTCGCCGCCGACCTTCGCCACCAATATCGTGGTGTGCCACTGGCTCGGCCAGTGCTGGCGCGCGGACCAACTGTCCACACAGGATGGTCGAGTAGCTCAGCGGATGCGTCAGGGCGGCGCGGATTGGACTTTTTTCAAGAATGGCGGGGCCGCTCGCCGCTTGCCCTGACCTACGCGACCCGGCTGACTCGCAGTGAAACGGTTCGACACGCCACCGCCCCGTGTGGTATCATCCACGCCGCGCGTCGCTCGTTGGGCGACGCCATTCTAGCCAACGCGGTCGCCCGCCGACCGCCGCGATCTTCAAGAGGTCCGCTTGCGATGATTCGCCATCTGTTTATTCGTTGGTCACTGACGATTTCGCTAATCGCGGCGTCGCTTTTCGCCGCACCCAGCATCGCAACGTCCGCGGAAGTCCCCGCCGCGCCGCTCGAAGTCGCCTTCGGCCACGTCGACATTACGCCAAAGCTCGATCGCCGCCGCCCGGTCTATCTCGCCGGTTTCGGCATGAACCGCCGCGCCACCGGCGTTCACGATCCGCTCTACGCCCGCGCGGTCGTCATGCACGTCGGCGGCGAACGGGTGGCCCTCGTCTCCGTCGATCTCATCGGCCTGCAACACCCGGCGGTCAAGCAGATTCGCGACGGCCTCAAAGATTACAAGTATGTCATGGTCTCCAGCACGCACAGCCACGAAGGCCCGGACGTGATCGGCATCTGGGGACCGTCGCCGTTTCGCTGCGGCGTCGATTTTCGCTACGTCGACGACGTGGCCAAAAAAATCATCACTCTCGTCCAGGACACCGAGAAAAAGCTCGCCGCGGCCGAAGCCTGCTACGGCGTCGCCGAGGACGAATCGCTGCTCGGCGACAGCCGCCAGCCCAAGGTCTACGACGGCATCCTCCGCGTCGTCCGCTTCAACGCGCCAGGCAGCGCCCAGCCGTCCGGCATTCTCGTCCAGTGGAACTGCCATCCCGAGTCGATGGGCTCGCGCAACACGCTCCTCACGGCCGACTTTCCCTACGCCACGATCGCCGCCCTCGAGAAGCAATACAAATGCCCGATCGCCTATTTCTCCGGCGCGGTCGGCGGACTAATGGCCCCGCCCGACCACGTCGTCAAGAACGACCTTGGTGACGAACTCAAGGAAGGTGACTTCGCCTACTGCGAGCGCTATGGCCAGATGGTCGCGAAGCTCGCCGCCAAAGCCATCGACGCCGCCGAACCGATCGACCTGTCGTCGATTACCGTGTCATCCAAGCCGATCGCCATTCCGCTCGACAACATGCTCTACAAGCTGGCCCGCGCGCTCGGCGTGTTGCAGCGCGAAGGCCGCGAGTGGACCGGCGACGCCGAAACGCTCGGCAAACCGATCTCGATCAAAAATAGCCGCGCCGCCGTGGCCGTTGAAACCGAGGTCGCCTACCTCCGTCTCGGCCAGTTGCACGTCGCCTGCATCCCCGGCGAAATCTACCCGGAGTTGGTGTACGGCAAGTTCCAAGACCCGGCCGAAGCCGACGCCGACTATCCCCACGCGCCGCTCGAAAAGTCCGTCGCCAGCATTCTCCCCGGCGACAAGTGGCTGCTGTTCGGCCTCGCCAACGACGAAATCGGCTACATCATCCCCAAACGCCAGTGGGACCAACGCGGGCCGTTTGCCTACGGCGGAAAGAAGCAATACGGCGAGATCAACAGTTGCGGCCCCGAAGTCGCGCCGATCGTGATGCAGGCGCTCGAAAACCGCGTTCGCGAAGCGACGCCCGCACTCACCACGCCCGCGCCGGCCACCGTCGGCCAGACGCTACGTCGCGAAACCGACCCGCTTGCCGTCGGCGTGGCCACGATCGATATCACTGCGCCGGTTGGCTATCGCATGAGCGGCTACTTCAACGAGCGCCCCAGCACCGGCACCCACGATCCGCTGCAAGCCAAGGCGATCGTCCTCCGCCAAGGCGACACCACGGCCGCGCTGGTCGTGTGCGACTTGATCGGCCTGCCCGCCGAAGTGTCGCATTCCGCCCGGACCGCCGCCGAAAAGAAGCTCGGCATACCGGCCGGTCACATCACCATCGCCGCCACGCACTCGCACACCGGTCCGCTCTATTTCGGCGCGCTTCGCAATCACCTGCACGACGTCGCGGTTGAAGCGAGCGACAACGGCCGCGACCCGCGCGAAGCCGTCGACTATCCTCAGCAACTCGCCGACAAACTCGTCGAAGCGATCGCGAGTGCCCATCAAGCCGCCCGCCCGGCAACGATCGCGTCCACGATCACCCGCCGCGACGACCTGTCGTTCAACCGCCGCTTCCACATGCGCGACGGCACGGTCCGCTTCAATCCCGGCAAGCTGAATCCCGACATCGTTCGCGTCGCCGGCCCTATCGACCCCGACGTCGGCATCCTGGCAATCCAAGACACTGCCGGCAAAACCACGGCCGCGCTGACCTCGTTCGCCCTGCACCTCGACACGGTCGGCGGCACGGAATACGGAGCCGACTACCCATACTACTTGCAACAATCGCTTCGCGGCGAGCTTGGCGACGATTTCACTTCCCTCTTCGGCACGGGCACCTGCGGCGACATCAACCACATCGACGTTCGCCACGACCGCCCGCAAAAAGGCCAAGAAGAAGCCCGCCGCATCGGCGAAGCCTTGGCCGAGACGGTCATCGCCGCGCTCCCCAGTCTTGCCGCGAGCAAATCGCCCCGCCTCGGCGTTCGTTCGGCCGCCGTCGAAGCCCCGTTGCAGCGCTACACCGCCGACGAACTGGTCGCCGCCCGAGCCGACATGTTCAAGGTCGGCCACCGCAAACTGCCGTTCCTCGACGAAGTCAAGGCTTGCACCATCGTCGACGTCGCGCTGCGCGACACCCGCGGCGACGGCCAATTGAAGATGGAAGTGCAAGCGATTCGCCTCGACGACGAAACCGCCATTGTCTGTCTGCCCGGCGAACTGTTCGTCGACCTCGGCCTGGCGATCAAGCAAGCCTCGCCGTTCGCGCGAACGCTGGTTATCGAACTCTGCAACGACGACCCGGCGTACATCCCCACCCGCAAAGCCTTCGCCGAAGGCAGCTACGAAACGGTCAACTCACGAATCCAACCCGGCGGCGGCGAAATGCTCGTCACGGCGGCCCTCAAGCTACTCGGCGAATTGAAAAACGATTAGGAAACGCGGAGGATCGGGAAAGTGATGAACGATAATTGATGAGTGATGAATGATGAACGAGCGGCTAGTCGGCCTTGAATTGGAAATGCCACTCATCATTCATCGTTCACCACTCATCGATTGAATTTCCTCCGTGTCTCCGTGCCTCTGTGTTTCCCTTGAGTTTCTCGGCCACGGAAGCCGCCAACGTGCTCGACGCAACGACATTCAAGGACGTAGTCAGCGGCCGCCGTCGCGGCGCAGCGGCTTCACTCGCGCGATCGGTGTTGCGGATCGCTGAAGCGCCCTACACCTTCGCCGTCCGCCGCAGAAACTTGCGATTCGATTCCGGCCGCGCCGAGATCGTCCGCGTCGGCGTCCCCGTCGTCAGTATCGGCAATCTCACGCTCGGCGGCACCGGCAAGACGCCGATGGTCGAGTGGACCGCCCGCTGGTTCCTCGAACGCGGCATCCGCGTCGCCATCGTCAGCCGCGGCTACGGCGCAACCGACGGGCAATCCAACGACGAAGCCCGCGAACTCGCCGCCCGCTTGCCCGACGTGCCGCACGTCCAAAACCGCGACCGCGTCGCCGCCGCCCGCGAGGCCATCGACCACTACGGCGCTGGGGCAATCGTCGTGGACGACGGCTTCCAGCACCGCCGCCTCGCCCGCGACCTCGACGTCGTGCTCGTCGACGCCACCGAACCGTTCGGTTTCGATCACGTTTTCCCCCGTGGCACGCTCCGCGAACCGATCGAGTCCCTCCGCCGCGCCCAAGTCGCGGTATTGACGCGAGCCGACTTGGTCTCGCCGCAGCATCGCGAAGAAATCCGCCAACGAGCGCTCGCGATCGCGCCGCACCTCGACTGGATCGAATCGACCCACACGCCGCGAGAACTCGTCAACGCCGCCGGCCAGCACCGCGACCTCGCCTGGCTCGCCGGCCGAAAGATCGCCGCGTTCTGCGGCATCGGCAACCCCGCCGCGTTCGTGCAGACGCTCGACTCTTGTGGTGTGGCAGTCGACGATTTTGCCGCCTTCCCCGATCATTTCGACTACACTGCTCGACGCCGCGGCGACACTCCCATTCTCTCGCAACTCAGCCAGTGGGCGAAATCCCTGTCCGCCAATGCCCTCGTCGCCACGTGCAAAGACATCGCCAAAATCCCCCACATCCACCTCGATGGCATTCCGCTGTGGGCACTCGCCGTCGACCTAAACTTCTCAGTGAACCGCGAAGCGCTGGAACAACGCCTCGCGACCCTGCTGCCACCCCCGCCCCCCGATCCCCGACCCCCGCCCCATGATTCTCGCCAAGCTCGATAACGCCCAAACCTACGCCAATCTTCACGCCGGTTTCCCCGCCGCGCTGGCCTTCCTACGCACGGGCGACGTCGCGAACATCCCGCTCGGCAAGCACGCCATCGACGGCGATCGCCTGTTCGTCCTCATCGCCGAAGACGCCGGCCGCGGCCGCACCGCCGCACCGCTCGAAGCCCATCGCCGCTACATCGACATCCAACTCGTCGTCCACGGCGTCGACGCGATGGGCTGGCGTCCGCTAGACGATTGCCACAAACCTCGCGCCGATTTCGACGCCGCCAAAGACATCGTGTTATTCGACGACGAACCGGCCACGTGGTTCGACGTTCCTGCCGGTTCGCTCGCCGTGTTCTTCCCCGACGACGCCCACGCGCCGCTCGCCGGCGAAGGCCAACCGCGAAAAGCCGTCGTCAAAGTCGCAGTCGAGTGGTAATCGGTTGACCGATCAATAGCGGAACGGCAAACGGCAAAGCGGCGACGCATTGCCAACGGCGGAGCACGGCGGATGCACGAAGACTTCGACATCGAGACCACCGCGTTCGCCTTTCGCGGCTACAACGTCACGAACCTCGGCCGCACCGCCGAACTGCTCGCCGACGACCGCTACGCCGAAACGATCGCGCGATACCTCGACCGAGCCTCGGCGATCTGCGGCGAAACGATCGGCCGCCCGGTCGATCTCGCCGCCCGCGTCCGCCGCGGCGAAGAGGCCTCGCTCGACGAATACGCCGAAGCGGTCGCCCTCGTCGTCGCCGTCGAACTGGCGCAAATCGAAATCCTCGAATCGCAATTCGGCGTCAAATACGCCGCCGCCCAAATGGCCTATGGCTACAGTCTCGGCGAAATCACCGCCCTGGCCGCCGGCGGCACGATCACGTTCGAGGACGCACTCCGCATCCCGCTCGCCATGGCCGCCGACTGCGCCGCGCTGGCTCACGACATCACGATGGGCATCCTGTTCTCCCGCGCCGCCGTGCTCGACGTCCGCGCCGCCCAACGCATCTGCCGAGAAATCAACGCCGAAGGCCGCGGCGTGATCGGCATCTCCGCCTACCTCGCCCCCAACAGCATGTTGCTCCTCGGCCAGCAGGACACCATCGACCGCTTCGAACGCCGCATGACCGACGCCCTGCCCCGCGGCACACACCTCCGCCGCAATCCCGATCGCTGGCCGCCGCTGCACACGCCGATCGTCTGGCAAAAGAACGTCGCCAATCGCGCCGCCGTGATGATGCACACGATCGCCGAACCATGCCGCCCGCCGCGTCCCAAAGTCCTCTCGATGGTCACCGGAAAATACAGCTACACCGAAGACAACGCCCGCGAACTGGTCGCCCAATGGATCGACCACCCGCAACGCCTCTGGGACGTGCTCTACGAAACCCTCGCCGCAGGCGTGGAAACCGTCGTCCACGTCGGCCCCGAGGCCAACCTGATTCCCTCCACGTTCGAGCGGATCAGCAAAAACGTCCGCGAGCAAACCGAGCAAGGCTCGCTCGCCGGCCGCATGGGCCGCAGCGCCGTCCGCCGCATGGCCCAGCGTGCCTGGCTCCGCGCAGTCCTCCCCGCCCGCGCCGCTCTGCTCCGCGCCCCCAGCCTCCGCCACATCCTGCTCGAAGACTGGCTGCTCGAGCAGCCGCGGTAAATTGCAGCGCCCGGCAAATGTAGGGGTCGAACGAAGTGAAGCCCACCGATCCAACCCCACCCAACCCCAAGGTCATCGAGCAGTCATCAATCAATTCGATCTCGCGCCGAAGCAATGTTTTCGCCAAACGTTCACCCGCGCACCAACCATTTCGAACTCAAGCACGAATTCTGCCCAATTGCAACCGCCAACCCATCTGCGCCCGTCGGCGGCATCTGCGGCATTCCGCCTTTGCCTCTTTGCCGCTCTGCGTTGAAGTAATCGACTCGTTTCTCAACTGCGGCCATTGGCTGCGCGGTTTCGCCGTGTTTCAATTACACCGGATCGTTCATCTGCCGATCGGCAGATTCGAAGTATGCACCAAATAAGGAGCGGAAGATGAAGATTGCTTGCGTGCGGAAGCGGGTTGTTTTGTTGGCCGTGGCGGCTGCGTTGATTAATTGCGCGGCGAGCGTCGCGAGTGCGGCGGAGTGGCAGCGAGTGTCGGATGAATTGCTGGCGCAGGAGAAGCCCGGCTATGGCGGGTTGACCGGAATCGCCGTGCATCCGAACAGCGGCGACGTGTATGCGTTTTTGAGTGAGAAGGGCCTGTATCGGTCGAGCGATCTGGGCGCGACCTGGACGCGGCACGGCGAGGAAATCAAAGGGCGGACGGAATGGCCGGGAGCGATTTCGCTGTTCCCCGGCGAGAAGGCCGATCGGTTTGTGATCGCGATGGTGTATGGCGGGCCGATCGTGCGGAGCGAAGACGGCGGCAAGACGTTCGCCACAATGGATGAAGCGTCGAAGCACGTCGATTGGTGCGCCGTCGCTCCGGACGATCCGAAGACGCGGTTCGTGCTGACGCTCAAGCATGAGTCGGGCGACGTGTTGATCCGGTCGAACGACGGCGGCCGGTCGTTCGTCGAGATCGGCAAAGATTTTGGCCCGGCGTGCGTGTTCGACGAGCGGACGGCCGTGGTGCAGCGTGGGCCGCTGGGGAAGCGCAAGGCCGTGAGAACGACGGACGGCGGCGCGACGTTCGAGCCGTGTGCGGATTGGAACACGCGGGCGATGCCGCAGTGGCGCGACGGCGTGGTGTACTGGCTGGTCGACGGCGCAATCGTTTCGACCTCGGACAAAGGCGCGACTTGGAAGCGCCTGTGCGATATCAAGGACGGCCGGTTTGGTCCGGTGTTCGGCAAGAACGCCAGCCATTTGCTCGTGCTGACGACGCGGGGCATCGTCGAGAGCCGCGACGGCGGGGCGAGTTGGTCCGAGCCGACGGCGCTGCCCAAGGGCGTGCAGTCGAACAGCCCGCTGACGTGGATCGCCTACGACGCGGGGCGGGACGTGGTTTATCTGGCGCAGATGGGCGCGCCGATGTTTCGGCTGAAGCGAGGCGAGTAGCAGCGCAGTACGCGAGGACAATTCTCGCGGTGGGCTCAGGTTGCCTGGCCATCGATCACCACTAGAATATGGAAACGTAGCCGAAACTAATTCCACGGAACAAGAGAACGGGGTGCGGCATGTCTTCGAGACGGATCATGGATTTCGTAGGAGCGGTGGCGCTGGCGGCGCTCGCCGTGGTGTTGTTCACGCGACCGACGGATAACGTGTGGTTCAAGATCGGCGGCGGCGCGGCCGCGGTTTACGCCGTGTTTTGTGTCTATCGCGGCGCGACGCGCAGCGACGATTGACGGTCGAAACACACGGACAACCATCGGACCAAAGCTGCGTCACTCCGCGGCGACACCGGCGCACGTCCATCGCGCCGGGTTCGTCGTTGCCGGCTTCATTGCTTGGCGAACTTCAGCGGCTCCGCGCCCTGCGTATCGCCGAGCATGTAGAATTCGAGGTTATCAGCCTTGAGGATCACCTGCGCCAGCATCACGCCCTCGTCGTTCATCTGCAGGGCCAAAATGCTGTCCTTGTCGATCGTCCACACGCCGGTAACTTTCTGCGGCGACCCCTTCTCCGTGTACGTCCAGGAAAACGTCTTGTCCGCGCCGAGTGTCATCGCGAACGTCCCCGCGCCGCGGATCGCCGTCCACGAGCCGACCAGATCGTTGGCCGCGACCGGCGTGGTCGGCTTGGGCGGTTTGATTTCCTTCGGCGGGTCGGGAATCTTGGCGTTGGGGTCAAGCTGCAACAGAAGTTGGGCGGCCAGCTTGTCGCCGGGTTGGATTTGCAGGAGTTTTTGCAACTGAGCGGCCGCCGCGTCGTCGTGGCCGGCGATCGTGTAGTGGTAGGCAAGCACGAAGCGAGCCGCCGGATCGTCCGGGTGCTGGTCGCGATAGTCTTCGAGCGCGCGAAGCTGCCGCGTGTAGACTTCGGCGCTGAAGTACAGGCCGCTCATGGTGGTCCAATCCCAGCCGGGGCCGACGCCAAGGACGGCGTAAAGCGTGGCCGCGCAGTCCTGGTATTTGCCGAGCGCGAACAGCGTGAGCGCGCGGAACTCGTGGATCACGGCGTCGTTGGGGAGCAGCTTGAGCGCTTCGTCCGTCGAGGCGTATGCCGCGACGTAATCGCCGGCGAAGAACTGCCGTCGGGCCCGGTCGAACGCGGCAAGCGCCTCGGGCGAGGCGCTCGGCGGCGGTTCCGTGGAATTCGGATCGGCGGCCAGCGTGGTTTCGTCGGGCGTCATCACCAGCGGCTCGGAATAGTCGTAGCCGCCGTCGATGGTCGTGGGATATGGATTGTAATAGTCGTAGTAGCCGAACGCCCAACCGACGCGGTTGACCGCCCACGAGGTGACGCCGAAGGCCGAGAGCACCGGATAGTTGTTCCACCAATAGTTCCACCGCGCGCCGGGATTCCACGGGTGCTGGCAGAAGCCGTTGTGCCAGGCGTAGTGGCCGTAGTGATTGTCGTGCCAGTCGCGCCACTGGTTTTGGCCGTTCTGCCAACGATCTTGGGCCGTGCCGGGAAGCGTCGTCGGGCGGTTTTCCATCCGGTCGCGGAGGTTGTCGGCGCGATCGCCGGGCGACGGGCGGTTGGGGCGGTCTCCGACGTTCGGCCGATCGCCGATGTTCGGCCGATCGCCGATGTTCGGCCGATCACCGATGTTGGGTCGATCGCCAACGCCGGGGAAGTTGCCGAGGCCGGGGAGCGAGGGACGCTGCGAGGGGCGGTCGGTGAAGCCAGGGAGATTGCCGCCGCCGGGCCGATCGCCGAAGTTCGGGCGGTCGCCAATATTGGGCCGATCGCCGATATTCGGTCTGTCGCCGAAATTCGGTCGCGTGCCGGGCGTTGGCCGGACGGATGGGCGATCGCCGAACGATGGCGTGTTGAAACCGGCGCCGCCGATGTTCGGGCGATTGCCCGAGGATGGAAACGACGGCCGCGAACCGACCGAAGGGCGATTGTAATTCGGCGTGGACGGTCGCGAAGTGGGGCGACTTGCGCTGGGCCGGCTGTAACTCGGCGCGGAAGGGCGGCTATAGCTGGGGCGAGACATTCCGCCGCCACCTCGCGCTGCGCCACCACCACCACCACCACCACCACCACCGCCGCCGCGTGCTCCTCCTCCGCCTCCGCCGCGACCACGGGCGAAAAGATCGGCAGCGGGCAAAAAGATCATCGCGGCGAGTGCGAGTGCGATCGACAGGTGGGTCGTGGTTTTCATCGGATATCGCTCGTCGTGGGAAGAACTAGGATTCGGTTCCGGGATGGAGTCTGGTGGATGCGGTTCGGTGAATCGGCACGCGGACGAACTACTTCGACGCGCCGCCGGCGGCTTCCACCTTGGGCTCCGGCGGGCGGCGGACCATCGTGACGACCGGGCTATTGTCGCGGACTTCGTCGCCCACGATCAGGTTTTCGTGCCGCCAGGTGATCATCTCTGCGTCGACCGCGGTGTAAACGGCCATGCCGGTGACCTTCTTGCCTTCGGCGTTGACGCCGGACGTGGCGACATACCATTGGTTGTCGCGCCGCGTCCACAGACCATCGAAAAAGCCGCCGCCTGAATCGAACGTCCAACTACGCAGTTTCTCGATGGCCGGATCCCAGCCGATCCGCTGCACGCCGTTCAGCTCGCGGCCGTCGAACGATTGCACGGTAAAAGAGCGGAGCAGATAGTTGCCATCGTCGGACCAGCGGCACTCGGTGTGGACGACCGAATCGTCGTCTTGATTGACCCATTCGCCGAGCAGCCAGGAAAGCTGGGCGAGTTGCTCGCGGCGGGGGCCGCCTTCGCGGGGAAAGTCCTTGAGCGTGTTGATCCGCCACCGGCCGTCGTCGCCTTTGACGTGCAGTGCGACGTAGCGACTGCGGTAGCGGGGACCGTCGGCGGTGTCGGTAGCGACGACGTTGCCCTCTTCCAGAGCAACGACGTCGGTGACGCGGCGGATGCGGTCGATGTCGATGGCTTCGATCGAAGCGTCGCCGGCCGCGGCGAACACTTCGGTAAACATGGCGACGATCGCGGCTCGACCGACGGTGCGGACGCCAAACTCGTCGCGGAACTCGGCGTCCTCGGTGAACATGTCGCCAATGGCGGCGGCGTCGCGCTTGGCATAGGCGTCGACAAACGCCTGAGCGCTATCCCAGAACGGCTTTTCTTCGACGGGAATCTCGAATTTCTTTTCGGCTTTCTCGTCTGCGGGGGCGTCGTCGGTTTGTTGGCTGACAGTTACCGTCGCGCCGGTTGCTCGCCCAGCGGTCGCCGGCCGGTCCGTTTGTTTTGCTTCGGCGTCGATACTGACGGGTTGCTTCTCCGCGGCTTTTTTATCGCCGGCCTTATCATTGGCGACTTTATCTTCTGCGACTTTATCATCGGCCGCGTTCTGCGTCGCCGCGTGGCGCTGGCATGCGCAGAGTACGGCGAAGATGAGCATGGAAAGGACAACGAGTTTCTTCATCGGATGACTCCTTGTTTATCGCCGTTGACAGGGGCGATTTCGTCGATGTCGGCAATGAGGATGCTGCGCGGCGAAAAACCGGCGGGAACGTGTTGCTTGAGTAGAACGCAACCGGGACTCGGCCGGCACGGAAATGACGCGATCGGTCGACGCCCGACTGCGCGCGGCCCACATTATGGACGAGAATTGACGACTTCGCCATATTCGCCAAATCTCGCGGCGTCATATTCCTTCGCAGCGAAGCAAGTCGGCCCATCGTGCGGGCTGCCGCACGAGTAGGCCCAGCGGTCGGGCTGGAAAAATGCCGGCCTGAGTTCGCGGCGCCTGGACCGCGGGAAATCTGCTGGCCATCCCCGGGCCGCACAGAGTAATCTGGATGGATTCGGTTTACGACACCACCCTTTCGAGCAGGCCGGTCGCCATGGACAACGAGCCAACGAATTCCGCCGATTCGCGCTACGCGGAAACGATGGCCGGAGCGGCGTAGGAATATTCCAAGGAACAACAGGACGTCGCGTTGGCGGCCGCGGCGATTCGGTCGGGGCTGGTGACGGAACGGCAGTTGTCGGCGGCCTTGAAGACGTGGACGATCCACGGCAGCGTTTCACTGGCCGACCATCTGCACCAATCCGGCGTCATCGGCGAGTCGGACAAGCGGCGATTATCGCAAGAGGCCGCCGCGCGGCTGGCCGAGCTTCTCGACGGCGAGGGTAACGGCGGACGCAGCGACGCCGGCAACGGTGCGGCGAGCAAGACCGCGCTCTTCGGCACCCTCGATGCGTTCGATCCGTCGGGCACCATCGCGCGGCTGTTGGGCATTCGCGGCGTCGCCGGCGCGACCACGATCGACGCCACGGGAGCCCGGCAGTCGGCGGCGCGGTTTCGTCTCGTTCGCAAACTCGGCCAGGGCGGTCTGGGACGCGTGTGGCTGGCGTTCGACGAGGGACTGCGGCGGCACGTGGCCGTCAAGGAGATCACGGTCAACGACAATCCGGCGGCCGTCGAGCGGTTCCGCCGCGAAGCCGAGATCACCGGGCGACTGGAACATCCCGGCATCGTGCCGATCTATCAATTGGGCAGCGACACGCAGACCGGCGAAGCGTTCTACGCGATGCGGTTTCTGGGCAAGACGACGCTGCAAGACTCGATCGCGGAGTATCACGAGCGGCGCGGTGAAGGCGACGACGATCCGATGCTGATCCGCCGCTTGTTGACCGCGTTCGTCAGCATCTGCCAGGCGATCGGCCACGCCCATTCGCGAAAGGTGATTCATCGCGACCTAAAGCCGGAGAACATCGCGATCGACAGCTTTGGGCAGGTGATCGTGATCGACTGGGGCATCGCGAAGGTCATCGACGACCTCGGCGGCGCGGATGACCTCGGGGCCGCCAGCGCCGGCGCGAGCAGCGAGAGCACGATGCAAGGCCAAGTGCTCGGCACGCCGTTCTACATGGCGCCGGAGCAAGCGGCGGGCCGCGTCGACGAGCTCGACGAGCGAACCGACATCTACGGATTGGGAGCGATTTTGTTCGCGATTCTCACTGGTTTCGCACCGCACGAGCGAACGCGGGACAGCAGCGGCGCCACCAGCGGTCGGCAGTTGCTGGCAGCCATCGCCGGCCGGCCGACGCCGAATGCGGCAGAGTTGCACCCGGAGGTCGATCCAGCGCTGGCGGCGATCTGTGCGAAGGCGATGGCGCGGCGGCAATATGCGCGATATCAATCGGCATCCGAGTTGGCCGACGACGTACAGCGTTGGATGGCGCGCGAGAGTGTTTCGGCGTATCGAGAAAGGCCGTCGCAGCGCGTCGCGCGGTGGGTCCAGCAGCATCGGCTTTGGTCCCAAGCGATACTCGCCGCGGCGATCGTGGGCGTGGTCGCGCTGGCGACGTTCGCGATCGCCTCGCGACAGGGCGCGCTGGCCGCGAGACAGGTCCGCTTCGACGAGATGCGGTCGTTCGCGCGCGAAATCGAGTTGGAAGTCAAGTTGACGGCGGAAGGTCTGGCCAAAGACGCCCGATTCATGTCGACGCTGCCGCCGATCCAGGGCATCATCGACGCGCGGGGCGGCGATGCCGAAAACGACGCCGAAAACGAAGGCGAGGAAGTTTGGCGCGGCCGCCTGGACACGATTTACGAAGGCTTGTTGCGGGCGAATCGAGACTATCTGGCGGTCTCCTTCGTATCGAGTTCATCCGTGTCGAGTTCGTCCGTGTCGAGTTCATCCGTGTCGAGTTCATCCGTGTCGAGTTCATCCGCAGCGACGTCGACGGACAGCACCGCCGCGGCCGACGCCGGCAGCGGCGCGAACGTCGTGCGGGTCGAGCGCAACGCCAGCGATTCGTCGTACGTGCGACGCGTGCCGGCGAGCCGACTACGATCGTTCGCCGACGCGGGCGTGTTCGCCAAGACGTCGGCGCTCCCACCGGGCGAAGTCATGTTATCGATCGTCCAGGTTGCGGCGACGGAGTCGAATCGGCCGCGGGTGCGGTTGATCGCGTCGACGGCGGTTTACGACGAGAAAAAGGGAACTCTCTTCGGCATCGTGGCGGTGGAAATCAACTTCACGGCACGATTGACTGAGATTTTGGAAGCGATCGAACAGCGCGACGCCGCCGTTTACGTTGCCGATTCGGGCGGCAATGTATGGATCACCGACGACCCAGACCGGGGCGTCGACATTCGCGTGCCCGCGATGCAGATTGGCGAGGTCATCGCCGGAACGGAAGGCTTTTTCAACGCGCACGACAAGCACGTAGAACTTAACCGCGACGGCGGCTGGGTCGCGCGGCAAGTTCTCCTCGATCCAGCCCACGGGCAAACGAGCATCGGCGTCGTGCTGCGGTTGTTGGAGAATGAATAGCAGCACCGCGGCGGCCGAGGCGGCGGTTCAATCCAGCGGCAGCCACTCGATACCCTGTTTCGTCGCCCGCAGGCGTTTGGCGCGGATGTTCGAGCCTGTGCCTTCTTCGTAGTAGACGATCAGCACCGTGCCGTCGCGGAGATTGACCATCGACGGGTAGGCCCCGATGAAGTCGTCGACGAGCACGCTGTCGCTCCAGGTGCGGCATTCGTCGGTGCTGTAGCGGAGGCTGGTTTGGGGGAGGCGCGTGCCGAGCAGGATGATGTTGTCTTTCGTGCGGAGCAAGTAGGGGCAATGGCCGGCGAAGCCGATCTTTTCGGACTTGCTCCACGACAGTCCGCCGTCCTTGGAAATGCTCGAACACATCGCGGGACGCTGGGCGGCGAAAAGCGACCCGTCGGCCAGTTCGATGACGTCCGTCTCCGCGTCGAGTCGGATGCCGGCGTTGTCGATGGCGGTTTCCTTGCTCCACGTTTTGCCGCCGTCGTCGCTGTGGATCGTCGCGCCGTGGGCGCTGTCGTCGGCTTCGCCGTACAGGCCGAGAATCAACCGGCCGGTGGAAAGCTCGCGAATCGGCGAGCTGCAATAGTGGTCGGCGGAGATTTGCTTCGGCGGCGACCAAGTCTTGCCAAGGTCTTCCGACGCGACGATCCACGTCCCCAGGCCCTTCCACTTCTTTCCTTGCGGCGGCGGATCGAGCTTGCGGAGCGAGAAGAAGTTGCAGATGAGCGTGCCATTTCCCAATTGCACGATCGACGGGTCGCGGTCGTCGTCAGGTCCGTCGTACAACGTTTCGGCGGCGGACCACGTGCGGCCTTCGTCGCTCGACGTGCAATAGGCGATGCGACCGCCGCGGGGGAGTTTTTCGCTGGGCAGCGCGACGTGGCCGTAGCCGGCATAGAACACGGTCATTAGCCGGCCGTCGCTCAGACGGCAAACATCGGGGAAGGCTTCGTAGCCGCCCGCGCCGGCGTCGCGGCAGACGATCACGTGCTGCGGCGCATCGGCGGCATTCGATTGCGACTTCTCGTCGGCTGCGGAGCGAACCGAAACGTCCTTTTTGCCGGCGGCCGTCTTCTCGATTGCGGCTTCAATGCCTGCGAGAACCACGCCGTCGGGCTTGTCGCGGCCGACTTTAACGGTGTACGTCCCGGCGGCGAAGACGTGCGGCTGGAACGTCGGTCCCGGGGCGCGGATGGTGTAGAGAATGTCGCCGCTCTTTTCGTCGACGACTTGCACGACGGGCCGGTCGACGCCACGGATGTTCAGTTTGGGCAACCACGCCGCCGGTTTGCGGCCGTCGTTGTCGGCGGTGCGGATCGTCATCGGCCAGCCGGGATATTGGGCTTTGTCGCCATCGGCGGCCTTGGCGAAGCGGGGCCAGCACTCGAACGTGATCTCGCCGGACTTCTTGTGGAACCGCACGACGCCGTAGCCATCGCCGCGCTGCCGCTCGTCGCGGACGTCGGCCGGATTCGCATACGCGAGCAGCGAAATCTTGTTCCCCAATCCGTCGCGGAAGTCGCCAGTCCACGGCAGCGGGCTATTCGCAACGGGATTCGTCCCGGCCTTCTCGTCCTCGGGATGCCACCAGCGTCCGTAGATCGTGTTGACCAGCGCCGGACTGGTGAACGCATACGGCCCGTCGCCCCAGGCGTCGATGCCGTGCTTGACGACGACGGCCAGATGCTGGTCGCCGCAGAGGTGCGTGGCGTGGGCGCGGCGGATTTCTTCGAGCGCCCGGTTGCGGCCGGTCTGCGGCCAGCCGTTGCAGTCGAGATCGGCCAGCAGCCGATTGTCGGTCGATCCGTGCAGATGGACCGCGCCGCAGAACGCGGTCTGCGACAGCACGACTTTCATGTCCGCGCCCGTCCAATCTTGTCCCCAATCGCGGAGGAACTTGAGCTGCCGCTCGCCAAGCAGTTCCAAGCCCGGCACGTCGATCGTCTTTGGGTCGTAGCCCGGTTTGTTGATGTGATCCGGCCGCGGACCCATCTGCGGAATCTTCCCTTGCGGGCCGGACTTGAATTTGCGGTCTTCGAGAATCGCGAAATCGACACCGCCCACGCGGAGCCGCGTGAAATAGACCGTGATGCCGCGAGCGACCGGCCGCGGATCGACCGCGTCGGGCAGGTGCCACGTCTGCTGACGCTGGACCATGTTCACGTATTCGACCGGGTAGAAATAGCCGCCGTCGGAATTGTCGCGGCGCGTGGACCGCTTGCCGCCTTCGCCCCACAGGTTCGGATGCCCCACGTCGTGGTCGTCGGGTATCGTCACGGCCGGCCGATCGCGAAGCACGTCGCGGAATTGCAGGCCGAACTCGATCCAGCCGGCCGTGTGCTCGGTGTGGCGATAGGTCTGGTCGCCGGCGAAGAACAGCAAGTCCGGATTCTGCGCCTTGAGGTTGTCGATGATCTCCGGCCGCAAGCCGGTCGTGCGGCTGCTGTTGCACGACATGTTCGCGATCACGATCACGTCCTTGTCGCGCGGGTCGCGGCGGATGAGGCCCTCGAAGGTCGCCCGCTCGCCGTGGCGGACGCGATACGCCACATCCTTCGTATCGTCCCATTTCTCCAACCGAAAATGAGCGTCCCAGCCGGGATAGACGATTTGTGCCTTCGCCGCCTCGACCCACTCGTCGCCGCGCCGTATCTCCAGCCGCACGTCGCGCGATTCGTCCGGCTTGAGCGGGAAGAGCTGTGCGGTCAGCTTCAACACGCCGCGTTCGTGCGTGTACAGGGCGAAGGCGATCACCTCATCGCGCGGCACATCCATCGACGGCGGCGGGTTCGGGCCTTTGGCCGTTTTGGCCCACCACTGGCCGGTGGCGAGCGAATCGAGATTCGGAAACTCTTTGCCAAACGGCATGGCCGGTTCATCGGCGGCGTGCGTCGTAGTGGCCGGCGCTGCGGATGCACAGACCATCAGAAGGCACGTCGCCCAGGCTCTTGTCGTCCATTTCGTCACGGCGTTATCTCCTCGACTAGTGCGGGCTATCGACGGCGAATCCTCGCATTCATCGCTCATCACTCATCACTCATCATTTGCATTTACCCATGCGTTCACTTCCCATCCCGCTCCGGCACGCGCCATTCCAACACGCCGCTGGAAACTTCGTCGCGGAGCTTGACTTCGATCCGCAGCGCGTCCGTTTCGACTTCGTCGAACTTCACGGCGTTGAACTTGTCCTTCTCCACGCCATAGGCCGAAGCGTTTTCGACCGGCAGCCACTTGTCGCCCTGGCGGTACAGCAGCCGCCACGACGCCGGCGTGCGGCAATGCCCGCCGGTTGGCTCGTCGTCGAACCAGTAGATTTCGGTTTGGCTGAGCTTGCGCGGCTTGTCGAACTGGCGGGCGAGCCATTCGTTCGTGCCCTGTTTTGGCCACCAGGTGAAGCGGGCGATCGAGTGGTCGTCGGAATTCTTCGGCAACCGGCCGTCGGTGACCGCGACGACCGTGTCGCCGTCCCAGCAGTGCGACGCGGTGACGTTGACTGCCAGCGCTTCCGGCGGAATCGTCCACTCGTGCGCGTCGGCGGCGTCGCTGGCGACGGGAAACGCCGTGATCCGCAACCGCGCCGCGCCCATCGGGATCAGCGTGATGTCTTCGGCCGGTTCGCTGGTTTTGGCCGGGCTTTCTTGAAGCAATCCGACGAGGCCGAGATAGTCGGCTTTCCATTCGGGGATTTTGCGGCCCTTGGCGCGCAATTCGATCGGAGCCGTTTGGGGCGTGAACGGCATGTCGGCCGCCGGCCCGTCGCGGGCAACGACTTCGAACGATTGGGCGGCATCCGCGGGGTTGTCCGCGTCGAGCACGAGACCGTAATTCCACGGCGTCGTCGGCTCGATCGACCAGGCCGGCCAGCGGTCCGTACCGCCGGTGCGGGTCACCTTCTCGCCAATCTTAAGCGAAAAGGTGAGCGGCCCGCGATCGACCGACACGCTGTGCTTGTTCTTTTCCCACGTTTTGACCTCGATCTTCATCGGCAGCTTGACAGCCACGCGGTCGCCTTCGGACCATTGCCGCGCGATCCGCACGAACGCGCCGCCCTTCGGTTCGACTTCGAGTTTCTTGCCATTCACCTCGACGGTTGCTCCGTCGCACCACGCCGGCACGCGAAGGTACAGCGGGAACTCAAGCGGCTTGGCAGTCGACACGGCGAATTCGACCTGTTCCTCGAACGGATACCGCGTCGCCGTGCGGATCGTCACTTCGCCGCCGTCGCCGACCTTCGCCGTCACGTCGCACGCGGAATACATCACCGCGGCCAGCCCGTTGTCGGCGGTGGCCATCCACAGATGCTCCGCAAAGTACGGCCAGCCGTGGCCGAAGTTGTGTTGGCAGCAGCGGTGGGTGTGTGGATTCATCTCCAGCATGTTGCCGCCGTTTTGCAGGCCGGGCGATTTGTTCTTGGCGTCCGACACGATCATGTTCGGGCTGGTCAGATAGCGCAGCGCTTTCATATCGGCGGTCAGCGCGGCTGGCAGCGCGTTGAAGGCGACGTACTCGCACTGATCGGCCCACGCCGGATCGCCGGTGATCGAAAGCATCGTTTCGTTGGAGTGCATTTCCTCGACGATGCCGCACGTTTCGATCGCCTGTCGCGGGTCGGTGAAGCCGCTGCGGCAGTTTTCATCGCCGCCGAACATGCCGCCGGGCACCTGGCCCCACGTGTCGCGAACTTCTTCGTGACGGCGGTACGACGCGAGCAGGTCGCGCGGGTTTTTCGACAGCTCGTAGAACGCCGCCGGCTCGTCGTAGGCCTGCGACACGTCGACGTTGTGCAGGTTGACGAGCCGATCGACCCACGGGTCGGTGTGCTTGTGCAACTTGGCGGCTAATTCGAGCAGCCAGGCTTCGCCGGTGCGGTTGTAGAGCCAGTAGACGCTGAGGATGTTGTCGCCCGCGCGGCGTTTCTGCCAATCGGGCAGGAGCAAGTCGGCTTCGCTCAGCGCATGCTCCCAGCGGAAGTAGCGCGTCATCAGGTCGAGCACGCGTTTGTCGCCCGTGTATTCGTAATACGATTGCAGGCAGTTGAGCATGGCCATGTTCGGCCACAGGTCGGGCTTGCCGCTAACGCGGGTCAGATTCGCCCGCGGGCCGAACCAGCCGTCGTCGCGTTGGCTGGCGAGCGCACCTTCGATCCAATGCCTGGTTTCGACGATCATCCGCTGGTCGTCGAGGGCGAAGGCGCAGGCGGAAAAACCTTTGAGCCAGTAGGGCATCTCTTCCCACGGGCTGTGGCCTTCGCCGACGGGCGACAGCCAGGCGTTGCCTTGCCGGCGGACGAACGGGCTGATTTCCCACAGGTAGCCGTGGAAGCCGGCGGCTTGAAGTTCGAGTTGTTTGCGCAACCAGCCGCGCGGCTTGACCGCACCGGCCGGCAGCTTGACGAACATGCTCGCCGCGAGCGGGTCTCGGTTGGCGGCGTAGTGGGCGTTGCGGCCCGTGGTCGGCGGCCGCTCGACGAGGGACGCCGCTTCCTCGGCGCGTGCCGTGCCCGTGGCCCAGAACGCCGGCCCGATCGTCAGACAAAGAGTTGCGAAAATCGGCAACGTGGTCCGTCGGCGTGGTAGACAACTCATTTTCGTGTCTCCTGGAAATCGACCGCTGTGGGAGTGATACGGCTAGCGTAACCGGTTCGATTCTACCAACCCGGCGGTCGGTCGGCCCGCTGCGGCAAGAAAACGCGAAAATCGTTGACACCGCTCTGTGGTGGAGTTAGTGTAGAGGGCTAACACGTCGGCGATGGCTATGGCAGCCATTGCGGAAAACTGGTGGCTTACGATCGGTCGCCCCTCGCTGCGCTGGATGTTCGCGCGGTTCGAGGGTTTCTTTTTACCGATGTGCGGGAGGATTGGTCTTCGGACCGATGTCCTTCGTCCCGTCACGGACGACGCGGCTCGCGCGTTGCCGACTCGCCCCCGTTGCGTCCGCGGAAATTTTCGCGACGCCGCTGTCGATGCGCCAGCGCGGAATTACGGCAGCCACATTACCGCCACTGGCGGACGTTCCGCGACAACGCCACCCGTCGTACTGCAAATGCCATGTCGACTCAATTGACGATTGCACCGATCCGCGATGACGGACACGCCGCGCCGATGGCGGTGTCGTCGACGGCGGTGTCGACGGCGGCAAAAGTTTCCGGCAAACCGTTGGCGGCCGCTTTGCCGGGCGCGAGCGCCGCTTCGGCAGCGGTGGCGCCCAGGTGGTCCGCGCCCGCCTCGATCCGCCTGTCGATCGGATTCATTTACTTCTACTTCGGCTTCCTCAAGTTCTTTCCCGACTTGAGTCCGGCGGAACTGCTCGCCAGTCAGACCGTGATGAAGATGACGTTCTTCACCATGGACGCGGCGACGGCCCTGTGGTGGTTGGCGATCATGGAATGCACGATCGGGCTGTGCTTTCTGTTCAACGTCGGCATGAGGTGGCTGTTCTTCCTGTATCTGTTTCATCAGATCAGCACATTCATGCCGCTGGTCCTGTATCCGGAACTGGCGTTCAAGATCGCGCCGTTCGCGCCGACGCTGGAAGGCCAATACATCTTCAAGAACCTGACGTTCGTGGCGATCGGCTGGACGGTGATCCTGCCGGAAGTCCGCAGCGGTTGGCGGCGCAAGGCGGCTTCGCCCGCCAGGGCTTAGAAGTTAGCTGTAGGAGGCGAATCCTTTCGCCGACGGACCCGCAAATCGACGCTTCGGCGAAAGGATTCGCCTCCTACAGCAAAGAAACGCGCGCCTACAGCAAAGAAACACGCACATCTTTTCCACATTCCCTGTTAGCCGGCGGAACCTCGCGTTCGACCAATTGTTCAAGGAACCCATCCATGAAACTGCACCTCTCCAAGTCCACGGTGTTCAATCGCATCGTCCCGGCGATCATCGTCGCCGCGCTGGCGGTCGGCATCAGCGCGACCTACGCGAAATATCGGGGCACGGAGCATAGTCGCATTCCAAACCCCGGCGCGCTGCCGCCCAACGGCGACGAGGGAGCCGACGAGTATCCCAATCCGCCGTCGTCGCTTCCCAAGACCGACGAGTTGATGCTCTACCCGACGATCGCCAAGGGCATGCGGACGCCGTTGGACGTATGGCGGTACTACGGCCGCGACGCGTCGTCGTTCGGCTCGCCGGTGCTGCCGATGCGATTCGAGCAGTGGCTGGAATTTCATCGCAAGCAAAAACCGCAATTGATGAACGACGTTCATAGCTATATGAACGGCCGATACGACTTTTCGGGCGAGGCGATCGAGAACCAGACGATGTCGGGCGGCAAGCCGGTGATGAAGGGGCCGGTGGCGCGTTTGCCCGCGGGCGTCGAATCGTACGAAGCGCTGGGCGAATTGAGCGCGGCGGAGATCAAGAAGCGCGATTTGTTTCCGTACAAGCCGCTGGCGCACCCGCTGCAATCGAACGCCCACATGGTGTTTCCGCGGCAATGGATCGCGGTGCATCCGGAACACGAACGGATCGATGTCGACATGGACTTCCCGAACCTGTACTTGCCGGAGTTTCCGCCACCACTGTTCTTGACGACGCACAAGGAACTGGGCGACGTGACCGGCGGCCGCGAAATCACGCTGGACAACTTCTACGAGATATTCGACGGTTTGTTGACGCCGGAGCAGATGGAGGGTCTCAAAGAACTGTTGCGTCCGACGCCGACGACGTGGTTCAACCACACGGAACATCGCGTCACCGTGAAGCCGTCCAAGGGTGTGGCCTGCTTCGACTGTCACGTCAACGGGCACGCGAACGGCGCGTTCGAGCTTGGTCCCGACTCGCGGCCAAACATGGCGCGGCTCCGCGTCGATACGCCGACGATGCGAGGGAATTTCAATTTGATGCAGCTATCGTCGAAGCGCTCGATCCGCAGCATGGACCATTTCGCCGAGGTCGAGGAATACTTCGACGGCGATCCGGGTATGCAGCAAGCAATCGGTCCGCGGGCGGCGAAGCGGGAGGTCACGAACCGGATGGGCGACTTCAATTCGATTATCGACTATCCGCCGGCCCCGAAGCTGGACCCGCTGATGCGGCTCGTCAAGGAAGACGCGACCGAATCGGAACTGCGCGGCGAGGCGTTGTTCCACGGCAAGGCGCAGTGTGCGAAGTGCCACTACGGGCCGGCGTTCGTCGACGACGCGATGCACGACCTGCAAGTCGAGCGGTTTTACGTTTGCCGACCGGAAGGGCCGATCAAGACGTTTCCGCTGCGGGGGATCAAGGATTCGCCGCCGTATCTTCACGACGGACGCTGCCCGACGCTGCACGATACGGTCGAGTTTTTCAACGTCGTGTTGCAGTTGAAGTTGACGCGTCAGGAAAAGGAAGATTTGGTGGCTTACATGTTCTGCTTGTAGGCGGCGGGTTCGTGGCGTGGTCGTGAGACCTCGCTACAACGCGTAGACTTTGCCACAACGAGGGACACAACAAGTAACGCCCCGGTGGGCTGCGATTGCGATTTCGTTGACACTTGCCCACGCGTCTCTATAATTCGACTGAAATTCGATTGTGTCGCACCAGAAGGCCTTGGCGGCGCGAGCCGCCGGGGCGTTTTTTTCATGGAGATCGCCAGTCATGGGCAAAGCCGCTGAAGTCAACGATGGACAATTCGACGCCGAAGTCTTGAAATCCGACGTGCCCGTGCTGGTCGATTTTTGGGCGCCCTGGTGCGGCCCTTGCCGGATGCTGACGCCCGTGATCGAGGAGTTGGCCGGCGAGAACGCCGGTTCGGCGAAGATCGTGAAGGTGAACATCGACGACAGTCCGGGCGTGGCCGGCAACTACGGAGTGAGCAGCATCCCGACGGTGATGGTCTTCAAGGGGGGCGACGTCGTGGACCGGTTCGTCGGCGTGCAGCCAAAGTCGAAGCTGCAAGCGGCAATCGACGCGGCGAAGGCGTAGCGGCCAAGTTGCCGCGGCGGCAAGCGTCGCCCAGTTTTTCTATTTGCGCCAGAATCCTTTTCTGGCTGAGATTGCGCGCAGTGCTGGCGCGTCGACGGCGGTCGATCCCTCGGCGCGGCTGGCATTGCGTTAACTTCCACTGGCCGCGATGCCGATTCCACAGTTTGGGAAAACCTTGACGGTCGCGTCGAGTTTTCCTGCTAGCTTTACGCTCTGCATCGCTACGTTGGAAGGAGTCTGCCGCCATGGGCGCGCGCATTGACACAAACCGCGGACAGTCGGTGCCTCCGGCGAATCGCGACGAACCGATCGCGACGACGCGGGTGGACCTGGGTCATGCGATTGCTGGCGACGCGGGTGCCGCGTCCAGCGGCGGGGCGTCGTCGGTCGCGATGCCGCAGGATGACTTGCGGTCCGCGCAAGCCAAGGACGACGTGCATACGATGGTCGGCGCGCTGTCGTCGCTGGCCGACGAAGCCGACGAGCAGTCGCAGGTCGACGCCCACGCTCGGCAGTTGGGACGCGAGCTCGACGCGCGGCAGACGGAACTGGACCGGCGCGAGGAGGAATTGAACCGGCGGCTGGCGGAATTCGACCAGGAAATGCGGCGTTCGCGGATTTGGTTGGAAGAGCGGCGGCGGGAAATCGAAGAGCGGGAAGTCGAAATTGGTGCTCGCCGGGCCGACGTCGAAGCCCGCTTCGAGCGGATCGTTGCGAACGAACGGGAGTTGTTGGCGGCGCGGCGTTCGAAGCGCGACAATTCGGATGTGGCCGGTGGCGATCGAGACGATCTAAGTGTCCCCGAATCGGCTTTTGAGCCGTGTCCGCAGGAAATTGACGTACGGGCGGCGGATGGGATCGCGGTCGATGTCGAGGATCGCGCCGCGCGGGTTCGCCGCTTGGAAGAATCCGAGGCGCTGCTTGCCGCCGAACAGCAGGCAATGGCCGAAGCACGCGGGCGGCTCGAATCGGATCGCGCCGCCGCGAAGGAGGCCGCCGCTGCCGAACGCTGTGGCTGGTCGGAAGAGCGCGGTCGACAGCAAGCCGCGCTGGGCCGCAGGCACGAAACGCTTCGCCAGCGGGCAGCGCAACTCGACGCCCGCGCCGAATCGCTGGAACAGTTGCGGGGCGATCTCACGGCGGCGCAGCGCGAGACTTTGGAGATGCGGGTCGCCGTTCAGGAATTGTGGCTTCAGCTTTCTGGACGGGCTGCGCCGGCGACGATGTTGCAATCACTGGCCGAAGCGCGGGCCCGTCTGGCGGCCCAGTACCGCGACGCCGGCGGCGCGTTCGACGCGGCCGAAAAGCGGCTTCGCGCGGCTGCCGAGGAACTCGCCGGGCAGCTTGCGCAGATCAAGGAGCAGCGGCGGCAATTTCAGAGTTGGGCGGACGAACGCCAGCAGGCAATCGAACGGCAAGCGGCGCGGCTCGTGGCTCGGGAACAAGAACTCGACGCCCAGGACCAAGGCTTTCGCAGCCGCGAGCAGACGTGGAGCGAGCAGCGGCTGGCCTATCGCCGCCAAATCCGCCGCCTGCTTGCGGAGTTGCGCGCCGGGGAGCGAAGCACTGACGTGACGGCGCGATTTTAGCGACCCGCGGATCGACCGAGCGAACCAACGGCCGGGCGTTTTCGTCTTGAATGTGGGCGTCGGATGCCGCGAGGTTGTGCCAAAATGGCAGGCCCGGCGCGCCGCGACCAGTCCATTGATCACCTTAAGCGGTTATGCAGTATGGATTTGCGTTGTTTTCAGACGGAATAAAATGGCGGCACGGGCTTTGCTTTGACGGTGTTTAGGGATTCGGTTGTTTCAGGCCGACTTGCTCGGCTGGAAATGCCGTTTTCGAGACCCGACGCCGAAAACGCATTCGCAATCTCGATTCGCAGCTCTGACGGAGGTTCTCCCGTGGCCCACGAAATCGCTATCTCCGCCCATCAAATCCGGGTTGCGAAGCGGCTCGAACAGTCGAGCGGCTATCTGGAACTGGGCATGCCCGCCCAGGCGTTGCGGAATATCGAGGGGATTTCTGCGCAAGGGCAACTCGAAGGCGCTTTGCAGTACGTGCGTGGGCAAGCGCTGCGGATGCAAAACCGGTTCGACGACGCGGTGGTTCCGCTGGCGGCGGCGGCGAAGCTGTTGCCGGGCGACGCATCGCGGCACGTCTGGCTGGCGATCGCCGAATGCTACCGGGCGAATCGCGACGGGGCGCTGGTGGCGAACGCCTTGGCGCGGGCCCGCGGCGCGTAATTGCCTGTCGGGCGTCGACATGGGGCCGATTTTGGCCGAGTTGCCGCCGGTTTCGGGCAATTCGACCGGCGATCGGCGCCTTTTTCTATCTTTTCGCGTCGGCAGCACGCGTTGCCAAGGCCGCGACCGTGTCGCTGTTTTTGCCGTGTTTTTTGGGTAGGCGCGGGTTTTCGTTGGTGTATACTCGATTTTTGTGGAAAAAATCGCACCGTGTAAAACGACGCGGTGGGTGCGAATTGGCGTGCCCCCATTCCCCCTATCCCTAGCGAGCAAGCTTATGAAACGATCGATTCTGACGGTCTTTGCTATGGCGGCGATTACCGCCGCATCTTCCGCCCAGACGCTTCGCGTCGACTTCAACTCGAATCAGGACAACGGCGGTGATTCGACCACGGCTGGTCCGCCGCAAGATTCGGTGGCGAACCACAATCAGCCGGGCTGGTCTTCGTACCACGCCAACCACGAAGTCAGCGCGGAATTCAGCATGGCGACTTACGGTTCGATCACCGTAACGCCCGATTGGCCCAACACCGCCAACAATAATGTCGAACAAATGATCGATCGCGGCGCGCAGAGCACCGTTTCGCCGTTCAACGCCTCCGGCAGCAACGATATCAATTGGAACAACGCCAACAGCGACCTAAACCTTGTCACGGACTTTTTGGGCACGGACACCCGAACCGGCAGCGGTGGCAATGGCGATTGGGACGGTGTGACAGGGACACCGACGTGGATGACGCTGACGCTGGGCGGCCTGAGCGCCGGACGATACGACTGGACGTCGTACCATCACGACACGGAGAACGTGCATGGATTCTTCCGCGTGGAGCTGTCGCTCGACGGCGGTTCGAACTACGCGATACTGGCCGACGGTTACATGTCGGACAGTACGCCGCTTGGAACCCCGGGGTCGGAGGATGCCGGTTATTTCGGCCCGCAAGTTGGCCCCGACGCAAACTCGCTGATTTCGACGTATCAAACGTCGTTCGTGGCGGACGGCGCTAATGACGTGGTGTTTCGCTTCGCGCCGTATTCGAATACGAATACGCATCGCCGCATCTGGGGCATCAACGGCTTTGTTCTGGAACAGACGGCCGTGCCGGAGCCGAGCACGATCGCCCTGGGCCTGATTGGCGTGGGCTGCCTGGCTTGGCAGGCACGTCGGCGTCGCCGCGCGGCGTGATTGGCAACGCATGGCGGTTGCGCGCGAGCGAGAATCGTCCAGATATTACCTACCAAAACGACGACGCGTCGCGGGCCGTTTCCGACTCGCGACGCGTCGCTTTTGACCTACCAACTTACCTTCGAGGCCGTTTCCTTCCTTAACCTCCGCAGCCGCACGATTTCTCGCTCGGGCAGCAGGGGCAGCAGCAAACTGGCACCTTGCAGCAGACCTTCACCGGAACCTGCGTGCAGACCACCTTCGGGCAGCAGCGCGTTACGGTGTAGGCGACCTGCTTCGGGCAGCACTTCGCCACTTTAATCGTCTTGGTGTAGTGCACGGGCTTGCAGACCGTGTACGGCACCTTCTTGACGTGTGTTTCCGCGACCATCTTGCAGACGGTGTACGGGACCTTCTTGGTGTGCGTTTCCTGGACCATCTTGCAGACCTTGTATTCGCAGGTCTTGTGGACGGTTTCGGGAACCATCTTGCAGCACTTGTAGGTCTCGACGCGGGTCTTGTTCTCTTGAACCATGTGGCAGACCTTGTATTCGCAGGTCTTCTTCACGGTTTCGGGAACCATCTTGCAGCACTTGTACGTCTCGACGCGAGTCTTGGTCTCGGGCACCATGTGGCAGACCTTGTACTCGCAGGTCTTTTTCACGGTTTCCGGCACCATGTGGCAGCACTTGTACGTCTCGACGCGGGTCTTGTTTTCCTTGACCATGTGGCAGACCTTGTACTCGCAGGTCTTGTGCATGGTCTCGGACACCATGCGGCAGCATTTGTACGGCACTTCGCGAGTCTTCGTTTCATGCACGTACTTCACGCAGTTGATGGTCTGCTTCTTCGTCTCGGCGACCCAGACTTTCTTGCAGCACTTCGTCGGCGGGCACTGGCAAGTAATCGTCTTGCAGCAGCCGGGGACGTATTTGCAGCAGCAAGTGCAAGGATCGTAGACCCATTGGCCAGGCTCACGAACGCACTTCGTGTAGCACTTGCCGGGGATCTCCGTGACTTGCGTTTCCCAGCGACCGCAGCACACGTCAACTTCCTTCGTATAATGAACGGGCTTGCATTCCGTGTAGCATTCCGTGCGAACCTTCGTTTCCCACACCGGCTTGCAGACCGTGTAGCAAATCTCGCGAGTCTTGGTCTCCCACACCGGTTTGCAGACCGTGTAGCAGATTTCGCGCGTCTTCGTTTCCCACACCGGCTTGCACACCGTGTAGCAAATGTCGCGGGTCTTGGTTTCCCAGACCGGCTTGCAGACCGTGTAGCAGCACTCTCGTTCGTGCGTCTCGTACACCGGTTTGCAGACCGTGTACTCGCAGTCCTTGTAGTGCGTTTCGTTGACGTACTTCACGCAGTCAACTTGTTTGTCTTCATAGACGGTTTCGTGAACCGTCTTGTAGCAGGTGACTTCCTGCTTTTCGTAAACGACCTTTTTACAGGTCTTCATCACGGTGTAGCAGTGCTCTTCACAGCAGCATCCGCTACGTCCGAATCTGGCGGCGCCGAGGTAGCCGGCGCTCGCCGTGTCAGCCGCCAGGGCAATCATTGCGATCGCCAATAGCGGCACACCCAGCAAGGCTTTCATGCTCCTGCCTCCTTTACGTGGACTCTGAAGGTGGGGGGGTTGGTCAAAATAGCCGAGCACGCCATTGTGATTGTTCGGCCGTCACAGACTGCGTTCGTTAGCCCCGTTCCGCAAATTGCGTATTCGTCGCGTTGTGTTTGGACAACGTGGCCGTCGCAAAGTAACGGAAGTAGCGTCCGAACGTTCTCAAATATCGACAATCTGGCGAAGCGGCTTGAGATAGCGTAGTTGGAATAGCTGCAAAGATTGCAAAGAGTTCGCCGTAGAACCAATGGCGGCCGGTATTACCGGAAAAGATGGTGGTTATGGATTGCGCGAACACGCCGGTCGTGCGTTCCGGCGTGGGCGAGAGCGCAGTTGCGCGCGTGCGGCATCGCGCACGTGGCCAGAGTCGCGTGAATCATTTCAGACTACATGTGTGCTTTACCATGCTGCGGCGGACGTTTTCATTTGACCGTCCGCGGAACACGACCTATAGAAACTTGTAAGGCGGTGTGCTGTGCCCCCCGTAGGGTATTCGCTCTACCGTCAGAGACGGCCATACGCCGCTAGTTCCCTCGGGCAAATCGTGGGTCGTTTCGCGTCGCGCTATATCGTGTCGAATCAATAAGGTGCCAATCGATGAAAATCAATCGCCGGAAGCTGGGATTTACCTTGATCGAAGTGCTCATCGTGGTGGTGATCATGGCCGTGCTGGCGGCGACGATCATCCCGCAATTCACCGCATCGACGGACGATGCTCAGAAATCGGCGGCGGCCTATAACCTGCACACGATGCGAAGCCAGATTCAGCTCTATCGCACGGAACACGCCGGAACCTATCCGACGATTGCGAACGACGCCGACGGCCAGCCGTCGCTGCCGGCGCTTATTGGCAGCTCGAACGCGGCGGGCACGGTTGGCGCGACCGGTCCGAGCTTCCCGCTCGGCCCGTACATGGTTTCGATTCCAAACAACCCTTACGACAACAAGAACTACGTCGAAACGGCGACGGAATGGCCGCCAGCGGCGACCACGGCCAGCGGCGGGTGGCTTTACTATCCGGCGACTGGGCAGATCACGCTCAACACGGCCGGCCACTTGAACGACTAGCGACGGCTGTGACGCGGAGACAACCGAGGATTGTTCGTAGGGAACTCGACGCGATACGCAAAGGCTCTGCCAGTTCTTGGCAGGGCCTTTTTTCATACAACTCGTGGCGCGCTCGTGAGACCGCGACACAACGGCGGTCGCCGCAACGGTGGTGAAGCATTCCGCGTTGCTTGCGTAGACTACGGTTGCCGCCCCGTTTGCCGGCGCGATCCAGTCTGCGCTTTCTGCCCGTAGCAACCCATCGCCGCAGTTTCATGCCGAAAGAACTCGCGGCGCAGGTTCGCCGTTCGCTTGTGGAGTGTCACGGCCCGGCGCGCCGAACTTCCCAATATGGACTTTCGCGCGCCTGGACAGAGCAACGAGCGGCGGCGGCGGGTGCGCGCCGACGATTCCGTTGCGGCTACATTACCGATTCGCCGACAGGCAAACGCGGACGATCGCGGTTCGCGTCCGCGGAGCGGGCCTCGCTATGCCGAGCGCGGCCGCCCGGAGCGGCAGCCGCGGTTGATGGACCTCGTCCCGCGACGCCGGCTGTGGCTGAACGTGATTGCGGTCGGAGGGTTGTTTGTTATCGCGGGGTTGCTGGCCGGGCATTGGGCGACGCACCGCGCGGACGCAGCGTCGCCGGTCGCGCCGCCGGTCGCACCGCCCGCGGCGTTGGCTCGGACGCTCGACGTGTTGGCGAGCGACTCGCTGGCGGCCTGGACACGGGCTGGAATGCTCGCAGCGGCTGCGGCGATGGCGATGCTCGTGTACGTGGTGCGGCGGCATCGCACGGACGATTATGGCGGCGGCTATCGAGTCTGGTTGTGGGCCGCCGCCTGGATGCTCGCGATGAGCGCCGACGCGGTCGGCCGACTCCGCGATGCGTGGCAAGCGATTTGGATCGCCGAAACCGCGTGGACTGGGCCGGGCGACGGCGTACTGTGGTGGGCCGTGCCTTGCCTGCTCGCGGCGGCGACGATCGGCGTGCGGCTGGTGCTCGACATGCGGGAATGCCGGGTGTCGACCGTGTGGTTTTGCGCTGCGGCGATCGTGTGGACGGTCGGGCAAGCGCTCGCCGCGATCGGTCCGATGTTTGCCGACAGGCTGAGGTGGGATCTTGCCGCGGCGGGATGTTCTCTGGCCGGTCAGTGGTTTCTGTTCGTGGCGATGAACTGGCACGCGCGGCACGTGGTGCTCGACGCCTCGGGAGAATTGCGGGCGCGGAAGAAGAAGAAGAAAAAATTGCGCGGCGCTGCGGCGTCGGACAGTGGTGAGGGAGATTTGACGACTTTGTCCGCAGCGGCGGCCGTCGCCGGAACCGCAGCGTCCGCCGAATCGACAAAACGCCAAGCGTTTCGCGCGGCCACCGCGAGCACAACGCCAACCGCTACGTCGAATTTGGACACTTCCAAGTCGCCGCCCACGCTGGCGGCGAAACTGACGTTCGGGGGCCGCGCCGCGCACGACTCGGCGGGCGGCGCGAACCAGCTTAGCAAGGCCGAGCGCAAGAAGCTCAAACGCGAAATACGACGGGCCGCGTGACGGCCAATCGAGTTCGGCGCCGCGCCGTTCGTTTTACCGAAGGCAAGCCGCTTAAGTACAGGCAGCCAATAAAGCCGGCCTAGCACGTCATCAATTCGCTCCGGTCGACAGGCACGTCATCGAAACGACCTAGCTGTTCTTCGTACTTGGCTAGCGATGGGTCGTCGATTGGCGAGATCATCCCTAGCTCAAGGAAGATTTCGAGCTTTAGGTCGTCGTCGGAAAAAATCAATCGACGGCGCTGCCGAAGTCGCTCCATTCGCGCTAACAGGCGGCAAATGCCCTTCACCTTTACGCCGATCATTTCATTGCTAGACGCATCCAGGATAACCGTGACGGTAGAATTAAGGCGCTTCGCGTAAGAAGTAACATCGCGCTCAATGAACACCAAGCAGTCAAGCTCGGCCTCGTAGAACGCCTTTGGCACGTATTCGCCCGGTGCGTTAGCAATCTCGGTTAAGAATTCGGCGTATTCATCTCTGGCGGTGGCCATAAGCGTTCGTCGTATCGTACTTGGTGGTCGAAGGGAAACCCTGGGATGGACTCGTCTTCGTCGACCCACTCCCAGTAGAGGACTCGACGCTGCCCTGCGGCGTTCACATGCCGCGAAACATAGAAGACAAACGTCTTCCCGGTCAATCGCGGTATCTCGACGGTCGTGTCGCCGAGAAACGTTATTGGCGGTCGGCCGGCATAAGCGAAAATACTGGTCGTGCCATCGCGGTCCAGCCCCCGCCAAATCCCCGCGGGGTTATTTGCAACTTCCCTGACCAAAAATCCTTCGAGGGCCTTTTGGCGAGCATGATGCGACTTGCAATGCCCAAGCAACCCTCCCTTTGATATTATGAACTCTGCCCGGCCGCGTCCATCGGGCGGTCGACCGTAAAACGCGATAAATCCCGGCGGGCATTTTTCGGGTATTTCCATTTGTGGTTAGTCTACATTGGGGGTGGTGGTGCGCCAACGGTGGAGTGCCAGCGATGAGATTTGCACTCGCACGGAGTCCGAGCAAAAGTCTCCAGCCGGATCCAAACCGGGCGAGTCTGCTCTTTTTTCGCCACGCCGGCAAAAAAACGTGGCCAGCCGCCGAAGCTGCTGGCCA
>JBBDYI010000131.1:0-32005 GCA_040901705.1 Pirellulales bacterium | reverse complement strand
AAGTCTTCATCAACGGCAAGCTCTACGCCAAAGACGACGCCAAAATCAGCGTCTACGATCACGGCTTGCTCTACGGCGATGGCGTGTTCGAGGGCATTCGCTCCTACGGCGGCAAGGTGTTCCGCCTCCGCGAGCATCTGGTGCGGCTGTGGGATTCGGCAAAGGCGATTCGGTTGACGATTCCGATGTCGATCGACGCGATGGAAAAGGCCGTCTACGACACGCTGGCCGCCAACGAATTGAAAGACGCCTACATCCGACTGGTCGTCACTCGCGGGGCCGGCACGCTGGGCCTCGACCCGAACCGCACCAGCGACCCACAGGTGATCGTCATCACCGACAAAATCGCCATGTACCCGCCGGAGTATTACGAGCAGGGCATGTCGATCATCACCGCCAGCACGATCCGCAACCACCCGGCCGCGCTCAGCCCGCGGATCAAGTCGCTCAACTATCTGAACAACATCATGGCCAAGATCGAGGGCCTGCAAGCCGGCTGCATCGAGGCCCTGATGCTCAACCACAAGGGCGAAGTCGCCGAATGCACGGGCGACAACATCTTCCTCGTCCGACACGGCGACGTGCTCACGCCGCCCATCGACGCCGGCATCCTCGAAGGCGTCACTCGCGAAGCCGTCATCGAACTCGCCCGCACCGACGGCCTCGTCGTCCGCGAAATCGCCCTCACCCGCCACGACGTATACATCGCCGACGAATGCTTCCTCACCGGCACCGCCGCCGAAGTAATCCCCGTCGTCAAAGTCGACGACCGCCCCATCGGCGACGGCAAACCGGGAGCAGTGACGCGGGAGCTAATGCGGCGGTTTCGCGAGTTCACGCGGGCGTGACGGTTGGCGATGAGAAGTCGCCGTGGAATCCACGGCCGCAATCGGCCGTTACTTGACCACGCGGACGGAAACCCGCACTGGCTCGTCGGCGACGGTTACCTCGGCCGCGTCGCTTATTGCTTCGGCCGTTACGTGCAGCTTCGCCGCCAGCGTTTCGCCTTGGATGTACTCCGCGAACGCCGCGATTGCCGCCCGCACCGGTTCGCTCGTCGTCGCGATCGAGACTTCGATGCGCGCCGTATACTCGCAAGCAATATCCTTCCGCCGATCCTGAATCGCCCGTACCAGATCCTTGGCGATCCCCTCCTGAATCAGCTCGTCGGTCAGCTCCGTGCTCAGCACCACAACACACTGCTTGCCCTGCGCCGCGGCCCAACCCGGCTTCGCTTGCAGGCGGACTTCGATATCCTCGCCGTCGAGTTCGATCGCCTCGCCGCCGATGGTCAGCGCGATCTTGCCCGCCGCGTTCATGTCGGCCAGCAGTTTCGCCCCGTCCGCTTCGCCGAGCGCCTTCTTGAGCGCCGGCAAATGCTTGCCCACCCGCGGCCCAAGCCGTTTGAAGTTCGGCAGCACCTGATACGTGATGTATTGCTCGCCGTGCGTGGTGTATTCGACTTGCTTGACGTTCAATTCATCGCGGATGTTTTCGTCGTGCGCTCGTAACAGTTCCTTTTGTACTTCATCAGCTAACACAATCTCTACTTTACTCAACGGCTGTCGAACCTTCAGCTTCGCAATCATTCTGGCGGAGCGACCAAGCGACGATATTTCGCGGACTAGCTGAATTTCCTCCGACAGCGGATTCTCGCGAGAATTCTTGACTTCGTTGTGCAGATTGCCATCAAAGCGATTTAACACTTCGAGATTTGGTTGCGTAGACCCTGCAAACAACGTGTAATGTTTGTACATTTTGCCGAATCTTTCCCGGTCGGCGTCGAATCGAGGGTGGGAGAAATCCCCGGTGGGGTATTCAGCAAAGTGGACACTTTCGATAGTTCGCGATCCAAACACCTCAACCGCAATATTCTGCCAAATGGTCTCAGCCAAGAATGGCGTGAAGGGCGCGATTAGCTTTGTGGTCGTCAGCAAACATTCATACAAGGTCCAATACGCATCGAGCTTGTCAGGGTCGGTCTTGTCCGATGACCAGAAACGGTCGCGTGCACGTCGAACGTACCAATTGGATAATCCGTCCACGAGGTCGAGCATCTTGCGACATGCGCCAAAACTGTCGTAGAGGTTCATTGCGGACGTGACTTCGGACGCTGCGCGATCTAACTCCCCGATTATCCATCGATCGAGTGGCCTTCGTTGCTGAATTGGCCGATAATCCGTAGCCCGCGCCAGAACATCAGTAGTTAGATCATGAACATCTCCTGAGATCTTCTCCGCCGGATCGAACCCGTCGATGTTCGCATAAATCACAAAAAACGAATAGCAATTCCACAGCCGCAGCAAAAACTCCGGCACGCTGTCCTTGATCGCCTGCTCGCTATAGCGGATGCCGGTCCACGGCGGCTGATTCGCAAAAAAGTACCACCGCAGCGCATCGGCCCCATACTTATCGAAGATTTCGCCCGGCTCGCGATAGTTCCGCTTGCTCTTCGACATCTTCTGCCCGTCTTCGCCGAGCATGAGGCCCAGGACGATGCAGTTCTTAAAGGGATGGGGGAAAGGGGCTGGAGGTTGGAGGTTCGGGGTTTCGTCGTTCGGCGACGTGGCGTTGGTTTTTGATGTTGACCGCATTGCCCCCGGTGAATCACCGGGGGCTAAATGGGGGTTGCCGAAGAGCATCGTGCTGATGGCAAGTTGGCTATAGAACCAGCCGCGGGTTTGGTCGAGGGCCTCGCTGATGAAGTCGGCGGGGAACTGTTCGCGGAACTCGGCGGCGGCTTCCTGCGGCCCATCCTCGCCGCGATAGCCCCACTGCGCAAACGGCATCGCCCCGCTGTCGTACCAACAGTCGATCACTTCCGTAACCCGCCGCATCCGCGCACCCTCGGCGTGCTTCGACTTGTACGTCACGGCGTCGATATACGGCTTATGCACCCGCAAGTCGTCGGGCAGCGCAGGACTCGCCCTTTTAGCGGCGTCCCAAACCTCAGTCCCCTGCACGTCGTCCTGCGCGAGCAATTCCTCGTAGCTACCAATCGCTTCCATCGCGCCAGTCTTATCGCAAACCCAAATCGGCAGCGGCGTCCCCCAATACCGTTCGCGCGACAACGCCCAATCGACGTTCGACTCCAAAAAATTCCCAAACCGCCCATCGCGAATATGCTCCGGCAGCCAGTTGATCTCGGCGTTGTTCGCCAGCATCGCGTCCTTGAACTCGGTGGTTTTGATGAACCAACTTTCTCGCGGGTACTGAATCAGCGGATCACCTTCAGCCCGCCAACAGAACGGGTAGTCGTGCAGATATTGTTCTAGGTGATAGAGCAGCCCGCGCTGCTTGAGATCGCGCGTAATATCTTTGTCGCAATCTTTGACCCAGCGGCCGCGGCAGTACTCGGGACCTTCGTCCGTAAACTTGCCGTCCGGCGCGACGCAACACAACATCGGCACCTCGTCACCCTGCGTTCCGAACGTCGCCCCTTCCTTCATAAGAACGTTGTAGTCAACTTCGCCAAATGCTGGCGCTATATGAACAACGCCAGTCCCTGAGTCCGTTGTGACGAACTTCGCACCCACGATGCGCCAGGCAAGGTGTTTCGTGTCACTCTTTATTTCGCGGGCCGCTTCCTCACCGGTATAACCTTGATCACATAAGTATTGAATCGAAGACAGTGTCCACAAGGCGTCGGGCATTTGCGAAGGATGGCGAATTCGTCCTTGGACAGAGCCGTATTGACGATAATAATCTTCAAAGGGTGGAATGAATCGTTTCTTGATGAGTTCACGTCCTTGAATGGTCGCCTCAACGACCAATTCGCGTCTTACCTTTCCCGCAATCGTATCCACCAGCGCCGACGCAATCACCAACTTCTCACCCGTCTCGCTATCGACAACAACGCTGTATTCCAACTCCGGATCAACCGCCGCAAACTGATTACTCGGCAACGTCCACGGCGTCGTCGTCCACACCAGCAAACTCGTGTCCGTTACCTTCCCGTCATCGTCGAGCAGTGGAAACTTCACATACACGCTCGGATCGGCCACTTGCCGATACCCCTGCCCAACCTCGCCGGCCGACAGCGCCGTGCCGCCTTGCGCCCACCACCAGACGATTTTGTGCCCCTGGTACAACAGCCCGCGGTCGAACAGATTCTTCAGCGACCACCACACGCTCTCCACGTAGCGTTGGTGGTACGTGACGTAGGCCTCGTCGAGGTGAATCCAAAACCCGATCCGCTCGGTCAACCGTTCCCACTCCTGCATGTACCGCCAGACGCTTTGCTGGCACTTTTGGATGAACGGCTCGATGCCGAACGCTTCGATTTCTTCCTTCGAGTGGATGCCGAGTTCCTTGCAGACTTCGACCTCGACCGGCAGCCCGTGCGTGTCCCAGCCGGCCTTCCGCTCGCAATACTCGCCGCGCATCGTGCGATACCGCGGAAACAAGTCCTTGATCGCCCGCGTCAAACAATGCCCAGGATGCGGCATCCCGTTCGCCGTCGGCGGACCCTCGTAGAACACGAATCGCGGGTGGCCCGCCGGGTCGCTTTCGTGCTGGGCCTGCCGCTGGCGGAGCGACTTGTCGTAGATGCCGCGTTCGCGCCAAAACGCGATCACGTCGGTCTCAAGTTGCGGAAAGCTGACGTTGGGCGGGACGGAGCGGAACATGCGGGGCTGGGGCAAGTGATGATTGATGATTGATAAGTGATGAACGATGAGCACCGGGGCGGCGCGGACGCTGCGACTGTAGGAGGCGAATCCCTTCGCCGACGGCGCCGCGAACCGACACATTCGGCGAACGGATTCGCCTCCTACGGAATCAACGATTACCCCGTTCTGCCGACACGTTGGCCGGCCCGGCGGGTTCGCCAAGCCCACCAGTTGACCACGATCCACCGCGGCTTTCAATCGCAGATGGGCGGCATGCGAGCGGCGGCCGAACGGGGGAATCCGGCCGTTTCGCCCGAGCGTCGCTGGAGCCGGCGGCTTGTGGTAGTTTATCGGCGATCGTTTGCAGCCGCTCGTGGGGCGTCGTGCTGGCTGCGGCTGCGTCGATGTGGATTGTGCCGCGTATGGGGGAGAGATTTCGATGGCTCGTAGCGAAGTCCGATATCTGGTGTTCGACACGGAATCGGTGGCCGACGCGCCGCTGGTGGCCAAGCTCCGCGAACCGCGGTTCGACGGCGATCCGAATCAAGCGGTCGCCCGCTATCGAGCGGAACTGATGGAGAAGTACGAGTCCGACTTCATTCCGTACACGTACCAAATTCCGGTGTCGGTGGCGATCGCCAAGGTAAGCGGCCGCTACGAGTTGCTCGATCTGGTCGTGCTCGACGAGCCGGAGTTTCGTTCGCACAAGATCACCCGCGACTTTTGGGTCGGCTGGGAAAAGTACGGCCAGCCGACGCTGGTCAGCTTCAACGGGCGGGGGTTCGATCTGCCGCTGCTCGAACTGGCGGCGTTTCGCTACGGCGTCGCCGTGCCGCGGTGGTTCAACACGCAACTGAAAACCTACGACCAGCCACGGAACCGCTACAACACCGCGGCGCATCTCGACCTGTACGATCTGGTGACCAACTTCGGAGCCACGCGGTTCACCGGAGGGCTGAACCTGGCGGCCAATCTGCTCGGCAAGCCCGGCAAGATGGACGTGCAAGGCGACATGGTTCAGGACATGTTCGAGGCGGGCAAGCTGGCCGAGATCAACGACTATTGCCGCTGCGACGTGCTCGATACGTATTTCGTGTTCCTGCGGACGCGCGTGCTGCTCGGCCAGCTTTCGCTCGACGAAGAGCAGGGCCTGATCGCGGCCACGAAAGAATGGCTAATCGCCCAGAGCGAGAACGTCGAGGCCTATCGCAGCTATCTAACGAAGTGGGGCGACTGGGCGAATCCTTGGGAAACTGCCTGACGGCGGTCGGACGAAGCGCATAGAAAATGGGAGGCGAATTCCTGGGCCGATCGCGGCGGTTTACGCGGCAATCGGCGAAGGGATTCGCCTCCCACAGTGTTGGCACGGAATTCGCTCCTCACAACGCTGCGGTTTCTCAGTTGCGTCGCTGCAATTTCATCAGCAGCCTCAAGAACTCAATGTAGAGCCAGACGAGCGTAACGAGCAGCCCGAACGCGCCGTACCATTCCATGTACTTCGGCGCGGTTTGTTGGACGCCGGTTTCGATGAAATCGAAGTCGAGGACGAGGTTCAACGCGGCGACAATGACGACGAACACGGAAAAGCCGATGCCGATCATGCCAGAACCGTGGATGTACGGAATCGACACGCCAAACATGTGTAGAACGATCGTCGCCAGGTACACGATCGCTATTCCTCCGGTCGCGGCGATCACGCCGGTGCGAAATCTCTCCGTCGCGCGAATGAGTCCGGCGCGATACGCCACAAGCAGCGATGCCAGCGTACCGAACGTGAGGATCACCGCCTGCGGAACAATGCTTGTGCCGGAAATCTGCCGCGCATAGGCGTCGGCGAACAGTGAAATCGCGCCGAGAAACAGCCCTTCGCACAAGGCGTAGATCGGCGCGGTTACCGGCGACCACGCCGGTTTGAACGTCGTCGCGACGGCGAATATCAGCCCGCTGATTATGCCGCCCCAGATGTACGGCATGGCCAATTCCGGCGCACGGTCGACGTGCACCCACGACACGGCGGCCCCAGCGATGGTGATGGCCAGCAGGATCGCCGTTTTGGTGACCGTGCCGGCGATGGTCATCGTGGTCGCCGCGGCGGCGGAATGTTCGATGCGAAAAACGTCGTGCGACAGGACAGGATTGCCGGTGCGCATGGGGGAACTCCGATCGGTTAACTAGGAAAGGAAGTTGTCGGGCGGTGCGAAGCGGCTGCCCACGGGCAGGATCGCGACGGAGAATTATACCCCGCGGCGACGAGCGTTGTTTAGACCGCTTTTTGGCGGAATTTGACTTGGCTGCGGCGAGCGACCGCCGGTATCCGTCGCGTTCGGCGGATTCCCAGCGGCAGATTCCCAGCGGCGGAGGAACGGCGAAGACATAACGCCGCCAACTATCGCGCGAACGCCACTATTGCACGGCCTTTACTGCGCGGCCTTTACTGCACCAGCGCCTCTTCCGCGGTTTCGCCGCTGTCGACGGTGATTTGTCCGGCGTCTTCGAGTTTGCGAACCACGTCGACGATTTGCTGCTGCACTTGCTCGACCGACGACAGTTTCACGGCGCCGAGGAAGTCCATTTCCTCGCGGAGCATGTCGGCCGCGCGGGACGAGAGATTGGCGAATATCTTTTGCTTGAGCTGGTCGCTGGCGCCCTTAAGGGCCATCGCCCACTGCGTGGTTTCGACGTTCTTGAGCAGCGTTTGAATCTCCTTGTCGCCCAGCTTGGCGATGTCGTCGAACACGAACATCAGGCGGCGGATTTCTTCGACAAGCTCCGGGTCTTCCTGCGACAGGCTGTCCATCAGCGCGCGTTCGGTCGCGCGGTCGGTGACGTTGAGAATCTGCGCGACCTTCGGCACGCCGCCGGCCTTCTCGAAACTCTGGTTCATCAGCACGGCCATGCGGCTCGCCAGGCCCTCTTCGACCTCCTTGATAATCTCCGGATTGGTCTGGCCCATCGTCGCCACGCGGCGGATGACCGAGAGCTGCCGTTCGGCGGGCAGGTTCTTGATGATTTCGGCCGCCTGGTTGGCGTGGACGTGCGACAGGATCAGCGCGATCGTTTGCGGATGCTCGTCGCTGATGAAGGTGACGAGGTTCTGGCTGTCGACTTTTTGCAGAAATCCGAACGGGACGGCTTGAATTTGCTGCCGCACGCTGTCGAAAGTCGAGCCGGCGTTCTTGCCCATTGCCCGCTCGACGAGGTTCTTCGCCAGCGCCAGTCCGCCGACGCCGCTGACCACGCCGGGATTCGCCTCGGCAAATTCCTGGATGATCGTGTTCTGTTCTTCGGTCGAGATCGACTCGCTGCGGGCGATCTCGACCGAAACCGCTTCGACCTGCCGCGGATCGAGGCGGCCGAGTATGGCCGCGGCGTCGTCCTCGGGCAGGCTCATCAACAGGATGGCGGCCTTGTGCAGTCCGGCAGACGAGATCGCGGCGGTCTTCATAGCGGCTCGGTCGGCGAAGGGGTCTCGGCGAATGGATTTCGGCAAAGGAGTCAATGTCGCGCGGCAATGGCCACGCGCAACGTCGGCTGGCCGTGTATCGGCCGCTGGTGCAGCGCCGCTTGAGAGAAAGCGCGGCGCGTCTCGGCCGCTGCCCCAGCGGTTGGGTTCGAGAGCCGTAGATCTCTCGCCAGGCGAGCCGGCACTGCTAGCAGTGTCGGCTGTCAGTAGACGGGCGCGGCGGGTTTGGACGAAGTCACACGCTTGCCGGAACGGCGGCCGGGGCGACCGACTGCCAGCACGAGCGGGCCCCAATCGCACGCAAACCCGATGCAGATCGGCTTGACGTCGGACGGAAAGCGGACGTGATGGTTCGCGCCCGTGATGACGTTCGGCAAGCTCACCGACATATTCAATTCTTCGAGTTGGGCCTTTGCCGCTCCGGCAACCATATTCGCCAATTCGCCGACGGCGTCCGTCACGTCGTCGTTGACTTCGTTGATGTCGGTCATCAGCATGTGGGCGGCCGCCTTGATCGCAAGTTCCGCCGACAGGCTGAGCACGACGCTGCCGACCGCCTTGCCGGAAAGCCCGATCACGCCGCTGATTTCGTGGAGCGGAGCGTCGTCTTGCTTGACCCACATTTCGCCCCGCGTCACCTCTTGAGAGAGCATCGTGCTAAACGTGTTCGTAAGCGAACTGATGAACGGGTTGATGTATTCGGCGCGCATGGTAATGGCTGTGTTCGGGGCGGCGTCGCGGGCAGGGGGATTCGTCCGGGCGAACAATATCGCAGGGAGTGACCACGGGATACGCAAAAATAGGACGCGACGGCGGGCGGTCAACACGATTGAGCCGCGTAATGTTGCATTCGTGGAACGATCTCGCAGTTTGCCGATCGCGCATTCGTTACCGCCGGTCGTTCTCAAAACGCGGGCCGTTCCGATTGCCTGGGATTCAGCGGGGTCGCGGAGTGACGCGGGGCGATTGTCGACAGATCGCTGCCCAGGCGCATCGTTACGGGCGGCGCAATCGGGAGAAGGTGCGCACCTTGTATTCGACATGACGCACTAGGCCCGCCGAAGTGTCCTCGTGCGACCCAGAGCAATCCCAACGACAATTCCCACGCCGACAAACGCCAACCCCGCACCGGCTTCGCGCGGATTCGCCACCGCCATCATGCCCAGCAGCCAAATGTAGAACAGCACGAACACCGCCGGCACGACGGGATACCACGGCGTGCGATACGGTCGCGAGACATCGCGCCGCTTGCGTCGCAGCACGAACACCGCCAGCACCGCCAACAGATAGAAAATCGAACCGCCGAAGATGCAGTAATCGGTCAGTACGTCGAACAACCGGCGGCCGCGCTCGATCATCTCGGTGCTGATGCCGACGTCGCCGAACAGCACGAGCACGCACGCCCACGTCGAAAGTGCCGCGATGGCGACCGCGGGCGTTCCGGTGCGAGGATCGATCCGCCGCAGAACGGCCAGCGAGCCAAAGTCCCGCCCGGCGGCCAGCAACACGCGCGGGCCGGTCAGTATGTTCTGGTTCAGCGCGCCAAACACAGAGATCATCAGCATCACGTACAGCAGATTCCTGCCGTCGGGTCCAAACGCCCGATCGAATACGATCGCCGCCGGTATCGCCGCCCGCGACAGTTCCGCGTTGCTCGCCTCTCGATACAGCCCAACATTCACCGCTACGTACAGCGCGATCACGATCAACATTCCGCCGGCCAGCGCCAGCGGCACCGCACGCTCGGGCGACTTGACCTCTTCGGCCACGACGGTGAGATTCCCCCAGCCGTCGTAGGTCCACATGATGGCGGCCAGTGCAGCGCCGATGCCGAACCAGAGGTTCACGGTCGGCGCGGCGGCAATTTCGGTGGCTGCGGATGTACTGCCCAATTGATCGCCTGCCGCGCTCGCGCCTAGAAACGGCAGCGCGGCCAAACCAACGATGAACAGCACTTTGAGAATCGTTGTCGCGTTCTGCATGCGCCCGCCCCACACGACGCCGGCGATGTTGATCGCAGCCAGCAGCGCGATCACGCCGATGGCCGCTAGCTTTTCGATCCACCGCCACTGAAAGTTGTCGAACGACCAGCCTGCGGAAGCAAGGATGCCGCGCATCGACATTGTCAGCGCCACGGCCAGCGCGGCGATGGCTCCGGTTCGCACGACCCAGAACTCCGCCCATGCCCAAGCGAAGGCCCACACGCGGCCATATGCTTCGCGCAGGTAGACGTACGATCCGCCGGCATGCGGAAACATCGCCGCCAGCTCCGCCTGCGAAAGCGCCCCGCACAAATTCACCAATCCGCAAATCACCCACAGCGATAGCGCGAGCACGCGATAGTCGCCCGTGTTGGCCGCCACTTTGCCGGGCATGAAGAAAATGCCGGAGCCGATCACGCCGCCGACCACGATGGTCAGCGCGGTGAACGTGCCCAACACCGGACGAAGCGACGCCTCGCCCGGCAATGTCGAAGTTGGCGATCTTGTCGTCAACGCGGCCGAGCGAAACGGGTTGTCGGGGGCGTCTGGCTTGTCGGGCGGCGAAACCATAAGGCCCCAGAATAGCCGCGATGGCGATGGCGGGCAGAAACATGGCGGGCAGACGCTCGATTCAATCCCATTCGTACAACTGCGCGATTGCCTGAATGAGGTCGACGACTTCGCCCTTGCGCTTGACGCACAGCATCGGTCGCGTGGTCTTGCGACAGACCGCGTCGGCGATGTGGCCGAGGATCAACGCGGCGGGTTGCGTGCGGCCGTGCGAGGCGACCATGAGCAAGCCGGCATCGAGCGCGTCCGCTTCGTTGGCGATGGTCCGCGAAACGTCGTCGCTGAGCACCAGCTTCGGTTCGCAACGGGCGCCGCCCAATTCCAACGTCGATAGCCACTCGCGCGACTCCGATTCCACCTCGGTGCGAACCTCTGCGGCGGCCTCCTCGTATGTCTGGCCGAGCTTGTGGTATCCGAGCGGCGCCGAGTAGACGTGCAGCGCGGTGATGGGATTGGCGTCGCCGACGAGCCGCGCCGCAACTTCGACTGCCTCGCCGCTGCGCTGCGAGAAATCGACGGCCACCAACACCCGCCGATAATCGGCGTCGGACCCCGCGGGCGCGATGAGTACCGAACAGGGCGACTTTCGCAGCACGCGAACCGCCCCGCGCGTAGATTCGTCGGCGCGGCTATCGATCGACCGGCCGACGCAAATCAAGTCGGCTTTGCAGCGCGCCGCAAGGTTCGCCAGCGCCGCGGTCACGTCGCCGTGGGCCACGACCAGCTCGATGCGCGTGGCCGGAGAAACCCCAACGCCAGTGGCAAGTTCTCGCAGTTTTTCGCGGACCGCGGCTTCCGCCGCGCCCGTTGGGTCGGAAGCGTCGAGCACGTGGACGAGGTACACCGTTTCGGCCGACAAGGCGGCGGCGATGCCGCGAGCGTGCGCAAGCGTTGCAGCGTCGCGCTCGTCCATTGCGACGGCGACGATGATCGTGCGAATCGGGGCGAACATGGGACACTCCGTGGCCGGCGACATTCGAAGGAGCCGCGATACGAATTATGGCGTTCGACGCCAGGGCACGCTACGCCGAGGCGAACAAATCGCCCGGCTTCGCATTGGCCTGAAAGTGCCCTCGCGGCGGCGTGCAGCAAAGCCGCGCGCTATTTTGCATCGGGCTTTACTTGTTCGGGAAAATCCCGTTCGTAGCGTCGCACCAGATGCTCGACGTTCGCGTCCATGATGTAAATCTTACCGCGCACCTGTTTGGTTTCGCCGCTCTTCAATCCACCCAAGCGGAAATCGCTGTGCAGGCACGTGATGACGCCCTGGAAGATTTCCTGGTACGGCTGCCAGGCCACGGCCAGCACGCGCTTGCCGTCGGCCGAAAAACAGCCGCACAGGCCGCTCGTCGGCACGACCTTGCTCAAGGGACGGGGATTGACGTCGTTGCGGTCGACGCCCGCCGGAGCGTAGACTTGCCCCGGCGTGTAGCGGGCGTCCTTGGCCCACGGCTCAGTCGGCAGGCGGGTCAGCTTGCCGTCGACGAACAGGAAGCAGTTGCGGATATACGGCGGATACAACTCGCGCGCTTTGGCGGGGTCTGTCCCGGTGAATTTGTCGAGGCGAATGCACGGCTGCGCCCAATGAGCCTCGGACGGTGCGTTCGTCGGATTGTGCGCCGTCAGCCGGAAGTCGACCTCGTCCGTGCCAGCGGTAATGGTGTGTTCCACCGTCACGCCGTCGCGAAGCGTATCGCGCAGCTTGATCACCCGCGGAGCGTCCTTCGGCTCGGCCGAAATCAGCTCGGTCTTATGGCCGATCACCGTTTCGCCCCACTCGCGGTCGGTCGAGCCGGCACGGCAGTAAGCTTCGAGATACAACACCCGCACGTCGCCGCCAGGAATGTCCTTTCCGGCGATCGTCAGATAGTTGTCCTGCCACCGAATCGAAAGCCGCGCATCCGGCTCGTCGGCGCGCGCTCCCATCGCCAGCCCGATCGCCAACAGCAATGTTCCAGCCGCTCGCCAAGGATTAATTCGAGCAACCACGCTATCGCTCCCGCGCAAGACTACAGCCGATCACCTCACGCCCTCACAGCTTCACCGCCTCACGGTTACCTCGGCGCCAACGTACAGACGATACGCCGTCCCTGGTGCATCGGCGCCTGTTCGACCTTGGCGATGTCGTCCAACTTGGCGATCACTCGGTCGATCACTCGCCGGCCTTCGTCGGTGTGTGCGATTTCGCGGCCGCGGAACACGACCGCCACCGTGACCTTGTCGCGATTTGTGAGAAACTCGCGGGCGTGGGTCAGCTTGAATTCGAGATCGTGGTCGCCGATCTTCGGACGCAGCCGGATTTCCTTGATCTTGCTGTGGTGAACCTGGCCCTTGTGCTGCCGCTTCCTTTGCTGGTACTTGAACTTGCCGAAGTCCATGATACGGACGACGGGCGGACGCTCCTGCGACGCGACCTCGACCAAGTCCAGCCCCGCTTCGCGAGCGCGGGACATCGCCTCGTCGGTGGGCATGATTCCAAATTGTTCTCCGGTAGCCCCGATGACGCGCACCGGGGAAATGCGGATTTGTTCGTTGATGCGTTGTTGGCGCTCGATTGGCTTGATCCTTCCGTTCGAATAATGAAGTGTGCCGGTATGGCGTTTAAGTATTGAAGTATTGCTCGGTGACGGCCGTTCGGCGGCGGCTCCTCGGCAATGGCTCGTCCGTGATGGACGATCTACAAATGTCCGGGGCGAGGCGCGAACCACGACGGGCGCAAGCCGCGACCGGAAAAACCGGCCACAGGGAGCAATTCCGACACGTTCCGCGCGCGGGCACACCGGGCGATCCCTATTCGGTCGCCGCCGTGAGCGTCGCGACGATTATAACGCGCGCCGATCATCGGGTGGAGACCACCGCCTACGGAAATTCTGGCCCCCCGCCACGGCCAAGTCAACCGTTCGGCCGTTGCTGCCGTCCGTCCCAATGCGGGCGGGATTGACGATCCGAGTGGGTTCGGCGCTGGCCGGAAAGCCGCAATCCACTGGTTCCGCCCGATATTCTGTGCAGCATTCGCACAGAGCGTACTGCGATCACACGCCGCCGACTTCGACGCAGGCGTCCGCGAGAACCGCCATCGCCGTGGCGATTTCTTCGCTCGTGACGCACAACCCAGGGCAGAAACGCACGCCGGCGCGGCCGCAGCCCAGCAGCAGCAGGCCGCGCCGAAACGCCGCTTGAATGATCTCGCCACGCCTGGCGGGTGAAATGTCGCCGGCGTCGGTCACGTCGCAAGCCTGCATCAGGCCGATGCCGCGCGGCTGGCCGATAAGTTGTGGAAAACGGGCCGCAATCCGCTGTAAGGCGGCGCTGAGGTCGACTCCACGCGCCGCGGCGTTGCCCAGATACTCGCGCTCGATCAGTTCGAGCGTCGCCAGGGCCGCGCGGCAACAGACCGGATTGCCGCCGAACGTCGAAGCGTGGCTGCCCGGTGGCCAGTTCATTACGTCGGCGCGGGCAACGATCGCGCCGAGTGGCATTCCGCTGGCGATTCCCTTGGCGACGCAAAGAATGTCTGGCGCGACGCCCCAGTGCTCGCAAGCGAACCATTTGCCGGTGCGGCCGATACCGCTTTGGATTTCGTCGAACACGAGCAAGATTCCGTGCCGCTCGCAAGCGCGGCGAAGCATGGCCAGGAAACCGTCCGCGGCGGGCCGATAGCCGCCTTCGCCTTGAATCGGTTCGACGAAGATCGCGGCGACCTCGTCCGGCGGGCACACGGTGCGAAACAGTTCGTCGAGATCGTGTTCCGAGCAGTTGTACGGCAAGCGATGCACGCCGGGCACGAACGGCCCGAAGCCGCGTTGGTGCAGCGCCTTCGAGCCGCCAAGCGACATGGCGCCGTAGGTCCGCCCATGAAACGCGCCGTAGAACGCGACAACCCGATCGCGCTGCGTGGAATATCGCGCAAGCTTGAGCGCCGCCTCGACCGATTCCGCCCCGCTGTTGGTGAAGAACACGCGCTTGGGCGACTCACCTGGCGCGAGGCGGGCCAGACGTTCGGCAAGCTCGATCTCCGCGGCATAGTAAAAATCGGTGCCCGACATGTGGATCAATCGGCCGGCCTGATCGGCGATGGCGGCGACGACTTCTTCGTGGCAATGGCCTGTGGCAGTGACCGCGATGCCGGCCGTGAAGTCGAGGAACAGATTGCCGTCGACGTCCTCGATCGTGCAGCCCTCGCCGCGGGCGACCACCAGCGGATAATCGCGCGTATACGACGGCGAAAGCACGCTCTTGTCGCGCGCAATCCACGCCGCCGCCCGCGGGCCGGGCAGCGCCGTTTGGATGTCGGGAATCGGACGTGGGGCGCGCATGACTACTCGCTTGTTATCTATTCGGCGCTCATTCCCTGCGCCATCGCGATTTCGCGGGCATGGTTGACCGTAAAGGCCGTGCGATGCGTCACCGCGTCGACCAGCGCGGCCGCCGACGGCTGGCCGTTGCCGCTGCGTTTGACGCCGCCGAACGGAAGATGCACTTCCGCGCCGATGCAGGGCAGATTGACGTAGCCCATGCCGTAGTCGCATTCGTCGCGGTAATAGCGCCAGCGGCGATAATCTTCCGTGATTACGGCCATCGACAAACCGTAAGGCGTGTCGTTGTATATCTCGACGGCGTGGTCGTCGTCGCGAAATGGAATCAACGCCAGGTGCGGTCCGAACACTTCCTCGCGAATCGTCCGCACGCCGGGCCGGTGCTCTTGGCGATAGACGAACGCACTGGCGAAGTACCCGCCGCCGCGTTCGTCCGCGTCGATTCGCCCGCCGTCGAGCAGCACGGTAGCGCTTTCCTCGCGGGCCAGCTTGTTGTAGTACAAGACCTTATCCAGTCCGGACTGATTGACCAGCGGACCGGCAAACGCCGACGGGTCGAACGGGTCGGCGAATCGCAGCGCCGCGGCGCGGGCGACGAACGACTCGGTAAAGCGATCGAAGATTCTTTCGTGAACGAGCACGCGGCCGGCGGAAACGCAGCGCTGTCCGGTCGTCTTGAACGCGCTGAGCACGGCGGCTTGCACAGCCAAATCCAAGTTGGCGTCGTCGCACACGATGACCGCGCTTTTCGATCCCATCTCGCAGGCGCACGTCTTGTGGTCGCTCTCGGCGGCAAGTCGGCGCACGTGCGAGCCGACGTTGTAACTGCCGGTGAAGCACACCACGTCGACGTCCGCGTGCCGCGCAAGCGCGTCGCCGCATTGCTCGCCGATGCCGTGAACGAGATTGACGACGCCCGCCGGAAATCCGGCTTCCACGAACAGCCGGGCCAGCCGCTCGCCGATTTCCGGCGTTTCCTCCGACGGCTTGAACACGACCGTATTGCCTTCGAGCAAGCTCGGCGCGAGCATCCACAGCGGCACGGCGAACGGAAAATTCCACGGCGTAATCACCGCCACGACGCCCCGCGGCTTGCGGCGGACATACAGGTCCTTGGATTCGATTTCCGACGCCACGACCTCGCCGGTCGGCTGCCGCGCCGTGCCGAAGACGTATTGCACCATGTGCAGGCCTTCGACAATCTCGGCGCGAGCTTCGTTCAGCAGTTTACCGTTCTCACGGGCCATCACGGCGGCCAACTCATCGAGATCGCGCTGGATCAGCCGCGCGAGATTGTCGAACAGTTCGCCGCGGCGAATTCGGCTCGTGCGACGCCAAGGCACGAAGGCGCGCCGCGCCGCCACGACCGCTGCGTCGACGTCGGCAGCGTCGCCCAGCGGATAGACGCCGAGCAATTCGCTCGTGCGGGCCGGGTTGCGGTTCTCGAACGTCTCGGCGGAGGCTTCGCGCCACGCACCGTCGATCAAATGACGGCCGCTCCATGCGGATTGTGCCGGTTGCTTCGGCATAGCGGGCGCTCCTCGATAGGCAGAATTCCCCTACCTCAAGGATAGGCGACGCCTGCCCAAGGGCAAGCCGCGGAGTGGCGATGACAAAAGCAACGAAAAAAGGGATCGGGAGAATTCCCCGATCCCTCGATCGCTTCGAAAAACGGCAAGAACTGTGGGAGGCGAATCCTTTCGCCGACGAAATCGCCGAGCGACCCCAGTCGGCAAACGGATTCGCCTCCGACAAACGGCGGTTTCGCAGTGAAACTAGGACTGGTTGCGATTTCCGCCGACAACGCGCTTTTGCACGTCGGTCTCGAGCACGCCGAAGGCCGCTTCGTGGCGCTGCAGCGTCAATTGCAGAGCGTGCAACATCCGCTTGGCGGTGAAAAAGTTCGTGACGATCCGTTGCGTGATCGTAATCGGATCGGTCGGCACGCCGAACGGCTGCGTGTTCAATCCGAAGTCGATGATCAGCTCTTCGGGCGTACCGGTCACGCGGCAGAAATTCGCGTAGCTCGTTACGGCGTGCGCCGTTTCGACGTTGACCTGCGGACGCTGCTGGGCTTGAGTGGCTGGGGCCTGAGCTTGGCCCTCTTCGGCGCCTTCGGGGCGTTCGGTGGATTTCGACACGGGAGACTCCTATGGATGGAAAAACGGACAAGTAATCGCATTGCACCCAGTCTAGGGCGCGTTTGCATACGGTGCTAGGGGATGGGGCGTGGCGGCGAAAAATCCGCCGACTAACCGCTGGCGATCTTTCCTTCGAAGCCAAGTTCCTGAAACGCCGCCGACTTCACGATCTCCACGATCTTGATGCCCGATATGTTCGCATAGGGCACCAGCACCTTGCGTGCTCCGACCGTGTCCGGCGTCTGGCGTTCGATGAGCAACATCGTCGGGCTGGCCATGAATCCGGAAAACAGAATCTGTTCGCCGAAGTTCGTGACGAGCACGCCCTTGCGCGCGACGCTGACCGGCCATCGCGTGAAAAGATCGACCCATGCCTGTGCTGGCTCCAGCGCCACGGTTAACTCCCGCTGTTTGAGACGTCGGTGGTGGCGTCGTCTGGCGACGACAAGCTGGCTTTGAGTTTGGCGAACCATTCGCGTTCGCGCGCCGACAGGTTGGCGGGATCGATGCCGCGCGTTTGGGCGTCGCGCCAGGCCGTGGCGGCCTCCGCGGTATTTCCGGCGGCGGATTCCGCCAGCGCCAGGTGAAAATTCTTAGCGGCCGTCGGACCGTTTTTCACCGACATCCGCAGGTCCGTCACGGCTTGTGCGTATTCGCCGCGTATGTAGTGCACGATACCCCGCGTGTCGAGCACTTCGCTGCGGAGGCCGAGCAGCCGCAGCGATTCCTCCGCCCAGCCGAGGGCTTCGTCGAGGTCTCCGCCATTGACGGCGCCAACGAACGCTGCGTTGTTGAGAATCAGACCGCGCTGCGACACGTCGAGGTCTTTCTTATCAAGCACCTCGCGGTAGATGTCGACGGCCTGCTTATGATCGCCCAACAGGTCGTGCATCTGGGCGGTTTGCAGTTTGACGGACAGCGACGAGGCCTCGTCGCGTTGGGCGGCGGCGTACCAGCCTTTGACGCGTTCGATTTGCGCCGGCGTCAACTTCTTCCCAGCCGCGCCGAGAATCCCGGTGCCGAGATTCATGGCCACGATGTGTTCCTTTCGCGTCGAGAACCGATCGCCCATGTCTAGGGCCTCGTCGATTTTCGCCGCCACGCCGGTCGAAGCCAGGAATACGCCCAGGGCCAGCTCGCTGCCCGGCTTGGCGGCCACGATGCGGCGATAAAGCGCTTCGGCTTTGTCGTTTTGTTTGAGTCGCTGAAGCTCTCCGGCGACGATCGTAATCAGCTGCAGGTCGTTGTCCGATTCCTGTTCGGGCGACGCGGCCGGGATGGGAATGATCTTCGTCAGCCCGGCGACGGCTTTCGCCGCGTCGCCTTGCGCCGCGTCGATCCGCGCTTGCAGCAATACGGTTTCGGGAGAATCCGGAACAAGGCGTACGAGATTGTTCAACTGCGATTGGGCGCTATGCAGATCCTTCAGCTCGAGGAACATCGATATCGCGCGGCTCAAGACCGCCGGATTGTGCCCTTCCTCTCTGCACAAGTTGTACAATTCTTCGCGGCACTTGTCCCATTGGTTGGTGCGGTAATAAAGCTCCGCAAGCGTCAACTGCATGTTCGTCGGCAGAACGCGGCGATCGCGAATCTCCAACAATCGCTTGATGGCCTGATCCGAATAGATGAATTGACCGCGGGCGGAGAGGAATTGCACCTCGAGCGCCATGTCGGCCAGCGTCGGTTCGCCCTTGACGTAGTTGTACGCGAGCAGCTTCATCGCCTCTTCGAAGTCGGGGAATTCACCCGTGCCGGCGAGATACGACGCCTTCGCGCGGCGGGCCCAGACCAGATTCGGATGCAGCCGCGGGCCTCCGATGGCCAGCATCTTGTCGACCTGTTGTTCGGCCTGCTGCGGCCGGCGCGTGTTTTGGTAAAACTCGGCGAAGGCCTGCAAGTTGGCGAGATTCTTGGGATCGCCGACGACGAGATCCTTGAGCAGCCGCTCAGCCTGAGGAAGCTTGCCGATCATTTGATAGCAACGCGGCCGGACCGAGGCCAGCACGTCGTCCGTGAGTTTGAGTTCCAAGTCGCGCACGACGTCGCTGGCCTCGTTGAACTTGCGTTGCGACGCCAGGTGTTGGAGCAATGCAAACGACACGTTGACGTCGTTCGGATTCAACGCGGTCGCCTTGCGCAACGCATCTTCGGCTTGCTCCGGCTGGCGGAATTGGCTGAGCATGTTCGCCTGCCACATGTAATCCTGGGGCGTGATTTGCTTGTCGCCTTCCAGGTCGGCGATCAACTCCGAGGTCATTTCGACGGCTTGCCTGGGTGGCGCGGATTTCTCTCGCGCCTCGACCAGCGCCAATTCGGCTTCGAGTTGGCGAAGCGGTTTGGGCATTCTCGCTTCGCCCAGCCGGGCGATCGCCTTACGGGCCAGGCTGTATTCCGCGCGGTCGTAATACAGCCGGGCCAGCGCTTCGACCGTGTAGGCGTCGGCAGGGCCTAGATCGAGCGCCTTGTTCAGGTTCTCTATGGCCCCTTTGCGATCGTCGAGCAGCCGGCAAATCTGCGCCTCCAAACGAACGGGTTCGTGCCACCGTGGCCGCTTCTCGAATACTATTTTCAGGTGGCTACGCGCTTCGGCGAGCAGGGCCTCGGCCTTTTCCGAGCCGCCCGACTGGGCAACCAGCCGCTGCGCCTTGCGATAGTGGACGGTATCGCTGTCTTTGCCCATGAGCTTTTCGATTTCCTCAAGCGCCTGATCGACTTCGCGATCGTCGCCGTCTTTCAAGGCCTGCTCGAAGAGCGCAATCCGCGTCCGCAAGTCGTTGCTGTCGGCGGCGATCACCAGCCGCCACAGGCGTTCGGCCTCGTCGGTCGCGCCGATGCTGGCGTATGAAACGGCCAGGCCGCGCCACAGAGCGGCGCGGTCGAGCTTCTCGACGTTGGTCTCGAGTTCGGCCAGATCGCGCAGCGCTTCCGGGCCGCGGCGTTGCGCGATCAGTTGGGCGCGTTGCAGACGAAGCTCCAGGATGTCGCCGAAGCGCTTCTCCACGTCATCGAGCGCTTCGAGCGCTTTATCGATCCCCTTGTCTTTCTCGAACGGCAGCAGCCGCACGTTCATCAACTCCAAAGCGAGGCTGCCAGCATCGGTCGGCTCCGCGCGGGCTTGCGCCAGCAGCGGGTCGAGCTTCGTCCGCACTTCTTCGACTTTGTTGTCGCGGAGCAGGATGTCGAGGCGGTATTTTTCGATCAGCAGCGGCGGCGCGCCTTTGTACTTCTCGACGTATCCAAACAGGTTGTTCAGATCGGTCCAATCGCGGTTCTTTTCCGCTTTCCGCAGTTCGCGGCGGAGCGCCATTTCGAAATAGACGCCCCACGCCTCGGAAGTCGTGGCGAATTTCTTAACCCCTTCTTCATCCTCGCCGAACTCCTTCCGCGCTTTCTTGAGCCATGCGAAAGCTTCATCCGTCTTGCCGATCGCGGCGTGCGCTTTGGCCAGACTAAGCATGACGCCGATATTCGTCGGCTGGCGGTTCAACGCCCGCTGATAGGCCTCGATCTGCATGTCCCATTCGTCGAGCTGCCCGTAACAAAACGCGAGCCATGCATCGACCTGATTCACGCGGAATACCGCGGTGATCCGCGGACGCAATTCCTCGAATTGCACCAGCGCGTCGACGTACCTTCGCTCCTGCATCGCGACGAACGCCCGCAGCCGGTCCGTATCGTCGGTCGAAGTTCCGCCAGCGGCGTTTTCCACGATCTTTACGGTGTCCATCGCCGCTGCCAAATTACCTTCGTAGGCTTGCAACCACGCTTTTTCGCCCAGCAGGTAAATGTTGTTCTTGTTTTCTTCTTCGGCCAGACCCTCCAGCACGTAGAACATTGCCTTGTTCAAATGACCCTGGCTCTGTTCGAGCTGAATCAAATACAGGTAAACGCTGGCGTTGGCGGGAAACTTCTTCAAGGCGATCGTCAGAAGTTCATTTGCCCGCTCGAATTCGCGGCGCTGCAACGCGACGTTGGCGGCGACCAGCAACACATCGAGGTCTTCATGTTTCGCGTCCAACTCCAGCGACTTGTCGATGTCGGCCTGTGCCTGGTCGTTTCGCTGCATCGCCGAGTGCATTTGGGCGCGGATCAGGTAAGCGCGATGATCCTTCGGATTGGCTTCGATCATCGCATCGAGAACCCGGTCGGCCATGTCGTTATCCTTGGCTTCCTGCCGCAGAAACACAGACAGCCTTTGATAGGCTTCGAGCTGATCCTTGGCCTTTCCTTTCGCGGGATCGAATGTCCGCGATTCGGCGTCGTAGCCGACGAGCGAATAAAGTTCCTCGATCGCCTTTTGCCTGGCTTGCGGCTCGTCCGAAAGATATTCGCAAATCGCGAGTTGGACGCGGCTCTTGATGTCGTCGGGTTCCTGCTCCACGACGCGACGAAAATGCTCGGCCGCGTCGCGGGTCTTTTTCGAATTGTATCCGTAGAGTTCGGCCAGCTTGCGCCGATAGTCGGTCTTCGTGGGATATTCGCCGACGATGAATTCGAGTTCTTCAACGGCAATCGGATAGGCGCGACGCCATTTTTCCTCTGGTGTCGGAGCTAGCTTGTCGAACCATTCGATCAAGAAGTCGGCAAGCTGATCCCAGCTTTCTTCCGTGCCGGTCAAAATCGTATAGCGGCGCAGCGTGCCGTACGCTTCTTCGTACCGCCCCTCCTTCTTGAATTCCGCGGCTCGCTCTGGGAGACCTTTTGCGCTCTCTTCGACCTGGTATCCGTGCAGCAAATAGATGCCGACTGTCGATACCGCCAGACCGACGCCGAGGATCACCGCGAATTTAATGTTCAGTCGCCGCATCGTGAGAAATTCCCAAAAATGAAATGCACGCCGGAGAGGGAACGAGAAGCCGTCCGGCGAATGATTGCATGGAACTGCATGGACAAGATGTGCAATTCTTCAGTCTAACAGTCGCCCCAAGCACGTCAACGAAACCAGCGACTCCCGGCGCAACGCCGCCGCTTGGCACGCCGTCGCTACGGCCGCACTGGTGAACTTTAGGCCATGCTCCGCGCACTGGCCTCGCCGCGGCCTCGCCGGCCCGCGTCCGCCCATTTCGAGACAAAGTTCCTGGTAAACTTTGCCGATGAAGTTGACTGTACGCATCGGCGCGAGTCTGACGGCCGGTTCAAGTTAATACGTTGGGGCGGCCAGGTTGGTTGGGTGAATTCGGGCGAATTTGCTCGAATCGCCACGGCCAACGCAAATCGACTCGCTCGCGGCCGCGAAACAGGGAGGTTCGTCGATGGATTTCGCTCACCAGATGACATTTCGCGCTGCGGGCAACCGCACGGTCGGCGTCTGCCTACGCGCCGCGCTGCTCGTCGCCGTGGCCTTGCCGTTTGCTGGGTGTCGTGGGCTGTCGCGGGGTGGGAGCGGGGATTTGGGGGCCGACGTGCCGGCTGAGGATTCGGCCGGGGCTTCGTCGGCCGGCGCTGTGTCGCTCGGAGCTGTGGTCGAGGTGCGCGGGCAGGATCAGGGCGGTTTGCCGCCGAGCCGGATCGTGCCGCGGGAGTTGCAGAAGATTTCGCTCCAGCCTTACGTGCTCGAACCGCCCGACATCGTGCTGATCGACGTGGTCCGCGCGGTGCCGAAATCGCCGTACACCATCGAGTCGCTCGACGCATTGCAGATCGTCGTCGACGGCACGCTCGAAGGCCAACCGATCGCCGGCATCTACGCCGTCGACCCCGGCGGCTTCGTGCAGCTCGGTCCGGCTTACGGCGGCGTCAAGCTCAAGGGCTTGTCGCTCGTCGAGGCCCGCGAAGCCATCGAAAAACAACTCCGCGCGTCGATCGTCGATCCGCGCGTGTCGATCAGCCTGGCGCAAATCGCCGGCCAACAGCAGATCGTCGGCGAGCACCTGGTCGGCCTCGACGGCACCTTGAACCTGGGCAGCTACGGCTCGGTGTACGTCACCGGCATGACGCTAGTGGAAGCCCGCGCGGCGATCGAAGCGCACCTCGGCGAGTTCCTCGAAGCGCCGAAGATTTCGCTCGACGTGTTCGCCTACAACAGCAAGAAGTATTACGTGATCGTCGAAGGCGCCGGCCAAGGCGACCGCGTCACGCCGCTGCCGATCACCGGCAACGAAACGGTACTCGACGCCATTGGCACCGTCGGCGGGCTGACCGCGCTGTCGAGCAAAACGATCTGGATCGCGCGGCCCGCGCCGGCCGGCGTCGACTGCGATCAGATTCTGCCGGTCAACTGGCGCGAAATCACTCGCGGCGGCTCGACGGCGACCAACTTCCAAATCCTGCCAGGCGACCGACTTTTCATCAGCGAAGACCGCTTCGTGGCGATCGACTCGACGCTGGAAAAAATGCTCCGGCCCTTCGAGCGACTGCTAGGCTTCACCGCCCTGGGCGCCCAATCGGTCCAACAGCTACAGCGATTCCCGAAAGGTTTCAATCAGGGGGGATTTTAGCGTCGCGAGAACGGATGACCAATTTGCCCTGTTGCTATGAGAGCCGTAAAATATCAAGTGCTTAACGGCACCACTTCGTACTCGAAATGACGAGGAGGGAACGATGCGACTGTTATCGCGAACCATACTGGCGACGGCTGCGATTTTGCTGGTCGGCGTATTGGAATCGGACGCCAATGCGCAATACGGCGCTCCTTCGATACGTCAAAACTACCGCGACATTGTGACGCGCGGCCCCACCGTTAGCCCGTACCTTAGCCTCTTCAATCGGTCCGGGTCGTCCACGACGCCGTACTACTCTTTCGTGAAGCCACGGCTCGAGCAGGAAGCGGAAAATCGGCGAGCTCAACAGCAGACGGCTCAGTTGCGCCAGGAACTAAACCAGGTGAGCGCGCGGGCAAACGCGGCGCAACAAGCGGGACGTCTTCCGACGGGTCATACGACCGTGTTCATGAATTATTCGCATTATTTCCGCATGCCAGGACGCTAGCGCGGCATCAACGCCGAGAATTGGAGCGCCGCTGCTGGCTCGTGCGCTGTATTCCGCCCATTTGGCTACACGGCGTCGTCTCTAGGTTGCGGTTTCGTCGCGTACCTGGTCACGGCGAACGAGCCGCCCAAAGCCGCCCCAGACTCGCGCCCCGGCATTTAACGATTACGCCGACGATGCGTCCGCTACCCGCACTCGCAGATGAGGGACGCGGCGGAGGCCGCGGGGCGGGCGAACGTATCTCGCTGACGTTCGCGATCGGCGGTTCGAACGATTCTGCGAAGACCCGAGCGCCGCCCCCCATCCGAGCACGCCGGGCTGCCCGACGACCAATGCGCCGCGATAGAAGCGATTGACTCGTCTGCAAATCGAACGCATAGATCGACGGCGCCGATCCGCGGTTGGCGCGAAACGCAAGTTGTCCGTCGATCCGCGTGAGGCATCGTCGTTCGCCGAATCGCGTGAAGCAACCGGAAACGAGCGCGAGAACATCCGCCGCGGATTGTGGCGCCGCGGTAGACGCGCGTTCCGCGTCGCACGCGATCGAGCTCGTTGGCGTTGAAGATCAAAGAATAGTGCGATTCCGGCAACGACCGATGACACGTCCGTTTGAAATGCCCTCAAATCACCGCCCCACAGCGCGGACCCACCGCACGGACCCACCGCAACCGGGCAAGCAAAGCTGACACGCGTTGCCGGGCAGGGTATAAATCATGGTGCCGCGGCGATTTCTCGCCGATTCCTTCTAGCCCAACGTATCCCATGCCTCACGCCGTAATTGTCGACGCTTGCCGCACCGCCATTGGCCGCGCGCACAAGGATAAAGGAGTTTTTCGCGACGTCCGTAGCGACGACCTGGCGGTGGCCGTCGTCAAGGCTCTCGTCGAGCGGACCGGCATCGACCCGGCGGAGATCGAGGACGTTGTGCTCGGCAATGTCCAGCAACAGGGCGAACAGGGCTTTGACGTGGCGCGGGCCGTCGCCTTGATGGCGGGCTTGCCGGTCGAAACGGGCGGCGCGACGGTCAATCGGCTGTGCGGATCGAGTCTGCAAGCGCTCAATCAGGGCGTACACGCGATCATGGCCGGCTTCGAGGACGTGCAGATCGTCGGCGGGCTAGAGCATATGCACCATCTGCCGATGGACAAGGACATCGACCTGAACCCGAAGCTTTTTCAGCGGACCAGCAAGGCCGCGTTGTTCATGGGCATCACGGCCGAGTTTCTCGCCCAAACGCAAGGCATTTCGCGCGAGGATCAGGACGCCTTTGCCCTGCGAAGCCATTTGCGAGCCGCCGCTGCGCATGCCGCCGGGCAATTCAGCCGAGAAATCGTGCCGGTCTGGGGCCGCGACGAAGCCGGCGACCGCTTGCGCGTCGTCGTCGACCAATGCGTCCGGCCCGACACGAGCGCCGAGGCGCTGGCCGCGCTGCGACCGGCGTTCGTGCCGGAGTTTGGCACGGTGACGGCCGGCAACAGTTCGCCGCTCAACGACGGTGCGGCCGGCCTGCTCGTCATGTCCGAAGAAAAAGCCGCCAGCCTGGGCCTCAAGCCGTTGGTCCGCGTCCTCTCCACGGCGGTCGTCGGCGTCGAACCGGCCGTGATGGGCACCGGCCCGGTCCCGGCGACGAAGAAGGCGCTCAAGCGGGCCGGCCTCAAGCTGACCGACATCGATCTCATCGAACTCAACGAAGCATTCGCCGCCCAAGCACTGGCCTGCATCCGGATGCTCGAAGCCGACGAAGCAAAAGTAAACACCCGCGGCGGGGCAATCGCCATCGGCCATCCGCTAGGCGCCAGCGGCGCACGAATCGCCACCACGCTGATTCACAACATGATCGCGGGCAACGCCACGCTCGGCCTGGCGACAATGTGCATCGGCGTCGGGCAGGGAATCGCCACGGTGTTCGAGCGGGTTTGACCGTCCGAGTGTCGCAAATCCCGCCGCCGCATCGCGGTCCGGTACGATTGTCGGAAATCTACCCCGCGGAACTCCTTTCTTTGGCGGGAATCAAACGGTTTTTGCGGTTGCTGAAATGGGACGCGCCGGAGTCTGTCCGGTGTCGCAAAGCCCGCGTCGGTCCGACGATTGTTCGCTGGAGTACTTGTCAATGATCTCGCAACGCGCAACGCCGTGCGGCCGTCACAGCGCCGACCGTCACGCCCGATCGACCGCGAACTTATTGGCATTGGCCTTCTTATTCGGGGCGATTGGCCAGCGCGGGATATGTCAGGAGTCGCGAACGAATACTGACGCGGCGTCGGCCGCTAAGGTCGACGCCTTCGGGGACCCTATCCCAAGCTATGCCCTCGCGCGGATCGGAACCGACCGTTTTCGCCATCCCGAAACGATTAAGTGGCTCGCCGTGAGTCATAACGAAGAGTTCGTCGTCACGTATGGCGGGCCCCAGGTCTGCATTTGGAGAATTCGCGACGGAGAGTTGCTGCGTACGATCGAGCCGCCGTTTTCGTGGCCACACGTTGAAAGGATCGCCCTTTCACCGGATGATCGATTCGTCGCTATCGCCGGCGGCAGGGGAGAAGTGTGCGTTCACGACGTAACCTCGGACGAATTGGCATGGAAGGATTCCGTTTGCCGGAACCTCGCGGGTTACCCCACCAGCTTCACGTATTCAAGCGATGGAAGGTTTCTCGTTTTGGTCGCCGACAACGGCGTTGCGGTTTGGGGCTCCAAGAACGCAACGCCATCGTACACGTATCGCATTCCACGAATCACGGGATACGACCCGTCGTCGCATTCTGTATTCCACCTGAATGGCGCGCGCAACGTCGTCTGGCAAACGTCGCTGACCAGTGGACGGAGAAGGACGTTTTGGACGTGCTCCGGCGGCGAACAGCAAATCGTCGAAATACAGACTTCCAACGACGGAAAATGGGTCATCGAGACATGGCGGCGCCGATACAGAGTTCCAGCGGTTGAACATGGATTCGACTGGAAGTCGGACTACGACGTGCGCGTCATCGCCGTTTCCACTGGCAAAGCACTGCAAGTCTGGCATTACGAAGAATACTACCCACACAACATGCTCCATTGGGATCAGCCGTATTTCATTCACTTCGCCAAGCGCAACGTCGAATTCTACGACCTTTCGCAGCCCAATCCGTTTGCCAAGCCGGCGTTCGTGGTGAAGAGGTATGGTTGGATTGCATCCAAGCTCGGTCTCCTCGTCTACGCGGAGAACCAATCGGTCGTGTTCTATGATTTGAAGAAGCAGGCGGTTCTTCCCCGAGCGTCGCACGATGGCAAAGTCGCCACCGCTCACTTCTCGCCCGATGGTCGCTGGCTCGTCACGGAGCTTGGCGTGTGGGAATCGCGAACGAGTCGACTGGCGTGGAGATTCGCGGGGCCGCCGTGTGAAATCCTGGGTTTCTCCGCCGATTCAAGGCATGTGTTACGCACGAGCGAAAAGAGGATCTACTGGCACGACGTCGCTTCCGGCAAGCTTTCGCGGGAAGTGAAAATTACGGCATTTGTCGCGCCGCTCGGGTCGCTCGGATTGGCGTTTGCTTATTCGCCAGCCCGCGAACTCGTTGCCGTTGCCGATGGCGACCGTGTGGTGATCATTGACGCAACGTCGGGCAAGACTCGTCAAGTGTCGAGAAGATTCAATTGGACGCCGAAGGAGGCTTACTTTTCGCCTACGGGAAACTACTTGGTCACCGTGGGACGGAATCACAATCCGTACTCAAGCTGGCCGGGCGATCCGCCGGAAATCATTTTGTGGGATTTGTCGCGCTTCGAATCTCCAAAGCGGCTGCAGTTCGACTCGCTGGAGCTTCCACAAGTTCAATTCGATGCGGTCGATGGCCTCGTGTTGCTCTTCACGCCGAGGAGCATCGCCAAGACGAAGTCCGTTCTGGCATTTTACGAAATAAGCAGCGGCGAATTGGTGCAGCGCCGAGTTATCGACGGCGAGTGGCTTCGCCGCGCGGCGTTCCTCGATTCCGATACGGTCGCCCTCTGTCCGTTGGCCGTTAAGGTCAACGCGGAATATAAGTTTCTCAGTGAAATTCGGTCGACCGGTGAAATTCGCGTTGAGCCGCCAAATGGTGACGCGAAATGGACAAGGCCGATTCCTGGATTCCGGTCGGTCAATTCCGTCGCGAAACTAATGCTCACGGACGATTCGCTCAGTCGCAAAGCACCATTTGTCGTCGACACCCGTACATTGATCCCCGCATTGGCGCGAGATACACTCGGAATTGATGATGACGAAAGGCTTAAAAAGCTATGGGAACAACTGGCCGGGAAGCCCAATGCAGCGCAATTGGCGATCAGCGAATTGAAAGCGACGGACTCGCGAAAGGTCGCCAAGTTCTTGCGAGAAAGACTTCGTCGCGTTGCCGAGGGTGACGCACCCGCGGTACGCGATGCCCTCGTCTCACTGGCATCTGACGATGATGAAGTGGCGGAAAAGGCTCGGCAAGCACTGTTACAGTTCGGAATGCAAGCGGCTCCTGCGCTTCGCCACGCATTGACCGAGGACGTGAATTCGTTGCTACAATTGCGGATCGAGGGCGTGCTGCGCGAGATTACGAATACAGCATGGACCGACGTTGAGGAATTGAGATCCGTGCGTGCGCTACGCGTATTGGAAAAAGACCAATCCGACGAAGCGAACGAATTGTTGCGCGAACTTTCCACTGGTTTTCCGCTGGCGCGGTCGACACGAGCAGCTGCCGCCATTTTACGATTGCACAACCTTAACGCGGCGTTGCCACCTGTTGCCAACACCCATGACGATAATCGGTGACGCGTAGGCGTAGACTATAACATCGGCTCGTCAACCTCTGGAAAGTCGATATGCGGAATTCTGGAACCAACGTTGGACGACATGCACTCGCCGCACGCGGCGGCGCGATCGCGAGTGTCATACTGGTTGTACTGAGCGGCCGCGTAAGTGTTTTGGCGAACACTGTCCAACCAATTGACTTCGCTCGCGACGTGAAGCCGATCTTTGCCGCCCGCTGCGTCGCCTGTCATGGGGCGAAGAAGCACGAAGGCGGGCTGCGGCTGGATCGGGGGGCCGATGCTTTGCGGGGCGGGGATAGCGGCGCGGCGATCGTGGCCGGCAAGAGCGGCGAGAGCGAGTTGTTTGCTCGCGTGACGAGCGACGACGACGATTTGCGGATGCCGCAGGAGGGCAAACCGCTGTCGGCGAGTGAGATTGACGTGCTGCGGCGGTGGATCGACGCGGGGGCAGCGTGGCCGGAGAGCGCGGACGACGCGGCGAAGTCGGATCATTGGGCGTTTCACGCGCCGCGGCCGCCGGACCTGCCCGACGTGCGGCGGCCGGATTGGGCGCGCGGGGCGATCGACCGCTTCGTGCTCTCTCGGCTTGACCGCGAGCAGATCGAACCGTCGAGCGAGGCGGATCGGCTGTCGCTGTGCCGACGGGTGTATCTCGATTTGACCGGCCTGCCGCCGACGGTCGCCGAGGCCGATGCGTTCGCCGCCGACACGACGCCCGACGCCTACGAGCGATTGGTCGACCGGCTGCTTGCTTCGCCGGCTTATGGCGAGCGTTGGGCGCGGCGGTGGCTCGATCTGGCCCGCTACAGCGACACGAACGGCTACGAAAAGGACCGCCCGCGGTCGATCTGGCCGTATCGCGATTGGGTGATTCGTTCGCTCAACGCCGACATGCCGTTCGACGAGTTCACGGTCAAGCAGATCGCCGGCGACATGCTGCCGGACGCGACCGTCGACGACCGCATCGCCACCGGCTTTCACCGCAACACGATGATCAACGAGGAAGGCGGCATCGATGTCGAGGAGTTCCGCTTCGCCGCGATGATCGACCGCGTGGCGACGACGGGCACGGTCTGGCTCGGCCTCACGCTCGGCTGCGCGCAGTGCCATTCGCACAAGTTCGACCCGATCACACAGCGGGAGTATTACGGATTCTTCGCGCTGCTGAACAACGCCGACGAGCTGGACATGCCCGTGCCGGACGAACGAACCGCCGCGCGGCGGGCGGAATTGCTCGCGAGAATCACATCGCTGGAAAACTCGCGGGCTGCGAAATTTCCGATGCCAGCGGACGCGGGGCAAGATCGTGAAACGTACCTCGCCGAGCAGCAAGCGAAGTGGGAACACGATGCCGCGGCCGGCGCGGTCGATTGGCAAATCGTGCGGCCGGCGAGCATGGCGTCACAGGGGCACGCCACGATGACGACGCTCGACAATGGTTCCGTGTTAGTGAGCGGCGACAAACCGAACTACGACACGTATGTCGTGGAGTTGACGACTGATCTGCCGCGGGTGACGGCGCTGCGGCTGGAAGTGTTGCCGCACGAAAGCCTGCCCGACGACGGGCCGGGGCGAGCGCCGCTGTTTTCCGTCGGCGATTTCTTGCTCAGCGAAGTGGAGATCGAGCACGCGGCCGGCAAAGACGCGAAGCCCGAGCGCGTAGCGATCGCCGCCGCTTCGCACAGCTTCGCGCAACAGGGCCGCGACGCACGGCTGGCGATCGACGGCGAACTCGACACCGGCTGGTCGATCCAAGGCCGCACCGGCGAGGCGCATCGGGCGGTGTTTCGGCTGGCGGAGCCGATTACTGTCGGAGCAGGCGGGCGGATCGTCGTGACGCTGGCGCAGCGGTACATCCACCAGATGACGATCGGGAGGTTTCGGTTGTCGCTCACCGCGGACGACGGAGAGATCAAAGCCTCGACCTACCCGGCCGAAGTCGAAGCGGCCCTGTTGATTCCTGCCGAACGGCGTGCGGCGGACGAACGAGACATTTTGCGGCGGCATTGGCTGTCGGTCGCGCCGCAACTCGCCAAGGCGAACGAAGAGATCGCCGCGCTGCGAAAGCAAATGCCGCGATTCACCACGACAATGGTGCTCGAAGAGCGCACGGCGGCACACGTGCGGATGACGCACGTTCACGGTCGCGGCGAGTTTCTGCGGCCGACCGATCCCGCCGAGCCGGGCGTGCCCGCGGCGCTGCACCCGCTGTCGTCGCACGTCGCAAACGGCAACATCGGCGCGAACGTCGACAACATCGCGACGCCGGACCGGCTCGACCTCGCCCGCTGGCTCGTCGACCCGGCCAACCCGCTGGTCGCGCGCGTGGCGATGAATCGGCAGTGGGAAGCGCTGTTCGGCCGCGGGCTGGTGCGGACCGTCGAAAACCTTGGCACGCAGGCCGACAAGCCGACGCATCCGCAGTTGCTCGATTGGTTGGCTTGCGAATTCGTCGCCCAGGGTTGGAGCCGCAAGGCGATGCACCGCGCGCTGGTCGCCAGCGCCACGTATCGGCAGTCGTCGCGGGTTTCGCCGCAACTGGCGACCCGCGATCGCGACAACGAGCTATTGGCCCGCGGGCCGCGGGTGCGGCTTGAAGCGGAGATGGTCCGCGATGTGGCGCTGTCGGCGGCCGGATTGCTGTCGCGAAAGATCGGCGGACCGAGCGTCTATCCGCCGCAGCCCGACGGCGTCACGGCCCTCGCCTATGGCGGCGCGGCCTGGCCCACTTCGCAGGGCGAAGATCGCTATCGCCGCGGATTGTATGCTTATTCCAAGCGGACCGCGCCGTACGCCGCGTTTGCCCTGTTCGACGCACCGAGCGGCGAGACGACCTGCCCGCGGCGCGAACGGAGCAACACCCCGCTGCAAGCGCTCACGACGCTCAACGACGCCGTGTTCGTCGAGGCGGCGGTGGCGCTTGGCCGGCGGGCCGAAAGCGAAGGTCCAGCCGACGCGGTGGGCAAGGCGCGGTGGCTGTTCCGCGAAATCCTCACCCGCACGCCGACGGACGAGGAACTGCGAGCCATCGTGGGCTTCCACGCGGCACAGCAAGCGCACGCCGCGGACGCAACTGCCGGACCACCGAAGAATCGGCTCGATCCCTGGGCGGCGGCGGCTCGCGCGCTGCTCAACCTGGACGAGTTCGTAACGCGGCCGTAGCATTGGGTGCATGTCGCGGTTTGTTTTTCTAGCTGGCTTGGTGATAGCTGCTAGCGTC
>JBBDYI010000130.1:20662-32087 GCA_040901705.1 Pirellulales bacterium | reverse complement strand
AAGAAGCAAAAAGACGTTTGGCCGCATGAACTTACGACTCAGGAAGTGCCATTCGTTCCCGTCCCCTTTATGTCAACCCGCACCGGGCGCTCTCCGGCGGGCCAACCGCGACAACAACCCAAACGCGGCCAGCGCTGCAAACGAAATCGCGCTTCCCATGCCCATTGCAAAGCCGTAGCCGCTGGACTCTTGCCACGCCCCGCCGGCCTTGGTGGACCACGACTCGCAGCCGTTGGTGGCCGACATGTACAGGCTGAACTGCGTTGCGCCGAGTTCGACATCGGTCAGGTCCATGAACCACGCATACGACGCGGCCGTAAAAGCGCCGTAGAAAAAGTACATCGCCGCCAGGCCGATTTGCAATGCATATGCTCGGCTTTCGCCGTCGAATCGTAGCGCGCCGAGCGACGCCGTATTGAACGACGCCGTGTCGATGTACGCCAAGATCGCCGCGGCGGCCGCGCACAGGCCCAGCCACACGCCGATCGCCGCCGGCCGGCCCCAGCGATCCGCGGACCAGCCGCCCAGGAGTCCGCCGATGACCGTCGCCGCGACGACCCATGAGATCAAGAACGTGCCGACGTCGGCTTCCGTCAAGCCGCGGTCGATGAGCAGTTGATTGGCCAGCGCGCCCGTGATCTCGAAGCAGGCTCCGGCGGTGAGCGCAAATGCCAGGCCGACGTAAGTCGATCGGCGCCGCGCGGCGCGGGCAATCAAATCGAAAAATCGCCGCGGCGAAGTCGCGCGATCCGTTGGCACGCGGAGCCGGATCGTCGCCGCGAGCGTAATGGCGATGCAGCCGATCATCGCGGCCACGACGACGTCGCGACCTGCCTGAGCGGCGAACCACAACGCGCCGCCGCCAAACGAGGCGCGGCCGAGGACGAAACCAAACTGCATCGCGGCGTTGACGCGGCCGCGTTGGGTTGCCGGCACGCTGCGCATCGCCGCCCCGTCGATCGAAGCGTCCTGCATAGCGGCAAACACCGCATGAACGAACAGCGCCGCGCCAACCCAAACGAGGTGTTCGGCCCAAGGGAACCCCGCCCAGTGCATCCACGCCAGCGGCAGCAGCGACAGCGCCATGCCGATCTGCATCGACGCAATCCACGCCCGCCACCCCCACCGCGGTCCGCGCACGCAATCGACCAGCGGCGCGGCGAGAAATTTTAGCGCCCAGGGCAGCACCAGCAGCGCCGTTAGCGCCGTGCCACGGCCGACCGCCACGCCGTCGGCCCGCAGCATGGCCGGCAATGCCCACCAAATGAACCCGATCGGCGCGCCTTCGCAGAAATAGAGCGTCGCGAACAGCCACAGCGGCGGCGAGGGCTGGCTCGGCGGCTTCGGCGTCGGATCAGCCACGGCTCTCGTGCGTTGGCTGAGCCTCCGCAGCGACATCCGGCGGCGGCGGCTCGACCAAGATCGTGCGTTGATCGCCCAGCGGTCCGTCGGTCGGCGAAATCGGCGGCAATTCGCTGTCCGGAAAGTTAGCCACGAATTTGAAGATGTCGGGCCGCCGATCGAGCCGCGGCGTCACGGTGCCCGCGCCGCGCGCTTCGTGAAGATCGTCCAAGTCCAGGTCGCAAACCAGCACCGTTTCCTCGTTCGAGTCGGCCTCGGCCGCGATGCCATCGCGGGCGAACGGAAAATCCGACGGCGTGAGCACGGCGGCTTGTCCGTATTGAATGTCCATGTTCGCCACGTCCGGCAGATTACCGACGTTGCCCGCCAGACAGACGTAAATCTGGTTCTCGATTGCTCGCGCATGGGCGCAATACCGCACCCGCAGATATCCCTGGCGATTGTCGGTGCAAAACGGCACGAACAAAATCTCGACGCCGGCGTCGGCCTGATAGCGGACCAGTTCCGGAAACTCGACGTCGTAGCAGATCGACACGCCGATCCGCGCGGACGGCGTATCGACCACGGCGACGCGATGCCCGCCGCTGATACCCCACCATTTGCGCTCGTTCGGCGTCACGTGCAGTTTCGGCTGCTCGATGATCGATCCATCGGGCAAACAGATGTGGGCGATGTTGTATAGTTTCTCGCCTTTGAACACGGGATGGCTGCCAGCGATGATCGTCAGGCCATATTTCACGGCCAAGTCGCTCATCAGCTTGGTGAACTTTGGCGTGTACGCGGCCAGTTTCTTCATGCCGTCCTGCGGCGACAACGCGTCGACCTGCGACAGCAACTGCACCGTGAACAGTTCCGGCAGCAAGACGAAGTCCGAATCGTAATCGCCGGCCACGTCGACGAAGTACGCCGTCTGGCGGGCGAACTCCGCGAACGACTTGACCTTGCGCATCTGATACTGCACGCACGAAACGCGGACCTTGCGGGGCCCCTTCTTCGACGGCTTATAGTCGGGATTGAGCCACTCGATGAGGCTCGAATAGTTCTTGCTCCGCGCGTCGCGAAGGTAATTGGGCATCACGCTGCGAAGCACGAAGCCCTCGCGAAGCTGAAAGCTGAGCACCAGGTCGCGAATTTCGCCGGCCAGCACGCGCTGGGCGTATTCCTCGGGCGAATACTTGTCCGCGTAGTCGATGTATCCCCACAGCCGACCGCCAGCCAGAATCCGCCGCAGTTTCAATTTTCGGCACAGTTCTCGGCGGGCTTCGTACAGCGCGGCGCCGACTCCCTTGCCCCGCGCGTCGGGATGAACATACACGTCCGCGCCGTACAGCGTGTCCCCTTTGGGATCGTGGTTTGTGAAATAGCCGCTGTCGGTGATGCCCGCCCATGTATGTGGACGTAGCGGGTCGGACCCCATGTTGACGATCAGCGACGCCGCCGCGCCCATGATCTTGCCGCCGTACTCCGCGACGAACTGTCCTTGCGGAAACACTCGCTGGTGGCTGAGCAGATGCGTTTCACCCCACACGACGTTGTCCTCGGCCATCGTCGGATAGGCGGCCCGATTGAGCGCGGCGAGGATCGGCACATCCGCACGCGTAGCCAGACGCACCTTGGCGAGCGGTTTCTTCTTGGCGTCAGACATGGTTTCCTGTGAACTCGGAGTTTTCTGCGAGAATTGGACGAGTGGACGGGCGCGAAAGCCGACTTCTCGGCCCGGCGATGTGTGTATGCCACCGCGAGCATCGGCACGTTCGGCATGATCGTAACAGGCGAGGCGACGGCGGCAAAGCGACGTTTCCGGTACATTCGGACGGGCATGGGAGGCTTTCTCGACGATCGTCGGTTCCGGTGGCGTCGACGGTGGCCGAAAGAAGCGTGGTGTGGTAGTGTTTTGCATACGTGTTCGAGCCAAAGTTTCGCTCGAACGGAGTCTCACGAACACCAGCGACATTAGAGGGGGATGCCATGAGTGGACCATTACGATTTTTGACCGTTGCGATCCTCGCCGCGGGGCTTGTCACGCTCGGCGTGGGCTGCGGCGGGGATAACAAGAAGGCCGACGGCGAGAAGAAAGCCGACGGCGACGCGAAAGACGCCAAGGGCGCCGCGGCGTCGGGTGGCATGGCAACGCCCGAAGCGACTTTCGAAGCCGCCAAGGCCGCGGAAGAAAAAGGCGATTGGCATGCATTTGTTGCATGTGTGACGCCGGAAGGTCAGGAAGAGGGCGCGATGGGAATGGTGCTCATGGCGGGTTTTTCCAGTTCGGCGGATGTCAAGGCGGCCCTCGAAAAGCACGGCCTTACGGAGGAATGGGGAAAAAAAGTTGGCGAAGACGAGAGCATCAAGGATCCGGAAGCGGCGATGAAGAAAATGCTCGAACCGGTCAAGGACCACGCCGCGTTTTTGGCCGACGTGCTCACCGCCTTGGCGAAGGAAAAAGACTCGGGATTCAAAGGCCCGGATTTCCGTAACTCGACCCTGAAAGACGTCAAGATCGACGGCGATACCGCCACGGCGACGCGCGAATTCGAAGAAAAGGGCACCAAGGAAACTCAGGCCATAACATTCAAGAAGGTCGACGGCAATTGGCGGATGGAGATGCCGAAGCCGGGCGGCGGACCCGCGGCGGGAGGACTCTCGCCGGATGATTTTCCAGGCGATCCGCCGGGTGACTCGCCCAAGGGGAACCTCGGCGATACGCCCACGGAAGATCCCGGCGACGCCAAATAGCAAGCGGTTCCTCAGCCGCCGTCCGTTGCACGCATTTCGCCGCGGGCAGGGGTTTTCTTTCCCCGGCCCGCGGCGAGTTCTATAATGTCCGGCATCGCTCCATGCCACGTCTGGCCGTGTGACGCGATGCCGCGAATGCGTTTGAGCGATGTCCGCTCGGACGAAAGAATTCACATCTAACGACCGTGCGTGACTCCGATGTTCGCTACTCTCCGATTTGCCACGGCCGCGATTGTCGCCGCCGGCGTTCTGAGCCTCGCCGCCGACTTTGGTCGTGGCCAGGATTCCCCGACAGACCGCGACGAAGCCACGTCGAGCGGAAGTACGGGCAACGCGGTCGTTGGCGGCGCGACGCCGGAAGAGACGTTCAAGATGGCGGCCGCAGCCGTAGAAAAAAGCGACTGGAAGCGTTTTAGCCTCTCGATGACCGCGGAAAGTCAGGAAATGATGGCCGGCAGCATGGCGATGGGCGGCATGATGATGCAGGCGTTCGCCGAATTAGGCGACCAAGATGCGGCCGCAGCCAAGAAGATGAAACAAACGCTGCAAAAGCACGGACTCACGGACGAGTTTTTCAAGAAGTTGGACGAAGGCGGCCAGCCGAAAAACGAACAAGAGGCGATGAAGCTGGTGCTCAAACCGGTCAAGAACCGCCCGCAATTCATTGCTGACATGATGGCGGCAATGAAAAGTATGAAGGGATTCGAAGATGAGAGTCCATTCAACAAGAACTCCGCGCTCAAGGACGTCAAGATCGACGGCGACTCGTCCAAGGGCACGATCGAGTACGAACGCGACGGAGAGAAGAAAACCGATCCGGTCGCCTTCAAGAAGGTCGGCGACAAATGGCTGATGGATATCACCGAGGCGATGAAGGGTCGACCAGACGAGCCACCGCTCGATCTTGACGGCGATATTCCCGGCGAAGTTCCGTAGAACGCGCCGAGGCCACCGCGTCCCACCGGCGGACGAATTGCTGCCGCCGCCGCCAAGAATTGGCCCCTGGGCCGGAGGATTTTCTTTCCCTGGCCCGTGGCGAATCCTATAATTCACAAGGGCTTGTGGTGCGCGCCATTCGGGAGCCGCGCGGCACGCGTCTTTCAGCTTGCAACGGATGTGCCATGCGAAGCGGGATCGAACATCGAACTGGCCGCACGTCGCTGGGAAAAGTTGGCGGCGCTGCTGGACGAACGGGATGCGTGTTACCCGGCCGGCGACGCGCGGATGCGTTGTTGGACAGCTTTCGTTGGCTGCTCGGGTTGGCGTCACTGTATGTGCTGTTGGCCAAGGCGGCCTATCTTCGCGCTCAGGACGAGCCGAAAGCCGCTGCGGCCGACGCGAAAGCGGAAAACGAACCAGCGTCCGGCAAAAAGCGCCTCGGCCGCCTGGTCCGCATCGGCCTGCCGATCGAAAGCGGCGACGACGCGCGGATTCGGTCGCAGATCGAGCGGGCGATCGAACCGTTGGCCGAACAGACGCCGCGGCACGTGCTGGTCTTGGAGTTCTATGTCAAGCCAAACGCCGAACGGGACCGCCAGGAGGAATACGCGCAGACAAGCCAGTTCGGTCCAGCTTACGAATTGGCCAAGTACCTTTCCGAGCTGAGCCGCGTCCAGAAGATCGCCTACGTGCCGACGCTGGCCACCGGTCATGCCGTGCTTGTGGCGATGGCGTGTGACGAGATCCACATGGCCGCCGACGCCGTGATCGGCGCGGCCGGCGTGGCCGAGGAGGGCGTCGTCGATCCGGTCCGCCGGTCGGGCTACAACGTGATATTCGAACGCCGTCGCACGATTCCGCTGGCCATCGCCCTGGGCATGCTCGACAGCAATCTGGTCGTGTACCGCGTCGAAACCGATGCCGGCCGCGACTTCGTGCTGGCCGAAGACTTGCCGGAATTTCGCAAGACGCACCTCGTCAAAGGCGAGCCGACTGCCATCATCCAGCGCGGCCAGTTCGGCAAGTTCACCGGCACGGAAGGCCGCAACCTGGGCTTCGTCAAGTTCCTCCCCCGCAGCCGCGAGCATCTGGCCGCGGAACTCGAACTTGACGCCGAGTCGCTGGAAGAAGACCCGTCGCTGGGAGACGTGTGGCGGACGCTGCTCGTACGCCTGGAAGGGACAATCAGCCAGCAACTCGCCAGCAAGGCGATCATTAACATCCGCCGAGAAATCGCCGAACGCGACGTCAATTTCGTCTGCGTGCGGATCGACAGCGGCGGCGGAAGTCCGGCGGACAGCGAACCGCTGGCGAATTATCTGGCCTCGCTCGACCCCGGCAAAGTCCGCACGGTCGCCTACATCGGCAGCGAAGCCCGCGCCGACGCCGCGCTCGTTGCGCTGGCTTGCGATCACGTCGTGATGCAAAGCGGGGCGAAGCTGGGCGGCGAAGCGGACTATAAGATCGAAAAACGAGAGATCGAACTGGTGCGCGAAGCGGTCCGCACGTCGTTGGCCCCGGACAAGGGACGGAATTGGTCGCTCGTCGCTTCGCTGATCGATCCGGACATCGAAATCTACCGCTACACGCGACAAGGCGAGCGCGACGTGCTGGTGGAGTACTTCTCGCCCGAGGAAGCGGCCGAGCGAGAAGACCGCGACGGCCAGGAGTGGAAGCGGGGCGAAGCGATCAAGCCCCGCGGTGCGCCGCTCGAAGTCGATGCGGCGCTGGCCCGGCAGCTTCACCTGGCCAACCACGTGGTCGAGGACTTCAACCAGTTCAAGGCGATTTACAACATCACGGACGATCTGGTCGAGCCGCAGTCGAATTGGGCGACCGACCTGGTCGAGGCGCTGGCCCATCCCGGCCTGGCCTGGCTGTTGTTGGCCGTGGGGTTCGGCGCGATGTACATCGAGTTGCACACGCCGGGCTTGGGCGTGGCCGGGTTCATCTCCGGCATGTGCTTCATGGTGTATTTCTGGAGCCAGTTCCTCACCGGCACGGCCCAATGGCTCGAAGTGCTGCTGTTCTTCGGCGGCGTGTTGTGCGTGATGCTGGAGATTCTGGTGTTGCCGGGCTTCGGCGTGTTCGGATTCGGCGGCGCGGTGATGATTCTCTCGTCGCTGGTTCTGGCCAGTCAGACGTTCATTTGGCCCGACAGCGCCTATCAGATGTCCGAGTTTCGCGACTCGCTGATGGTCGTCGGTCTCGGCATTGCGGGGTGCATCGGCATGGCCGTGGCGCTGCGCAAAGTGTTGCCGCGCGCGCCATTTTTGGGCCGCGTCGTGCTGATGCCCCCCGAAGGCGATGCGGCCGCCGACATCCGCCAGCGCGAAGCGGTCGTCGACCTTGGTTTCTTGGTCGGACAGCGCGGCGTGATGACGACGCCCTGTTCGCCGGCCGGCATTGCCCGATTCGACGACGAGTTGATCCACGTCGTTTCGGACGGCGACTTCATCGCCCGCGGCGCGGACGTCATCGTCAGCGAAGCGCACGGCAATCGCGTCGTGGTCCGCGTAGCGGATCGCGATTGACGCGGGGCATTCGCGAAGCGAAGTTGCACCTCCGCGGACTGGCCCGTTTTCAGCCGCCGCCGGGCGTTCTACAATACCCGGCATGACGCCAGCATTCAGCCGTTTCGCCGCCGAAGTCCGCACGGAAAACGCCTTCGACGTGCTGGTGGCCGCGCAGCGAATGAAGGCCGCCGGCAAGGACGTAGTCGAACTGGAAATCGGCGACAGTCCCTTCCCCACGCCGCCCCATGCCGCCGCGGCGGGCATCGCGGCGATTCGCCAAGGGCATTGCCGCTACGGTCCCTCCGCCGGATTGAGCGAGTTCCGTACCGCCGCCGCCGAGTACGTCAACGAACACTACGGTTTGGCCGTCGCCGCCGAAAACGTCGTCGCCGGACCGGGCGGAAAAACATTCCAGACGTTGTTCTGCGAGGCGTTTCTCAACCCGGGCGACGCGGCGCTGGTGTTCAGCCCGCATTTTCCGACTTACGGCCCGAATATCGCCCGCCGCGGCGCGCGGATGGTGCTCGCGCCGCTGCTCGAATCGCGCGACTTCCGCCCGGATGTCGACGACGTGCGGCGTTTCTTGGACGACGACCCTTCGCCGCGGGCGATATTCCTCAATAGCCCGCACAATCCGACCGGCGGCGTGGCGACGCAGGACGACTTGCGCGAACTGGCCGACGCCGTGCGGGGCCGCGACGTGGCGGTGCTGAGCGACGAGCCGTACGACCAGATGGTGTGGCGCGGACGGCATCATACGCTGTTGGCCGAACCGGACATGCTCGACCATTGCGTGGCGGCATACACGTTTTCCAAATCGTTTAGCATGAGCGGCTGGCGGCTCGGATTCTCGGTGAGCAGTCCGCGGATCGCCGAGAGGCTCGCCACGCTAACCAACACGATGCTCTCCTGCGTGCCGCCGTTTACGCAGCAGGCCGGCATCGCGGCGCTGCGGCAGGATCGCACGGTGCGCGACGAGCGAATGGCCGCCTTTCGCCGCAAGGTGGAACTGCTTGCCGCAGGACTCGACCAGATCGACGGAGTCCGCTGCCCGATGCCGGCCGGTACGTTTTACGTGTTTTCCAACGTGGCGGCCGTTTGCAACCGCCTGGGCATTACGTCGCAAGGACTGGCGATGTACTTGCTCGAAGCGGCCGACGAGCGATTCGGCGTGGCGTGCCTCGGCGGCGAATGCTTCGGCGCGGCGGGCCGCGGCTTCTTGCGGTTCAGTTGCGCCGAGGCGGACGAGCGGATCGCACAGGCCGTAGAGTTCCTGCCCCGCGCGTTCGATCGAGCCGACCGCGTGCAAGCGTTTCTAGCGGCGCGGGCGGAGTTTCGCTTGACCGCCGCGTATTGCGGACCTTGATTCGTTCCGCATCATCGTGGCGAGTTAGCATACCAAATGACGGACTTCACCGATCTGTGGCCGATTCTTGGGCTGTCGCTACAGGTGGCGCTATCCGCCGTGCTGCTGAGCGTACTCGTCGCTGCCCCGCTGGGAACGTGGCTGGGCCTGTCCGCGTGGAGCCGCTCGACGTGGGTCAGGGCCTTGGTCTACACCGGCATGGCGTTGCCGCCGGTCGTCGTCGGATTGGCGATTTACCTTCTGCTGTCGGCGAGCGGCCCGCTCGGATCGCTGGGCTGGCTGTTTACGCCCCAGGCGATGATCTTGGCCCAGACGATACTCGACATCCCGTTCGTGACCGGGATCACAATGACCGCGGTGGCGGCCGTGCCGGAGGATTTGCATTTTCAAGCTCGCGCGTTGGGCGCCAGTCCGATGCAGGCCCGTTTCGCCGTGCTACGCGAGGCCCGCGGCGGATTGTTTCTCGCCGTCGCCACGGCATTGGGACGGAGCATGAGCGAAGTCGGCGCGGTGTGGATGGTCGGCGGCAACATCGAGGGGCATACTCGCGTACTGACCACGGCGGTCGTGCTGGAAACTGGCAAGGGGAATTTCGCGTTTGCGCTCGTGCTCGGCGGCGTGTTGCTGGCCGTGGCCCTGGCGTTGAATCTCGCCGTGCTTCGCTGGCAGGATCGGCCGCTTCCATGAAGGATTCTCCAGTGAGTATGGCAGAGGCGAACCACTCCGCCGCCTACCGATTGCAAAACGTCGAGCGGCGACGCGGCGACGCTTTTCGGCTGCTGATCGACGATCTGGTGATCGAGCCTGGCGAAGTGCTGTGTCTGGTCGGGCCGACCGGGGCGGGCAAGTCGACACTGTTGAGCCTGCTTTCCGGTCTCGCGCCGATCGACGGCGGTCAACTCTGGTTTGGCGGCCATCCGCTGCACGAACGACCGCTGCCGCTGGCGAAGCTACGGACGATCGCGGCGGTCACACAGCGTCCGCTGCCGATGCTGGGGTCGACTCGCCGCAACGTCGAGTGCGGACTGAGGTGGCGCGGCGTCAGCGATCGCAACGAGCGCATCGACGGCGTGCTGGCCAGGCTGCGGCTCGCCGAGATCGCCTCGCAAAGCGCCTCGCGTCTGTCCGGTGGGCAATTGCAGCTCGTCGCGCTGGCCCGCGCGCTCGTGCTGCGGCCCGACGTGCTGTTGCTCGACGAACCGACCGCCGCGCTCGATCCGGCGCGAGTCGCATTGGTGGAATCGCTGCTGGCCGATGAACGATCCGCGCGGCCGACGACGATCGTCTGGGCGACGCACCATCTGTATCAAGCCCGCCGCGTGGCGGATCGCGTCGTGCTGCTGCTCGACGGTCGCGTCATCGAGACCGAAGCGACCGAGCGGTTCTTCGATACGCCGAGCGATCCGCGCACGGCGGCGTTCGTGCGCGGCGAAATGATCTATTGAAGTCCGGCAAAACTCAGCGGCGATGAATTTGGCCCCGCAAACGGCGATGAAAACGACGACGCGCGGCACAAGAATCCACAATCCGACGCACCGAACGACGAACTTCCGACCGGAGGCCAACTCCATGCACCCGAAATCGCACTTCACGCGTCGCCGTTTTTCGGTTTACATCGCTGCGGCATGGGCGCTGGTCGCCCTCGTCGGCTGCCGGGCTTACGAACCGCCGCCGGCCGACACGCTTACGCTCGCCACGACGACCAGCACGCAAGACAGCGGCCTGCTCGACGCGCTGTTGCCGGCGTTTCGCGCCGAAACGGGTATCGACGTCAAGGTCATTGCCGTCGGCAGCGGGCAGGCAATTGAACTGGGCCGCCGCGGCGACGCCGACGTGCTGCTCACGCACGCGCCGGCCGCCGAGGACAAGTTCGTCGCCGCCGGCAACGGCATCGAGCGATGCAAGGTGATGTACAACGACTTCGTCCTCGTCGGCGCGGCCAACGATCCGGCGGACATTCGCAACCAAGCCAGCGTCGTCGATGCGCTGAAGTCGATTGCCGACCGTTCTGCACCGTTCGTATCGCGCGGCGACGAGTCGGGCACGCATCAGAAGGAACGTGGGCTGTGGGCCGCCGTCGGCCGTGCGCCGTCGGGCGATTGGTATCTGCGGAGCGGCTCCGGCATGGCCCAGACGCTACGGATCGCCAGCGAGAAGCAGGCCTACACGCTGTCGGACCGGGCGACGTTCTTGGCCCACCGCGAGTCGTTGCGGCTGGCGATTCTCTCGCAAGGCGACCCGCTGCTGCGCAACGAATATTCCGTGATGCTGGTCAATCCGGCGCGACACGCGCACGTCCGCGTCGCGGCGGCGCGGCGGTTCGCGGATTTCCTGCTGGCCCCGGCGACTCAAGCTCGAATCGCGGAATTCGGCCGGGCGAAGTTCGGTCAGCCGCTGTTCTACACGTTCGAAGCGGCGGCCAGACCGTAGCCCATCCGCAACGACGCTGCACGCGGCGGTGAGATTCCTTCTCCAAGCAACACGACACGTTCGGCACAAAAAAAGCCGC
>JBBDYI010000130.1:0-20652 GCA_040901705.1 Pirellulales bacterium | reverse complement strand
CCCCCCCCGGCCCGATCTAGTAGCGAACTCAAATCAAGAGCATGTCGAAACTCATTCCGCTAGGCGTTCTACGGCTCGTAGGTAGCGGTCTCTCCGCCGGAGCGAGTCACGATCGCCATATAGACGCTGGAACTGATTGCCGTCGGTCCCATCGACCGAATCGGAACCACGCGCTTGTCGCCGTACAAGTGGACCACCATACCGCCGGCATGCATGCTGCTGGGGCCGTATGCCCAATCGGCCTCGCCCTGCCAGCTCGGCGACCGCTTGCGATAATACTCGACCTGCGACTCGTCCGCGCTTTGCGAGTATTCCGGTCCAATGTTGAGCGCCGAACGGCACCCATTGGACGTTGTTTCGCAAACCCACTTGCCGCCCTGCTCGACCGGCTCCGGCGAGTTCGGGTCGGCGGCGACGACCCAACTTGTGGTGCCGTCGAACCAAGACGCATAGTTCGGCTCGCGCGTTTCCGTGACGACGACCGTAGCCGTTTCACCGTCGGGAATTCGCGTGGGGCCTTTCTTTGCGGAATTGTAGTAGATCACGCCGTTGGGCGGCGGGCCCGGGTTCTTCGTGTCTTTGGGAATCACCAGGGACATGTGCGTCGCCGAGATCGCAACGTAATTCGTCAGCGCCACAGCGCCGCCGCCGTCGCCGACGCCCTGCGAGAAACGCTTGTACTCCGGCGCCGCGCTCGTATACGCCACTTCCGCGGTGCCTTCGAACACGGGGCACTGAAATACTTTCATTGCCTGCATCGAATAGTGCTTGTTTTCGTCGTCGATCAACGCCGGGTCGAACGCCGAACGGCCGAAACCCTTGCTGCGGGCGTTGATCGCCTTGAACATCGGTTCTTGGCCGATGTACGGCAGCAACAGCACCATCCAGCTATAGCCCGACGCCGTGGCCTTTTCTTCGACGCGTCGGCCGCGCTGCGGCCGCGTGCTGGCGCGATTGGCCATCGTTTTTTCCGCCGCGGCCAAGGCCGGCTTGCCGTTGACCGGCTCGGTCGACACCGTCGGCCAGGCATTGCTGGCGGCCGACTGAAAACTGGCGAGCGCCTTGCCCACCGACGACAGGTTGTTCGAACAGCGGTTCAAGTTGACCGCGTCCATCACCGTGCCGAGGGCGGGGAACATCATCGCCATCAACATGCCGATGATCGTGATGACCACCAGCAGTTCGACGAGGGTGAACCCTCGCCGCTGTGCGCGCGGATCGCCGCGCTGGCTCCTCTGAAACATCACACACCTCCCAACAGAAAAAAGGAATGAAGGGAAATAAATACGACTCCCAATGTAAATATGGTGTTCGGCGGTGTCAAACAGGCCACCCTATGAAGTCGAACCCTACGATATCGCAAGAAGTGCGAAGAGGACCGACAACGCGGTCGCCGCAAGACAAAACTTCGATCCCGCGGTCACGCCGCGCGCTTGCCTTGCTTGACACCGGCCAGGAGTGCGAAACAATAGCGCCGCGGACCGCATGTCGTCCGAACATGCAGTCTCGCCCACGCGCTGGGCCGGTCGTCGATGCCTCTTCTTCCTTCCTTCTCTATCAGTCGGACATGCGTCGTTTGACACGCCACTTGGGTTTGTTTCCCTTGCAGCAATGCGAAACGCCATGCCCGGCCAAACGTTGATTGTCGCCGGTCCGGCCCGATCAGGCAAGACTGGCAAGCTGCTCGCACGTTATCGCACCGCTCTGGCGGAGGGGTCGGCGGGCGTTGCGGCGATAAATGCAAACGGCGGCACGTCACCGGGCGTGGGCGAGACGCTGTGGATCGCTCCAACGGCGCGGGCGGCCGCGGTCGTTCGCGAACGGCTACTGGCCGGTGGTTTTGCCGCGTGCTTCGCGCCCAACGTGTATACCTTCGAGGCGTTCGCACAGACGGTGCTCGACCATGCGCCGGACTTGGTGCGGCCGCTCTACGGCATGGCGCGTCGACAGTTGATCGCCCGGCTGGCGGAGGATCTGCTCAGGGCCGGCAGGCTGCGGTATTTCAGCCGCATTGCCGACACGCCCGGCTTCGCGGACTTGCTCTCCGGATTCTTGAGCGAGATGAAGCGGCACGAAATCTGGCCGGAAGATTTTCGCGCGGCGTGCGAGCGGCGCGGGCTGACGGCGAAGGACGAAGAACTGTTCGCGTTCTACGACGCCTATCAAGACGTGCTCGCGCGGCGGCAATTGTTCGATGCGGAGGGACGGTTCTGGACGGCCCGCACGCTGCTCGGCGATGGGCACCGCCGGCCGTTCGATCGACTGCGGCTCGTGGCCGTCGATGGCTTCGCGGATTTCACGGCGACGCAGCACGACATCTTGGGAATCCTTGTCGACTATGCGGACGAGTTGATCGTCTCGCTGCCGCTGGAGCGCGATTTGGAGCGACGCGGCGACCTGTTCGCCAAGCCGCGCGCGACGCTGGAGGAACTTTCGCGGCGGCTGCCCGACGTGCGCGTCGAATGGATCGAGCGCACGCCCGACGTCACTCACGGCGATCGCAATTGGTCGGCGATGGACCGCTTGGAGCGATATCTGCTCGGCGATCCGCGCGAGGCGCTGCCGCCGCTCGACATCGGCGACGGTATCGAAATCGTTGCCGCCGCGCAGCAACTCGACGAACTTCAGTCGATCGCCTCGCGAATCAAACAGCTTCTGCTCGACGGCGACATGGCGGAGACAACCCATCCGCGCGGGAAGCAGCCGCGAATGTCGGTGCAGCCGCAAGATATCGCCGTCGTGTTTCGATCGACGGACGCGGTCGCGGCGCTCGTAAGAGAAGTGTTCGAGGAATATGGGCTGCCGTTTGCGATCGATTGCCGGCCATTGCTTGGCGAGTCTCCGCAAATCAAGGCGCTACTCGCCGCGCTGGCGCTGGACGGCGAGGACTGGCCGTTTCGCCGCGTGCTGGCCGTGTTGGGAAACAACTTCATTGCACCGCCGATGATCGCCACGGATGTGGCCGCCGACGTGGCCGACGTACACGTCGCGGCGGAGCGGGTTGTGAGGTCAATGCAGATCCCCTCAGGCAGGTCGAAGTTGCTCGAGCGCTGGCGGCGGATGGCAGTGGCGGCACGGGAAACCAATGCGAATGCCAACGCCGACGAGGAGAGCGCCAACGAATCGCCGGACGACGATCACTCGCAGACGCGGCGCAGAACGCGGAGAAATCGCGCTGCGGCGGAGTCGCTCTCGTATGTCGAAGCCGTGGCCGCGGCGGTGGACGAATTGCCGCAGCGAGCGACGCCCGTGGCATGGGCCGGAGCGCTGGAGCGCTTCTCGCTTGCGCTCGGTATGACGCATAGCGGCGGCCGTACTCCGATCGGCGCTGCTCCGATCGATCGCACTCCGTCGATCGACGATGCCGCTTGGCGTCGGTTGCTCGAAGTGCTCCGCGCGGGAAGCCGATTGTCGCAGTGGCTCGACGAGCCGGCCCAAACGTGGAATCGCTGCGAGTTGCTCGCGGCGCTCGACGATATCGTGGCGGCGGAGTCGATTCCGGTCGCCACCGACGAAACGGGCCGCATTCGCGTGCTGTCTGCGCCGGCCGCGCGGACGTTGTCGATTCCGTACTTGTTCGTGGCGTCGCTGGCCGAGCACGAATTCCCGCGGCGGGCGCGAGACGAAGTGATGTACCACGAAGCGGATCGTCGCCGACTGGCCGAAGAGGGTTTGCGTTTGCCGCAGCGCAGCGAACGAGCCAGCGAGGAGATGCTGCTGTTCTACGAAGTGGTGACGCGGGCGACGCGACGGCTGGTGCTCAGCTATCCGGCGATGAACGAGAAGGCCGAGCCGCTGCTGCCGAGTCCCTTTCTCGTCGACGTGCAGCGGATACTGCCCGCAGCCGTCGCGTCGCGGTCCGACGTAAGCGACATGCGTCCGATCCCGCGGGCCGCGGCCGGTTATTCGCCTGCCGATCGGCGCGTGCTGGCGATGCACGAGGCGCTTACGGGAAACACGGACCGATTGGCGACGCTCGTCGGCAGTTCGCAAGGAAGTGAACAGGACGCGGCGGCACGGTTCGATTCGGTCGCGGCGAATGTGATCGCGGCATTGCGGACGAACGACTCGCGCAAGGGCGAGCGGTTCGGCCCGATGGACGGTATGTTCGCAAGCGCCGCGGCCAAGTATTTGCTTGCCGAGCGCTACGGCGCAGACCGCGTCTGGAGCGCCAGTCAGTTCGAGGCATATGCGTACTGCCCGATGCGGTATTTCTTCGAGTACGTTCTGCACCTGGAGGCCGCGGAAGGGATCGAACTGGCGACCGACTCGCGGCAGCGAGGGCGGCTGCTGCACGCGGCGCTGGCCGGAGCACATCGGGAACTGAACGCGGCCCGCGACGCGCATTCGTCGCCGCTCGACGCGACCGATGCATTTCGCCGCGGGTACGATCAGCAACTCACAGCGCTGGCGGAGCAATTTCGTCGCGACACGGAGTTGGACGCCGTGCTGATGGATATCGACGCCAAGATGCTGGCCGACCTGATCGATCAATACGTCGAACAGCACGGCAAGTACGACGCGCTGCCCGCGGCGCTGCGGCCGGCGCATTTCGAGGTGTCGTTTGGATTCGCGATCGAAGACGACTCGTTGACTGATCCGCTCAGTACGCCGACGCCATTGGTACTGCGACGCGGCGACGAAGAAATTCGCATCGGCGGGCGGATCGATCGCATCGACATGGCGGTCGAGGGCGAAACCGACGCCGCGATGTTCGGCATCGTCGACTACAAGACGGGAAACCCGATCAAGAAGAAGTCGCGGGCCGAAATGGCCGACGACGGCCGGCGATTGCAGCTCGACTTGTACGCCCTGGCGGTCGAGCAAGTGTTGCTCGCCGACCGAAGCGCAATCGGTGTGCATTCGGGATACTGGCACGTTGCAGCGAACGGTTTCGACGTGTGGCAATCGATGCACGAAGCGTCGGACGCAACGTGGTGGCCGACCGAGGACTGGACGAGGCGGCGCGTGCGGCTGGTGGAGTTGGTGTTCTCGCTGGTCCGCGGCATTCGCGATGGGCAGTTTCCCGTGTACTGCCCGGACGAGGAATGCACGAAGTTTTGCGCGTTCAAGACGGTATGCCGCGTCCATCAGGCGCGGAGTTTGGAGAAGTCATGGCAGCCGCCAGCAAGCAAGTAGCACAGTTGGCAGGCGCTGGTCCAATCGCGTCAGTGCCACCCACGTTGACCGATCAGCAACACGCGGCGATCGCCACGCGGGACGTTTCGATCGCGCTTTCCGCCGGCGCCGGCTGCGGCAAGACCTTCGTGCTGACCGAACGGTTTCTCTCGCACCTCGATCCACGCGGTTCGTTCGGCGAGCAAAGCGGTCCCGCGGAATTGGCCGACCTCGTGGCCTTCACGTACACGGAACGGGCGGCGCGGGAGATGCGCGATCGGATTCGCCGCAAGTGCGCGGAACGACTGAAGGCGGCGAACGAGCGCGACGCACCACATTGGCTGGCGTTGCTGAGGCAACTCGATACGGCGCGGGTCAGCACGATTCACTCGTTCTGCGGATCGTTCCTGCGAAGTCACGCCGTCGAGGCCGGGCTTGATCCGCAGTTTCGCGTGCTGGACGAGCCACAATCGCAGACCCGGCTGTGGGAGTTGCTCGACGACGCGTTGCGGCGACGGCTCGAATCTCGCGACGCGGCCACGATGGAATTGGCCGGGGCATACGGTCTTGCGCCGCTGCGCGAGCGCGTGCTCTTGATGCTGCGGCACCGCGACCACGGAGCATTCGAGGCGTTCGCCGGAATGACGCCGGAGAAGCTGTTTGCGCATTGGCAGTCGATGGCCGACGAGCGGGCCGAACGCGTGCTGGCGGAATTCCTGGCGTCGACGGTGTTTTCGGCGGCGAAGACGTTTTTCGATGCGCACGAGTTCGACCACGAAAAGATCGGGCCGCGGGCCGCGACGTTGCGGCAATTTATCGGCGAGTTGTCCGAATCCGACCGGCCGGCTGAGCTATTGGCGAACGTCAGAGACGCCGCGAAGCTCACCGGTTTGAGCAAGAAGATGTTCGAGTCGATCGGCGCGGACTACGACGACTATAAATCGCGCGTGCAGTCGCTTCGCGAGGCGATCGATGGCGTCAAGCACGTGGCGCTCGACGCCGATGCCTGTCTCGCGGCCGCCCGATATGGCCTAGAGATGCTGGCGATCGCTCGCGAAGTGGCCGAAGACTATCGCAAAGCGAAACGCACAGACCACGTACTCGACTTCAACGATCTGTTGCTGGAGACGCGGCGAATGCTCACCGCGACCGAGAACGCATCGTTGCGGCGGGGGATCGCTCGGCAGATCAGGCTGCTGCTCGTCGATGAGTCGCAGGACACCGACCCGGTGCAGACGGACCTGATCGACGCCTTGTGCGACGGCGACACAAACAGCGGAAAACTGTTCGTGGTCGGCGACTTCAAACAGTCGATCTATCGCTTTTTGGGCGCGGAACCCAGGATTTTCCGCGAACGGCGTGGGGGCATGCCCGCGCGGGGGCGGTTGCCGCTGTCGGTGAACTTTCGCAGCCAACCGGCGATTCTGGAGTTCGTCAATTTGCTGTTCGGCGGCGCGTTTGGCGACGAGTACGAACCGCTCGTGGCACATCGGGAACAAATGACGCCGCCGCCCGCGATCGAGTTCCTGTGGGCCAGCGAGGCGAATGTCGCCGCGAACACGACGGCCGACGCGACCGATGGCGCGGCTGAGGATTCACCGGCGAAGAAAACCGCCGAGCGCGGCGACGCCGACCGATTGCGGAAATTGGAGGCGGATTGGATCGCCCGGCGACTGTCGGGCATGATTCGCTCGGGCGAACCGTTGATTGCCGACGAATCGCCGCGCGACGAAAGCGGATCTGGTTGCTTGCTCCGCGCCGTGCGGCCCGGCGACGTGGCGATTTTGTTTCGCTCGCTTTCCAACGTGGAGTTCTACGAAGAGGCGTTGCGCCGATACGATCTGCCGTATTATCTCGTCGGCGGCCGCGCGTTTTATGCGCAACAAGAAGTTTTCGATCTGGCCAATCTGCTGCGAACGCTCGTCAGCCCCAGCGACGACGTCAGCCTGGCCGGGGCGCTGCGTAGTCCGCTGTTCAACCTCAGCGACGAGGCGCTGTTTTGGCTCGCGCGGCACCCAAATGGGCTGCGGGCGGGCTTGTTCGCCGACAGCCATCCCGGCGATATGGACGCCGAGCAACGGCGGCGAGCGCGGCGGGCGGCCGACGTGCTCGCCGAATTGCGGGCGGCGAAAGACCGCGTGAGCGTCGCGGCGCTGCTCAACCGCGCCATCGCGCTGACCGGCTACGACGCCGCGCTATTGGGCGAGTTTCTCGGCGAGCGAAAACTGGCCAACTTGCGGAAGCTCGTCAACCTGGCACGCTCGTTCGACGCATCGGGCACGATGTCGCTGGCCGATTTCGTCGTGCAACTCAACGAATTCGAGGCCGATCAACCCAAGGAGGCGCTCGCCGCCACGCAAAGCGAAGCCGGCGACGTGGTGCGGTTGATGACGATCCATCAGTCGAAGGGCTTGGAATTCCCGGTCGTCGTGGTGGCCGATTGCGAGAGCCGGCTGCGGGGCGACGGCGACGCGGCGCGGTTCGATGCGCGATGGGGACCGCTGGTCGGATTGCCGGCCCGCGACGACGACGACAAAGCGACGACGGCGCTGCGGATGGTGCGCACCGAATCGAGCGCCGACGACGAGCAGGAAGCGATTCGGCTGTTCTACGTGGCCGCGACGCGGGCGGCCGATTACTTGATCCTCTCCGGCGGCGTCAAGGACGTGGCCGAGCCGAAGGGCTTTTGGACCAGATTCCTGGCGGAACGGTTCGATCGGCAGTCGGGGGCGTTTGTTGGGCCGGCGGCGAGCGGCGCTATGCGTGACGCACGTGCGCCACGGATTGCCGTCACGACGAGTCCGCCCGACGCGCGTGCCGAACCGACCGGACATGCGCGGGGGCCGAACTTGGCGCGAATCGCCGACCAGGTCGAACAGGCGGCGCAAACGGCAAGCGCGGCGACTTCGGCGACCGCGGTGGCGCGGGCGAGCTTGCCGATCGCGGCGGATGCTGCGGCACGGCGGTTCTACTCGTTTTCGAGCCTGAGCGGGTCGCTGGTGCACGAAACGCCGATCGTTGACGAGGACGACCTACCAGCGATTTCTACGGCGGCCGAACGGGAAGCGGAGCCTCCAGAAACGGACGGCGACGACCTGAAACACTCGGCGCGAGTCGCGGCGCTCGATCTGGGAACGCTGGTCCACGCGGTCGTCGCCGATTTGCGATGGGACGGGACGGACGACGTGGCCGCGCTTGCTCGGCGGCAAATGGCTCGGCAGTTGCGCGAGGACGAAGCGTTCGAGCGTCAAGCGGTGGAACTGGTCGAGCGGTTGTTGTCGATGCCGGCGTCCGGGGAAATCGCCGCGGGGCGGCGGCGGTTGGCGGAAGTCGAGTTTCTTCTCGCCTGGCCGCCCGATGCGGACGGGGCAGGCCGTGCGATCGACGCGGACAGTGCGGACGGGGCAGCGCCGATCTTGCACGGGTTCATCGACATGCTGTTTCAGGACGCCGACGGCGATTGGCACGTCATCGACTATAAAACGAATCGCGTCGCACGCGACGAAGTGCCCGCCACGGCGGCCGCCTATGAAATGCAGCTAATTCTGTATGCTCTGGCGGCGGAGCGGACGCTCGGTGTGCAACCGAAGTCGCTGCGGCTATGTTTTCTCGTGCCCGGTGTGGAGCACTTCTTCGACTGGAACGATAATGCGCGCGAGAAGGCACTCGGAACGATCGCGGCGTCGTTGTCAAACGCGAAGTCCCACTAAGGCATCGCTTTGATGAGGACGTCGCGATTTCAAGAGCCGTCAAACGAGAACTTCAGCCACACGAATCGCTCCCACGGTTGTCCCCTCAAGAACGATGGTCAACTCGTCGGAAAAGTTTGCGGCTCGATGCTGGCCATAGCCGGCGGACTCGCCCTCCGCCCCGCGTTGCGGCGATTCGAAGACCTCGACTCGCCGATTGGCGAGGTCGACGATCCAGTACGCCGATATCCCTTCGGCGGCGTAGGACGCGAGCTTGCGGCCGCGGTCGAAATCAAGCGATGCGTCGGCGACTTCGATGACGAGGCCCACGTCAATCGCGGCGGGATGCCTTCGAGCGTAATCGTCTGGCACGCCGCGGACGATCGCCAAATCGGGTTGCGGCTCGCTATTTGCGAGCGTGAGTGGCTGCTGGATTCGCACGTGCCAGGCACCAGCCGCGTCGAGCGGCAGCTTCCACAGGGCGGCGAGGGTCTTTTGCACACTGGTTGCGTGCGGCGCGCCGATTGGCGTCATGTCGTAAATGTACCCGTCGACGAGTTCGATGCGGTCGCTCTGGCGCAATACGCCTGCCGCGGCCAGTTGGTGAAACTCGTCGACGCTGAAGGTATGCACCGACGGCGCTTCCCACGAGGGTGCGATACCATCGGCGGAAGTAAAGTGCGACGCCATGGACTCATTCTATACCGAGCGGCGGCGGGGCGGCAAACGGGGATGCGCGGAGGTCCGCGGCGTCGCGTGTGGAGCACTTCTTCGAGTGGCGCGAGTCGCGCCGCGCGGAAGCAATTCACGACATCTCGGCGGCGATCGATCTGCACGCCTACCGCGCCGTGTCCTCGTAAATCGGCAGATACCGATAGTAGACTTCCAGCGACAGCAGATTCAGCGTCGTCACGTAGATCCGCCCGCCGAACCGGCCCCACGTGTCGGAGGCCGGGCCGTCGGGATCCCAACTTCCGGCGAGCGAGCCCTCGTTGCGCTGCGAATTGGTCAATAGCGGATGCAGCCGCTCGTTCCACTTTCGCCAGTGCTCGCCCCGCATGTGGAACATCACCTGCGTGGCGTAGTACCAGTAATAGGCGCCTTGCCATTCGTCGGTAGCGTTCGTGACGGCGGTCGGTAGCGTCTCGGCGAGGTAGTCGGCTCCGCGGACCATTTCCGGCTTCGTGCGGTCCCAGCCCAGATACATCCGCATCAGCAGGGCGATGCTCGTCATCTGTGGCGACTCGTAGCGGCCGTGGGATTTGTCGAGCTTTTGCGTTTTGGGATCGAACTCTTGGGCTTTGGGATCGTACACGTATCGCGAACCGTTCGTACCCGGCGACGCGGCCCGTTGCAGCCAACCCTCAACGCGCGTGAACGTTTCCTTGGGCACGTCGAGTTTGGCTAGCTCCGCGCTGCGCAGCGCCATCATCATCCAACCCGACACGGACGTGTCGCTGTCGTAACCATCATCGCCCGGCACGGCGGAATAGCGCCACCCGCCGAATTCGCGATGCTGGGCCCGCACGATGAAATCGATCGCCCGCTGCGCTGGCTCCTTGAGCCGCGGGTCGCCGGTCATGCCGTAAGCCTCGCACAGCGCGATGGTGGCGATGGCGTGACTATAGAGCCGGGCCGACCGACTCGATTCCGTGTCCTGTGCGAGATACAGATCGCCGGATTCCTGCTGATGGGCGACGAGCCAATCCAATCCGCCGCGAACGACCTCGTGATACTTGTCGTCGTAATGATCGTAAGCCGCGCCAAGGTAAGCGAGCAGCGCCAATCCCGTCGCCGCGGTGTTCGAGTGGATGCGGCAGTTTTCGGCCGCCGGTTTGCCGCGGTAGTCGTGCAGGCTCCAACTGCCGTCCGGCGATTGCGACCGGGCCAAAAAGTCCAGGCCCGACTCAACGGCTTCTTCGGTCTTCGGCGACGGCTGTCCCGCGCCGGCGGTTTCCGCGTCGCGATAACGCCGCGCCCGACGCAAGCGATAGGTATCGATCGCATTACGCACCTGGCCGTCGATCGCCGGCAAGCCGACGGACTGCCGCAGCGCGTGCGGCGTGATGTCGACGGCGAGGTCCGGGGTATCGGTGCGCGCGCGGCGATCTGGGATGCCGGCTTCGACGGCGGGTTGCGCGCCCAATCCGCCCGGTCCGATTTCCGCCTGCACGAACGACCGCGGTCCGCCGTCGCGGCGGCTTGGCTGGCCGGCAAGCGCACCTTCGGGCAGTTCGCCGGACTCGGTAGCCGTTGGGCGATCGCTACCCAGCGTCGGCGCTTCGGCCGTGCCCAAGCCGCTCGGCAATTCCGCGCTGTGCGTGCGGCGCGGCGAACCTCCGCCGACGCTGGCGATCGCTGCACCGGCATCGACGCCGCCGAGCGGATCGCGACGGCCCGTGCGATCGCCGGGCCGGCCGACGTCCGCAACCGCAGCCATTGCCGGACCATCGGCCGCGCCGGCCGGTCCGACGGTCGAGCGTCCGGCCAATCCGGCGGTCGACCGTTCGTCGCTGGGGCCTTGCTGATCGAGCGGCGCGCCGTCGGGCGTGCCGGCCGAAGCGGGATTGCCCGCCGCTGGGTTGTCGCCCGTCGGTCCACCGGCCAATTGCGGCGGGGTCGCCGGACCAACTTCCGGAATGCCGCCAGCGGCCGCGCGTCGCCCATCGACGCCGGGTGCGGAAATGTACATTTCTTCCGCCGCGCCGCTCGGCCGGCCCGACCCGCTCGCGGCTTGCGCTACGTCGCTTGCCAATGCGCCGCTCGGCGCGTCGCCGCCGACCGCAGTGGAAACCGCTCCACTGGGACTCGATTGCGAACGCTCGCCGGCCACCGCGGCGGGCTGCGGCTGAGTTTCGCCGGTCGACGTACCCGCCGCGCCGGAGGGCCGCGGCGCTGCGGCGATGGCGGCGGGACTTGCCGCGTCAAAGGACGATGGTCGATCGCGGCCGGGCGTGCGTTGCGGTGGCGTGTCGCCGCGGGCGATATCGCCGACGTCGGGTTGCCCGCCGCCGGACGGTCGCCCGCTGCCGCCTTCGCCGATGACTTGCCGCGGTCCGACGTCGACGGTCGCCGCGCCGCGATCCGCGGAGACGGAGCCGCGCGGCGCGCGGGCGTTGGCCCGTTCGTTCGCCAGCGCGGCATCGGCATCGACGAAGCTTGGCGTCTTGCTGCCGCCGCGGGTGGCTTGCGGAACGTTTTCGGCTTGAAGCGACGACGACGGTAGATTCGCGTCGGCCCGCCGCCTGCCGACAGTTGCCGATGCAGTGGGCGAGATCGCCGAACCGTCCGGCGCGTCCTGCGTCGCGGTTGGACGAACGCTCGAATCACTGGCAACGGGGCCCGGATGCTGGAGCGCGCCTGGCCCCGAATCGAAATTCGGCGAACGCCCCTGGCCGGCGACGCCAGACGTCGATCGCTGCTCGGCCACGTTGCCCGGCTCCGGCGATGGCCGCGGTCCGTGTTCGCCCGATTCGGTCACTTGCCGTCGATCGGGTGGCGCGGGCGACCCCGCGCTGTCGGCCACGCGCGGAGCTCGGGGCGCATGGCGATCGCTCGTCGCTTGGGCCACCGCGCCGGTCGGGCCGGGGTCAATCGGCCGCTCGGTACGACCGTCGGCCGGAGCGGAACTCGGCGGCGATTGCGACGCGACGGAATTCGGCGCGGTGGAAGTTGCGCCCGGCGTCGCAGGATTCGACGCCGCGCTGCGTTCGGTGATAGGCGCACTCGATTCGAGCGGCGGGACATTGGCAGCCGCATTGCTTGGCGCTTGCGGACCATTCGCCGCAGCAACCGCGGCGGGATCGGGCGATGGCGGCGCACGACCGGTCCGCGGCGAAGGATTCGTGGGACTTGGCGGTGCAACCTCGTCGCTAGGCGGCCGGCGCGGTGCGTTCGGCGCGCGGACGATTTCATTTTCGTTCGGCCGCGGCGTCGGCGTATCGGCCGAGTGATCGATGGAAGGTACCGCAGGCTCGCGGCGAGGGTCGGCGAGTTGCGGATCGGCAGCGCTCGGCGCGGTCTGCCGCGGCGTGCCCGCCAGGTCGGATGACGGGACTGCGGTGGTCGGAGGTTGCACCGGATCGGACTCCCGTCGGGGCGGCGTCGGAGAGCGCGACGATTGCGCAATGTCTTCCGTTTGCTGCCGATCGCGCGACGGTAAATCAGGGTTCGGCGGCGCGGCGGTTGTCGGCGGTTCGGTTGCCTTACTCGGCGTTTGCGGGCCGGCGGTATCGCGGCGGCTTGGCGTTGGCGGCGCGTCGAGTTCGCGCGGACGCGGTTGGGCCGACGGATCGACGCGAGGCGCATCGGCCCGCGTTTGCGGATCGTTGGGCGAGGGCGCGTCGTTGCGGCTTCGTTGCGAGGGCGTTTCGTTTTGCCGCGGCGTCGGCGGTTCCGGCCGCGGCAACTTCGGCAAGTTTGGCTTGTCAGGCTGTTCCGGCATCGGCGCGGGCGGCGTCGGCTCGGACGGCAACTTTGGCTCGACGGGCGGCTCGTTCCGCGCCGGTGCTCGGTCGTTGTCGTCGGGCGTGGGCGTTTCGGGCGGTCGCTCGAAATCCTGCGGCGGCGCGTTGGGCGCGAGGACCGGCATCGCGAAAGTTTCAGGCTCGGAAATCTCTTGCGGCGGCTCAGGCTCGGTCACCAGTGCAAGCAAGTAGTCCTTATTGATCAATACGACCAGGACCACGTGAAATAGCAGGCTCAGCACCGTGGCCAACTGCACGCTCCGCCGCACCCGCCGATTGTCGAGACGCTGCACCAGCCACACGCCGAAGCCGACCGACAAGAGCAGCGTCGCCGTCCACGTCCAGGCATTGTAGAGCAGCCGCGGATCGCCGAAATCGAGCCGGGCGATGATTACCCCTTCGACGAAGGCCGCCAGCAACAGCAGCGCCACGTTGACGGGCCACAGTTGCTCGTCGATCCCGGCCGGACGACCGACGTCCATGCGTCGCACGACGCGCTTCACGGGGCGATCGGCCATGAGTTCGTCCGATGGCTTATGTACGAGTGAACGGGTTTCAGCGACGGCGGTTTGTCCCCACGACGCTGCGACGTTTCGACCGCCCAGCGACGTGCGAAACGTGGCGCGTCGCGTATTATTCTATCCGCAAACGACCGGCCGCCGCGAGCCGGCGCGTTCGCCGCCGCCCGACGATCGGCAAAATGGCGTTATTGCGAAGAAAACGCTTTACGCGCTGCCGGGCATGGTGCCACGACCCGAGCAATCGCAATTCGCGCCGCCGCACAAATCAAGATCGCCGGTTCACGACAGTAATATTGCCGTCGGGCGGATTTCGTTCCGAATTCAGCGACGCCCAACGCCGGATTTCGCGCGGTTCGACCGGCATCAGCCGCCGCCGCGATTAGCTGTTGCTGCCGCGTTGCGAACCTTCTTCGAGCTTCTTGATAAGCACCTGGTAACGCTCCATCGTCTCGTCGACCGCCTTGCGAAACTTCTCACCGTCGGCGGAACCTTCGCCGGGCACGGATTTATCGGCAATCGTCGCCCGCATCCAGGCATAGAGAAGCTGGAACTGCGTCTGAATGACGTCGAGAAAGGCCCTCGGCACGCGATTGACCACATTCACCGTGGCGGGCACGGCCGGCTGGTCTTTCTTCTTCGCCTTGGCCGACAGCGACTTGCCCAGCTTACCGGCCCCCTCGGCCAGCGTTTCCTGCACCGCGCTTAGCCGCTCGCCGAGTGCTTCGAGATGGGCCAGCGCCGCCGCGACATCTTCGGTCGCCACAACCGGCTGGACCGTCTCGCGGGGCTGATTCATCCGCTCGACCGCACCGCCGAGCGATTTGTTGATCGCCGTCAAACCTTCGCCGAGCGCCGTCAATTGGGCGATCACCAGGCCCGTCTTGTCGTCCGACCCGACGCCGCGGAGCATCTGATTCCGCTGGTACGTGCGGCCGATGTTTTCCCAGCGCTCGGCTTCCTCGGGCGTGGATTGCCCGAACATGACCTTGAACTTGAGTAGATTCGCTTCCGCTCCGGTGGTCAGCGTTTGGGCCTGGTTGCGGTAATGGGCGTCGATCATCGCCGACAGTTCGGCGTCGTTCATCACGGGCACGACGCGTTCGGCCAGCTTGTTCATATCGCGATACGAGCCTTGCAGCTTGAACGCCGGCTCGGTGCGGAACTCGTCGGCCTGTGCGGCCGAGCGGATGTACTCCTCGTTCACTCGCAGCAGCACGTCGCGCACCCGGAACAGTTTCTTCATCACCGCCACGGCGTCGGCCAGTTCTTCGTTGGAATAGGTCGCGTCCCACTCTACGCCTTCGGCCGAGCCGGTTTGGGCAATCTTCACCACGCCGTACACGTCCTTGTGGCTCCGCGAAGCGATCACCGACAGGGCCGCGTTCGACGTCAGCGAGTTTTCGAGATAGCTCAAGCGGAACGACTCCGCATTGCCGCCGGCGATATCGCCGAGGTTGTAGACGTCGGCCCGGTTGGCGAGCATGTCGGGTATCTTGAATTTCTCGCCGCTCTCGGTGTACGGATTGCCGGCCATCACGACGCACACCTTGCGGCCGCGCAAGTCGTATGTCCGCGTCCGCCCCTGGTAGACGCCCTCGATCTTCCGCTGCGCGTCGCACAGCGAAATGAACTTCTGCAAGAATTCCGGATTGCAATGCTGAATGTCGTCGACGTACAGCATCACGTTGTCGCCCATCTCGAGCGCGAGATTGAGCTTGTTGACTTCCTCGCGGGCACCGGCGTTGGGCGCTTCGGCCGGATCGAGCGACGTGACGCCGTGGCCGATTGCCGGGCCGTTGATCTTGACGAACGTGATGCCCAGCCGGTTAGCGATGTACTCCATCAAGGTCGTCTTGCCGTAGCCCGGCGGCGAGACGAGCAGCAGCAGGCCCATCAGATCGGTCCGCTTCTCCTCGCCCAACACGCCGATCTGTTTGGCCAGGTTGTCGCCGATCACTGGCAGCAATACCTGATCGAGCAGCCGATTGCGGACGAACGACGTGAGCACGCGGGGCTTGAATTCTTCGAGCTTTAGCTGGTTGCGCTTCGTGTCGAGCAACGACTTCTTCGCCGCGTGATACGCCTCGAAACGCGGCACGACATCGCGCTCGTAGCGGCGGAGCTTCAAACGGAAGGCGTTGTAGTCGAGCCGGTACGTTCCGTTGTCGATCGTCGCGTGCTGACCCAGCAGGCCGGAAATCTCTCGCGTCGACGTACCGGCCAACACGGGCCGTTCGACCGGCGTGCGATATTGAAGCGAAACGGCCACCGCATCGGCATACACGGCGTCTTCGCCTTCGCCGCGTTGCTGCAAGAACGACCCGACCCAGTCGCGCAGCAACACGAACGCCGCTTCCGCGTTTTTCATCAGCGGTTCGAGCGAATTCGTAAACGACTCACGCAGCCGCTGCTTGTCCAGATGCGCGTTGAACTCCCGCAGCAGCGCCGCCGTTTTCTCGTGCAGCGCGAAATGCTCGTGCTGCGACAGCTCTTCGAACAGATATTCCGCCGCCTGTTCGAGGAACGTTTCCGGAAACAAGTTCGTGCGGTGGACGAACGCCGCTATGATCGGCCGCAGTTCCGCGACGTAAGCGTCGGCGATGTCGACGCCGGGAAACGCCTTGTAGACCGCGCCCGCTCCGCGAATTCGCGTCGCCAGATGCTTCTTTCGCGCGGTGTCTTCGCCGTCGAGCCAACAAAGCATAGCCAAGGCTCTGGCCCGCGGATGAAACCGCAACAGCCCGATCGTCGAACGAACGTCCAGCACGGCCTTGAGCAGCTTCGCCGCGTCCTGATCGTGAACGCCCTTGACGTACCCCTCGGCGTAACGCGGTGACATGAATTGCTGCACCGCCGCGAGCAATGCCGCGTCATCCAGCCGTACCGCCGCTTCCAACTCCGCCGCCGGACCTTCCTCCAATTCGCGGAGCATCCGATACGCCAAATACTCGCCGCGGTAGACTTCGTCGCTTTCGGATACGACCTCCTGATCCCACAAATCCTCGGCCGAGAGCATTGTCTCATCGGTGACCGGCTCAATGAAGTTCGTGCCGGCCAGGTGAAAGCACAAACGTCCGCCCTTGAGCACCGTCGTCAGATCGAGCGTCTGCGTATTGACGGTAAACGAATGCTTGCCGAGACGGATCGCGTTCTGCCCGTCGACGAAAAGTTCCTTGCGGTCCTTGAGTTGCCGCAGGGCGTCTTCGCGGACGGTCTTGAGCCGGCTCTGAATCTCGTCGACCTTGACCGAGTCGCCCAACTCGCCGAGTTGGCGCACCAGATCGCGGACCTTCTCGATCATCAGGTCGGCGGCAAAGTAGGCGTGGATGTCGGCCGCTTCCTTGAAGCCGCCCACCCGCGTGGCGATCCCCTTGATGATCCGGTCGGCGGCGGCCAGCAGCGAGGCCGCCCGCTTGTTCTGCGCTTCGACGAGCGACACCTTGCGGCTGTCGAACGCCGTGTAGACTTCGTCCCGCTTGGCGGCGAGTTGCTCGATGAATTCGTCAAACTCGGCAAACCGGCCCTCAAGCTCCTCGATCTGCACCATGACCTTGGTCAGATATTCGTCGCACTTTCGCGGCTCGTTGCACAGTTCCAGATAGTTCGTCACCGCCTGGCCGAGCAGCTTTATCTGCGCGGCGAATTCGGCCACGCCCTCGACAGAGAGCAGTTCCTTGGCCTTTCTCTTGAGTTCCGCCCGGGCCTGGTTAAGCTGCGAGTAGATCGTCGAGATGTTGTCGATGATCGCCGTCCGCCGCGTGGCGTCGTCGATCTTGAGATTGCCCACCACGTCGATGAGCATCTCCAGCTCGCCGCCGGCCGCGGCGAACTCTTCGTCGAGCTTTTTGGCCTCCGTGGCGGTCGGAACCGCGCCGATGCGCTCTCGTAGTCCGGCGATCCGCTGTTCATAAGTGGCCAGTGCGTCGGGCTTGAGCAGGAACTCGACCGATTTCGCCGCCAGTTTGTCGGCCTGAGCGCCGATCTGCTTTTCCAGCGCATCGACCGCCGGCCGATCGACGTACCGCAGGTCGCGCAAGCCAATCACGTCGCCGCGGGCACGCCGCAACTCGGCCAGCGACGTCACGTAGTCGTTAATTGCCTCGTACCGTTTTGCGCCGACCGACGAGAGCAGCTTCTTGGCGTCGCCGGCGACTTTGTCGAACCATTGCTGCGTGGTGCGGCGAACGCGAACCACTTTGTCGAACTCGTCCACCGCGGCCGCCGCGGCGCTGCGAATCTCGCCCAGCGTCTCCGCGAGATTGCACGCCTCGGCATTGCCCAGCCAGTGGTACGTATCGAGCACGTCGCCGGCGAGTTTCACGACGTCGACGTACAGATTGGCGTACGTGTCGTCCTTCGACGTGAGGCCGATGATCTCGTGGCATTCGGCCATCGCGCGGACCACATCGCGGTTGCCGATCTTGAACAGCAGCGAATCACTTTTGGCCGCGTCGCCGGCCGGCATGGCGAAGTCGGCCCCCAGATACGGCGTTTGCCAGACTTGAATCGCATGGTGCTTCTGCGCCTGGTCGACCGCCTTGAAAAACAGCAGCTTGCCGGTCTCGAACAGCGCGTAGCCGTGGCACACGATCGGCGTGTCGACGCGCTGTTCGATCAAGTTGTATGAGAGCAGCACGTGCTGGCCGCTCTCCGGGTGATAGAACACGTACAACACGTCCTCGCCGTTGGGCGAGATGACCTTGTGGTCGAACATCAGGCCGGCCAGCCCGCTGTCGAACGTCTTGTGCTCGCCGGTTTGCAGCAGGTAGCCGCTGGAGAAGATCACGCCATGATCTTCGGGCAACAGCACGCACGCCTGCTCGACGGCGTCGATGCGGATCGCCTTTTGCACCTTTTCGTTGTAGGTGATGTAGCGGAACGCCTTTTCTTGATACGGCCGAATCTTGAGCAGGATGATATTGCCCAGCGAGGCGTAGAAGATTTCCGCGTCGTCGAGCGTCTGATCGGCGTTGTCGACCGGCTCGCTGAAAATGCCTTCGCCGCTGTCGGTGTTGTCCTCGATCTTGATCGTCAGGTCGCCGCCGACGCATTCGACGAACAGCCGGTCCTCGATCGAGATGTGCGGGTGCATGCCCTTGCGCTGCAAGTCGCGGTGAGTCCGCGTCCACTCGAATTCGTGCTGCGGCGGAAAGCGGACTTCGTGATCGCTGCGGTTGTCGACGTACGAGAGCGCGTCGCCTTGGACCAACCACTTGAACGACTTGATATCGCTGGCCGACTTGCCGACCTGAAACACCAGGTACAGCGCCGGCCCGTGCTGGTGGAACCGCGAAAACGTCGTGTTTTTGTAATACTTGTAAAGCTGCTTGAAGTCGTTCTCGAACCGCCCATCGGCGAGCAGATCGAGCGGCTCGCCGCTGAATGCCGTGCCGTCGAAGCGATGCACGGCCAGCACGTCGGCCAGGTCGGTCTCGGTCTTCAGTCCCAAGTGGACGTTGTAGCCGAACAGAAACCGCCCGCCGATCGCCACCATATCGCGGGCGATGCAGTTGTTCGTCGTCGTGATCCGTTCGGTCGCCAGCAGCTTCGTTTCGATCGAACCAAAAATGTCGCGGCGGGCCTCGTTGAGCCGCTCGAGGCGAGATTTCAGTTCCGCCGCATGGCCGTCGAGCCGCTGGCGGATGATCTCATACGTGCCGCGATCGAGCTGGACGTCGGCCGACGCCGCACCGCTCGGCGCTGCATCGGCAAATTGCTCGGCGGTGGCTTTCGCGGCGTCTGACATGATGAACTGTTCGATCCCAATTCGATGTCATGCGGCGAGGGGAACAATGCTAGTAATGAGTGATGATTGATGAACGATGAGTGATGAACGGAATTGGCAACGCGCAGCGAGCCTTGTGCGCTCATCATTCATCACTCATCAATCATCAATCATCATTTCCCTACTTCTTCGCTGCCGCCTTGCCCAGGTTCAACGTCGAAGCCAGCGCGTCGCCGATCTTGCTCTGCCGCACGCGATCCAGCAAGCTGCTCAACTCGCCCCGCGCGCCGTCGTTGTCGGCGAGGCCGATCATCTTGAGCACCAGCGCGGAGATGGTGAGGTTCTTGACGTCCTCGGTCGTGATGCCCAGCTTCTTGGCCATCGACGCTACTTTGTCGTGCAGCTTTTCGCCGTCCGGTTCGCCGTTGAGCAGCGAATGCCGCACGTCGGAGAGCACGTCGCTGTGGTCGATCAGCCGATCGATCGCCTTGCCGCTCGACACGCTGGCGACGATGCGGTCGAAGAACGTCGTGTCGCCGCCGACGATGTCGATCTTGGCAGTCTTGAGCGCTTCGCTGACCACCATCGCCTGGCTCGACGCGATGTCCTTCTGTGCGGAAATCTCGGCCAATTCGATATCGCGGTCCTTATGCAGCCGCAGCTTGAACTCCTCGTGCTCGCGGCCCACGCCGTCGAACAGCTTCATCGCTTCGGCCTTCTGCTTGATGCCTTCGGCGTCGGCCGTGGCCTTGAGCTCGAGCACCTTGGCTTCGGCGGTGCCTTCCTTCTCGACGGCATCGGCGCGGGCGATCTGTCCCTTGGCCTCGGCGACGGCCTTGCGTTCGACGACGACTGCCTCGGCGGTGCCGTGCTTTTCGACCGCGTCGGCCTTGGCCGACAACACGCGGGCCTCCGCCAAACCTTCGGCCGCCGACTCGGCGGTCAACGCTTCGGCCAACATCTTCTTGGCCTCGGTCTGTTTTTCGGCGGCGGCACGGGCAGCTTCGGCTTCGATCAGCTTTTGCTCCGCCAGCCGAGTGGCCGACTGTTTCGACGCTTCGGCGGCTTGCACTTCGCGGACCAACGCCTCTTGGGCCTTCGCTTCGGCCTGCGTGACCGTCACCTTCTTCGCC
>JBBDYI010000129.1:0-4937 GCA_040901705.1 Pirellulales bacterium | reverse complement strand
TGATGGATGACGGACGCCTCACCGACGGCCAGGGTCGCACTGTCAATTTCACCAACGTGGTCGTCATCATGACCTCCAACCTCGGATCCGAGCACATCCAGGCCGACCTGCCCGACGACGTTATCGAGGAGCGGGTGATGATGGCGGTGCGTGGCCACTTCCGGCCCGAGTTTCTAAACCGGGTCGACGATCTGATCGTGTTCGGTCGCCTCAGCAAGGAAGAGCTTCGAGAGATCGTGGACATCCAGCTTTCACAGCTCCAGCGACGTCTGGCAGAGCGCCACATCATCCTCGACCTGACCGACGCAGCCAAAGATCTTCTGGCCGATGAGGGATTCGACCCCGTCTACGGAGCACGGCCACTCAAGCGGGTGATTCAAAAGCGGCTAGCCGATGCGCTGGCGATGAAGCTACTGGTGGGGGAGTACTCGGATGGGGACACGATCAATGTCGACGCCCACAACGGCGAGATGGTGTTTGGTCAAGCCGCCCTGCGGGTCTGATTCCCGCGACCCAGGGTTGTTTCGGTTGTCCAGCAGCCAAAACAACCCACAGGCGAATCCCGACGGCCAGCCCTGTTTATCTGGTCGGTCTTAACCCGCACCAACCCGGGGTTTTGCGGCCCCCTTGGCCGGCTCCCTGATCCAGAGACCACCGAACTGCGGTTGAATCGTTTCCTCGACCACCGCCAGCAGGTCGGCCGAGAGCTTTTCCAGGTTGGCCTGGTTTCGGGCCGCACCGCCGAAACGTTTCAACGATTGCCGGGGCCAACCATTTTTACATCGGCGTCACGGCCGCGCTGGCCGATCGCGTCGCCGGTTGGCTGAGAACGACAATGGCCCGCTGACGACGCCGATTTCGCCGCGCCAATTGACTTTGCCCGGCCCGCGTTCGTAGGATCAAGTATACCAACCCTCCGAAAGCGGCACGCAATGCACGACCCGGCGCGGCAACTCGAAACCGACGATCGCGTATCGGATGCGCCGCCTCCGTTTCGCCGTCAAATAGCAAGGCGTGTGCCCATCGCCGGCATCTCCGCGATTCTCTCCGCGCTGGTCATCCTCGCGGCCACGGCGTCACCGGCCGCGGCAGCGCCGCCCGACGCGGACAACCCACCAGCCGCAAACGATGCGAACAAGACGGTCGAAGCGGCCGAAGTCGAGCGCCCGAAGTATTCCAAGGCCGTCGTGATCCGCTTCGAGGGCGTCATCGAATCGAATCTGGAGAAATATCTGTACCGCAAGCTGGCGGCCGCCAAGGAATTGAAGCCCGATCTACTCGTGATCGAGATCGAAAGCCCCGGCGGCGAGGTCGTCGCCAGCTTTGACATCGCAGAGACGCTTCGCGACGTGCATTGGGCACACACCGTCGCCTACATCCCAAAGAACGCTTACAGCGGCGCCGCCGTTGTCGCGATGGGCTGCGACGAAATCATCATCGCCCCCACCGGGCAACTCGGCGACGTCGGCGTAATCTTCTTCGACGAAGGCTCGATGGCGATGCAGTACGTCGAGGAGAAGATGCTCAGCGTATGGGTAGGTAAATTTCGCGACCTCGCCGCCGCCAAGGGCCGCTCGCCCGCCCTCGCCGAAGCGATGATGGACCGCAAGAAGGAAATCCACATCTATCGCAACACGAGAACCGGCCAAGAGCAGTTTATGACCGATGCCGACGCCACGGCCGCCGGCCCGGAATGGTCACAAGGCGCGTTCGTCGCCGAAACATCGAAGGACCGCTTCCTCACCGTCGGCGGCAAGCGGGCCGACGAACTGAACCTCGCCGACGGCCTGGCCGACAACCGCGCGGCGATGCTCGAGCAATTCGGCGTCGACAATCCGCCGATCGTCATGCAGTGGACCGCCGTCGACACCACCGTGATCGTGCTCAATCATCCCTGGGTCACCGGCCTGTTGATCGTCGTCGGTCTGATCGCGCTGTATATCGAATTCAGCGCTCCGGGCATCGGCGTCGGCGGACTCGTCGCCGGGCTGTGCTTCGTGCTGTTCTTTTGGAGCCGTTTCATGGGCGGCACGGCCGAATGGCTCGAAGTGATTCTGTTTCTCGCCGGCCTCGTGTTCCTGGGCGTCGAACTGTTCGTGCTGCCTGGCTTCGGTGTCGCCGGTCTGACGGGTCTATTGTTGATCGTGGCCAGCGTCGTCCTCGCGTCGCAAGATTTCATCCTGCCCGAGAACGAAGCCCAAGCCGCCGCGCTCAAGACCAACCTGATGGTCGTTGCGATCTCCGGCGTCTCGTTCTTCGCCGCCGCGATCGTCGTAAGCCGCTACTTCGGCATGATTCCGGTGCTCCGCGCGCTGCGGCTCGAACCGCCGTCGGCAAGCTTGGCCAACGCCGCGACCGGCACGACAACCACCGACGACGGCATCCCACTCGCCGTCGGAGCAACCGGCCACGCCCACACGGCGCTCCGCCCCGGCGGTAAAGCCACAATCGACGGCCGCATCGTCGACGTCGTCGCCGACAGCACGTTCATCGACCGCGGCCAAGCGATCGAAGTCGTAGAAATCGCCGGCACGCGAGTGGTGGTTCGCGAGGCGTAAACTGCGGCGGCGGCCGAAGCGCCGGCCGGTTCACGCCGTGCCCGCGTCCCGTTGCCCGGCCTGGAAACTCCGCACGCATTCGTCGTCGGCCAGAATCTCAGCGTCGATCTGCTCGCGATGATCGTGGTAATACGCCAGGGCCGCAAACACGTCGGCCAGCGAAAGTTGGGGAAAATCACCAACGATTTCCTCCGGCGAGCGGCCTTCCTCCGTCCAAAGAACGACATCCAGCACGCGGATGCGATGCCCGGCCACGCGGGCCTTACCGCCGCAAGTGCCGGGAGTCACGACGATGTGCTGCTTTTCCACGGAGGTTTCCATGAAATGCATTCTATTCCGCCAGCCGGCGCCTAGGCAACAATGATTGGCCAGGTAGCCATCAAACGGTGGGTTTGCTTCGAGGCGGCCGGCCTCATGCGGTCGGCAAGGCTGGGTAGATTTCTCCCTCCTAACGTTTACCCGCCGCTTTGCCGAAGAAATCAAAGCGGCCGAATTTGCCGGTCGAATCGGACGAAAGCAACGCGAGCGACAGTCCGATCCGGTGAAACCAGCGACTTCCGCGCAACCCAGCCTGCCCAACCGGCAAACTTGATTTCCCGCCGTCCCCGCCTAAGATGACAGCACCGCCGCAGCGCCGGCCGATCCCTCGTGTTTCCCGCCCGCAACGGACGCTCCTCGCCATGAATACGCTCGCCGCGCGAAACCGTCCGGTGTGGTGCCGCTGTACCGGCCCGGCCACGCCGGGCATCGAAGGTTAGCGTACAGCGTTCTATTCTGCTTCGTCCTTCGCGCGGATTCGCGCGACCCACATCGCCACACAAAAAGCACATATTCCCAACTGTAGGAGGCGAATCCTTTCGCCGACGGAACCGCCGATCCAGCGCAATCGGCGAAAGGATTCGCCTCCTACAGCATCCGGAATTCGAATGAGCTTTGCGCCGCGGCGATGTCTCGCATGTCCGCAGGGAGTTTTTTCGTCATGGCTTCCGATTTCCGTCTCAAGGAACGATTGCCCGAGCTGACCCGCCGCATCGTGGCGACTTACGACGCCGCCGGTTCGATTCATCACCTCGGCCACTGCCCGTTGCCGAATTACGACGCCGTGGTGTCGATCGTCGAAGACCTCAAGGAAGTCATCTTCCCCGGCTATCGCCGCCGCGAAGGTTTGCACCTCGGCAACGTGCAGTTCTACGTCGGCGATTTGATCGACCGGCTACACGACCGGCTGACTAACCAGATCGGCCGCGCCCTGCGGCACGAAGCCCGCGCGTCGTCGGCCGACGAGTGCGACGAGGACTACGAAGCCCTCGGTCAGGCGAAGGCCCTGCTGTTCCTCGATCGCATTCCCGCCCTGCGCGAAATGCTGGCCCTCGACGTGCAGGCCGCCTACGACGGCGACCCGGCGGTCCGCACGTTCGACGAAATCATCTTCTGCTATCCCGGCCTGGAAGCGGTGACGGTGTATCGCGTCGCCCACGAACTGCACCTACTCGGCATTCCGTTCATCCCGCGGATCATGACCGAATGGGCGCACTCCAAGACCGGCATCGACATCCACCCCGGCGCGACGATCGGCAAACATTTCTTCATCGACCACGGCACCGGCGTCGTGATCGGCGAGACTTGCGAAATCGGCGACCACGTCAAGCTGTATCAAGGCGTAACGCTCGGCGCGCTCTCGTTCCAAACCGACGCCGACGGCCAACTCGTCCGCGGCGAGAAACGCCATCCCACGATCGAGGACGGCGTGGTGATCTACGCCAACGCCACGGTCCTCGGCGGCGGCACCGTCGTCGGCCGCGAATCGGTGATCGCCTCCAGCGTCTGGCTCACCCGCAGCGTCCCGCCCCGAACCACCGTCCTGCTCGAAAAGCCCAACCTCCGCATGCGCGGCGAAGGAGCGGAGGAGCTTAAACCCGAGGTGAATTATCAGATTTAACCCGGGCCGTCGATAATTAAAAAGTAATTAAAAAGGGGTCATGACTCATTATTGGGAAGAAATCGAGTCGTGTCTCCTTTATTTCCGCTCGGTGCCGAACCGCTCGGCCCAATCGCCAGTCGGAGAGGAAATTATTGCCGAGTAGCGAACCCGGCATTTCCCATCGTGTCCACCGGATTGACAATCCTCGGGCGGCGAACATTCTCATGGCCATTTTGACCGCTTTCTTGCCCCTTCCGCAACTGCTCGTGCATCGCAAGCTGGAACTTGGGCACGCGACACTTTATCCGCCAACGAAAATCGGCGAATCCGAACACGAGTCCGATGAGGACGTGCCGGAGTGCTCGGATGGAGAGTCAACGGCAATCATGCTTGCGGCAGACGGTGCTGTTCGGCGTCAATTAGCTCTGCCCTTTAGCGACAATTAGGATGATCGCTGA
>JBBDYI010000128.1:0-4960 GCA_040901705.1 Pirellulales bacterium | reverse complement strand
ACGGGCTGGCTCGCGGCCGGTAACGCAGCCGACCGTTCATCGTGGGTGATGCGATCCGGGTCATTGTCCACCGTGAACGTAAACGTCGTACCGCGGCCCTCTTCGCTCGTCACGTGCATCTCGCCGCCCAGCATGCGCACCAATTCGCGGGAGATCGACAATCCCAAGCCGGTGCCGCCGTACAATCGGCTCGTCGTCGTGTCTGCCTGCTCGAACGGCTTGAAAATGCGCTCGATCTGAGGCTTCGACATGCCAATGCCGGTGTCGGTCACTTCGAAGTGAATGGTTCCATCGCGGCGGTTTTCGTTCGACACCCAAATCCGTAAACGAACTCCTCCGGTATGCGTAAACTTGATTGCATTGCCGATCACGTTAATGAGGACCTGCCGGACGCGCAGGGGATCGGTCGTGATCGAATCCAGAATCGGTCCAACGACTGGGCGTACGCCACCATGCGCAGTCCGTCGGATCCCTGCATCGCCGATTCGATCTCAAATTCGAAGTCGTGCCCGCTCCGGGGGGACTCGTCGCCGAATAGCTCGTCAAGAAGGTCGTCCACAGTATCGCACTCGCGGCACAAGATTTTGCGAAAATCTTCGTGGATTGACGAGTTGTCGTCGATGATCAGGATGCGTCGGTTGATGCCGTTCATCGAACTGCCTCTCCCGCAGGCATTGCCATCATCGCGTCACCGATTTGATTGACGTCGGGCGGCGCTGTCGTCGCACGAACGGTCGTTACGGACCGTTTCACATTCTGCGGCGGAAACATCGAGTCCATCCAACACTCGGGGATCGTCGTCAACGAACACAACCACGTAGTCGTTGGGCGGCGCGCACGCGAAGGCGCCATCGAGCGCGTTGAGTCGGAAGGTAACGATACACTTCTCCTTTCTGCGGTGTGGTTGTACGCGGAATGCACGTGTCCACTAATGTCGTTCGCGGACGCTTCATGGCGAATCTCCGTGGGTGTTGGTCCGGGACGCAGACGCAGGTTTCGCAAGTCAACTGTTCTTCGACCGGCAATACCTCCACCACAGTCCGTTCCCACAAGTCGTACTTGCCCGCCCGCGGCTTCATCGAGCGTGCTATATCGCCGTCGTTCGGTCCGTTGTCATGCCTTCGCCGTCGGCGTGGTCCCCGTCTCCGCATTCGCGGTCGCCGCACGCGCGACGGACGTGGCGACGCGCTGCGGTATTCGCACTCGGATCGGTTCGCGAATGCTTCGACAGGTCTTCGCGTACTCGCAAAGCCGCTCGCGGATTATGGCGGTCGCCCGCTGCCCTCCGGCCACCAGCACGTCTCCACTGACGGCGACGACGTGTTCGTCGAACGTCATCGACTCGTCGAGTTCCAAGACCCGCACGTTGCGAATTTCATAACGCGGGTTCGCGACCGCTTCAAGTGCCGCGAACACCGTCGGATCGTACCACCCGCGACGGCGTTCCATCGTCGCCAGCGCCGTCTCGTTGTCCGTGCCGCCGGAAACGAGCGCATCGAGGTCGATCGCCGCCTTGAGCATGCGTCCGCCCAGAGGGATCATTGGGCCGACCCGGTCATCGGCCGGATACCCGCTGCCGTCGAAGCGTTTGTCCTGATATAGAATGCACTTCGCGACGTTGCCCAGTCGCGGAATTTTGTCGACCAGGTCGTGCCCGATCTTGATGTGCGCGGCGTAAGCGTCCTGCTCCTCGGGAGTCAGGATTTCGCCCTTCATGGCTTTTCGCACCGGTTCCTCCGCCGCGGCGACGCAACCGACCTGCGACAGCATGGCCGCCATCTCGATCTCCCACGACTGACCGACCGCCATGATCGTGCATATCTGTCGAACGGTCTCGCGCGCCCGCGCCGCGCGTCCGAACGCTTCTGGATTCACCAACGACAGCACTTGCGTCAAAAGACTCACCGCGCCGCCCAGCGTCTTCGATAGCAGTTCGCGCTCCGACGTGATTAACTCGTATTGCTTTGCGCCGGCTTCGATCGCCGCGGTAAGAATATCGGCCGGACAGGGCTTCGTAAGGAAGCGAAACACGTGGCCGTCGTTCACGGCGTTGATTGCCGTTTGAACGTCGGTGAGGCCGGTCAGCATGATCCGCGTCGCGTCCGGCCAGGACTCCTTGACTCCCGCCAGAAACTGGATTCCGTCCATGCCGGGCATCTTCATGTCCGACACAACGACGGCGAACGGGCCTTGCTGGGCGAGAATGTCGAATGCTTCGCTCGCTCGCGTTGCGATGTGGACGTCGAACCGGCGGCGAATGTGCCGCTGAACGGCTTCGACGAGGAGTCGCTCATCGTCGACGAGCAATACGCGGGGATTGGTCATGACCGTGCCTTTTCGCAGATGAAATCGAGAACGAGACTTCGCCACTTGTCGATGCGAGAGCTCAAACCGAGCCCCGCGATGTAGTCGGCGTCGAGCGGCGGACTCGGCGGATCCAATACGCCATCCGGAACGAGTCGGCAACTGTTCACCATGAATTCGGCGACGTGGACGGCCGTCAGCGGAGTGAATCCGGTGGCGTGGCACTCCCCCGGCGTGTGGTGATACGCGACGGCCTCGACGATGCTGTCGGGAAACGCCCACAGCGACAACAGGCTCGCGCCGAGGTCGGCGTGCGTGTATCCGAATTCCGCAACCTCGGTCTGCGTAAGCCATTCGTCGCGCTCGACCGAATCGTGCAGCACGCGCTCGGTCAACTCGGGAAAATACGAGGCGTACACCAGCCGCCCAATGTCGAGGACCAGCCCCGCAAACGCCGCGTCCTCGGCGACGTAGGGAGACGCGCCTTCGGCTCGGGCGATCCGCCACGCCGCCGCGCTCACTTTCGCCGCATGTTGCAACAGGAGGTCGATCGAAAAAACGTTGCCCCGTTCCACGGGAAACGCCGAGAACACGCCCGCCGACAGAATCAGCGGCCGCAACAGGCTCAGTCCCAACAGTTGGGCCGCTTGTCGCGGGTCGCTGATCCGTTTTGCCCGCGCGAAATACCCGGAATTGATCATTTGCAGCAGTTTCGTCGACATGCCAACGTCGCACGCGACGAGCTCCCCAATCCGAATCAGCGACGGTTCGTCGGCGTTCAGTTCCGCCAGGATTTCGCCGAACACGCTCGGCAGCGAAGGCAGCGCGCGAATCTTGCCCAACAGTCCGTTCAGTTCGACGTTGTCCAGCCGGTCGTGCAGGCAGCAAGCACGCCGAATCGTGTGCTTGAGTAGTTCGGGCGTGCATGGCTTGGAAAGGAACTGGTGGGCCGGGCCGATCGACCGCAGGATCGCTTCTTCTTCCGCTTGTCCAGACAAGATGATTCGCACGGTCCGCGGCGACTTGGCGGCCACGCGCTCGACGAGCTCGGCCCCATCGACGATCGGCATCCGCATATCGCTGACGACCACGTCGAAGGTCCGCTGCTCGATCAGTTCGACGGCGGCCGGTCCGCCGACGGCGAATTCCATATCCCATTCGTTTCGCTCGCCGCGCAGCATCCGCCGCAGCCCATCGAGTATGCTCGGTTCGTCATCCACGAACAGAATGCGACGCTTCATCGACGAGCCTCCTCAGTCGCTGCAATGCCGCGAGCCTCCTCGATCGCAGGAATATCGCTCTCGGACTCGTTCGCGTCGTCGCCTTCGTGCCACAGTGCGTCGGCGACGGGCAGGATCAGATGAAACGTCGTGCCACGGCCGACTTCCGTGTCGAGCGAGATCGCGCCGCCGTGTTTGCGCACGACGACGTCGTGGGCGATCGCCAGTCCTTGGCCCGTGCCCTTGCCGACGGCTTTGGTCGTGAAGAACGGGTCGAATACCCGTGCATGGATGTCCGGAGGGATTCCGCCGCCGGTATCTTCGACCGAGACTCGCACGCTATCGCCTTCGAGCCGCGTTCTGATGGTGATCGTGCCGCGAGCCGATGGGTCGGCCTCGTTCTTTTCGGCGATGGCGTGCGCCGCATTGACGGTCAGATTCAACAACACCTGACCGAGCTCACCCTCGTAACCGTACAGCACCGGGTTTACGGGATCGAAGTCGGTCACGAGTTCGGCGGCGTATTTCCATTCGTTTCGCGATACGATCGTGGCGTTTTCGACGACCCGGTTGATGTCGACCGGCTGCTTTCCTTCCCCGGACGGGTGAGAGAACTCCTTCATCGCATTGACGATCGAGGCCACGCGCTGCAGTCCATCCAGCCCCTGCTCGATCGCTTTGGGTATTTCCTCGCGCAGGTACTCGAAGTCGCGTTGTTCGATTTGCGCGGCATATTCGTCGGCGGCCGTGACGCCGTCGAGGCCGCCACGCACCGCGGCGACCAATCCTTGCGATTCGCCGACCAGCCCCGCAAGGTCCGCGAAGGCGTCCTGCAAGAACCGCAGGTTGTCGCCGACGAACTGCGTCGGCGTGTTGATCTCGTGGGCGATGCCGGCGGCAAGATGCCCGACAGACTCCATCTTCTGCGCGTGCAACAGGTCGACTTCCATCCGCTTGCGCTCGGAAAGGTCGCGGATCACGCCCACGAACATCCTCACGTCCGCGATCAGCACTTCCGTGATAACGATTTCCGCTGGAAATTCCGCGCCCTGGGCGTCGACCGCGTGGATTTCGCGCGGCGCGCCGATAACCTTGGCGATGCCGGTTTCCAAATAGTGAGCGAGGTATTCGTCGTGCTTGCCGTCGTGCGGCGCAGGCATTAGCACGGAGATGTTTCGGCCGATCATGTCCTTGGCCGAACGTTTGAACATGCGTTCGGCAGCGGCGTTGAACGATAGGACCACACCCCGTTCGTCGATCGTCACGATGCCGTCGCCGGCGTAGTCCAACACGGCGCGGGTAAGCGCTTCCTTGCGGCGAAGCTCGTCCTCCATGTGCTGCCGCTCGCCAATTTCGTGTTCGACCTTGTCGCGCTGCCACTCGGGCGCATGTCGCGGTTTGTTTTTTCTAGCTGGCTTGGCGATAGCTGCTAGCGT
>JBBDYI010000127.1:0-4988 GCA_040901705.1 Pirellulales bacterium | reverse complement strand
GCCGCCTAAGCCGCCTGATCGACGCTAGCAGCTATCGCCAAGCCAGCTAGAAAAACAAACCGCGACATGCACCCCAGGAGGACTGCAAAGTCTTTTTCTCGAACATTGCGGGCGGCGTTTCGTAAGGGCTGAGTCTGCGGTAGAGCGGTTTTCGTTGCAGGGGGACATTCTGCAAGGATGTCCCCCCGTGATTGCCATAGAGTCGTTGGTTCGAGTCTTTTCCCAAGTGGAGGATCCGCGGAAGCCGCAGGGTGTCCGGCATCCGATGCAAGGCATGCGGGCCTTGGTGTTCTTGGGACTGCTGGCACGCATTCGTGAGATGGGAGTGCTCAACCGCTGGGCGACCGAGCATTGGGAACAATTGCGCGAGCCGCTGGGGTTTGATCGCGACAAGCGGCCGCATGCCACCACGATCAGCCGCTCGTTGGCGAAGTGCGATCTGTCGTCGTTTGCCCGGGCGTATCTCGCCTGGATCCAGCAGATGCTGCCTCCCGAAGCAACGCTGGTGGCCGCCGTGGATGCCAAGACGAGTTGTCAGGGAATTGATGCCGATGGCGATCCTGTGCAACTCGTCACCGCGCTGGTTCACAACCTGAAGGTCGTCATCGGCCAATGGTCGGTGCGCGGCGAGAAGACCAATGGATCCGGCGTGCTGAAAAATCATCTGGCTCAGCTCTGACGGGATTCTCCGTTGCTGAAGTTGTTGCTTTGCACGGCCAAAATCGTCGCCGTCGTTTACTTTTGTCGCGGCGTAGATAGACTAGAAAGATATGTCGAAGACCCAGTCCCCACCGACCGATTGTCCGGACGTCGCATGGCGGGAGATCGAAGGACTGATCGAGCGGACGGCGGCGGCGAGCGCCGTCGCGGCCGCGCCGAGCGCGTTTTACGGCCAATTGCTCGAAGGAACTTTGGCGGCGCTGGCCGCGACGGGCGGAGCCGTCTGGCTCGTCGACGAACCTCGAAAATGGATTCTCATCGCCGAGCAGAATTATCCTCCCGCGTCCACTGGCGAGTCGTTTGGCGAGACCGAACGGTCGTTTCTGGAAGAAGTCGCCGCCCGAGGAGTGCCGCGGGCGATCTTGCCCGGCGCGGCGATCGGATCGTGGGTAAACCGCACCGACTGTCTGCTGCTGACGTGTCCGGTTCGCGTCGATGGTTCTTGCCTGGCCGTGATGGAGTTATTCCAGCCGCCGGAAATGCCGCCGAACGCTTGTACTAACGCGCTCGATGTGCTCATTGCGCTGGCCGAAGCGGCGGCCGATTTCCATCGCGGACGCGAATTGGACGTTTTGCGGAATCAACGGGCCCAGCAGGACCGGTTGGATGCATTTGCCGCCGCAGTTCAACGCAGCCTAGAAGTGCCGACGACCGCCTTTACCGTCGCCAACGATGGCCGGGAGCTGATCGGCTGCGATCGCGTGTGGGTGTTGGCCGCCGACCACGCGGCGTGCCGCGCGCTGGCCGTGAGTGGTTGCGACAGCATTGACCGGGGTGCGGAATCTGTCCGCGCGATGGAGCGTTTAGCCGCGGCTGTAGCCGCGGTCGGTGAACCCGTGTGGTCCTTCGGCGACGCAACCGAATTGCCGCCCGTGTTGGAATCTCGATTGAACGACTATCTCGACGTCGCTCACGCCCGGCAAATCGCGCTCGTGCCGATCACCGCAGCCGGACCGGACGACGCGAACGCCGATCAGTCGTTGCGTCGCGAGCCGGTCGCTGTTGTGGCGGCCGAGACTTTTACTTCCGTGCTGGCCGCGGAAGACTTTCGTCGGCGGATGAGCGCGGTGTGTTTGCGCAGCGGCGCGGCGCTCGGCCATGCGCTCGATTTGCAAAACACGCTTGGCGTTGCGCTGTTGCGGCGTTTGGCGCGGTCTCGTTTGTTCGCCTGGCGCCGCCGCAGATTGTTTTGGCCGTGGATCTCCGCGGCGATTGTCATAGCGTGCATTATGTTGTCGCTCATTCCGGCCGATTTCTCGGTGGCAGGACGCGGCACGATCGAACCGAAAATGCGGCGGTACGTTTACGCCCCACGCGACGCGGTCGTCGACGAAGTATTCGTCGCGCAGGGCGACACGATCGTAACCGGCGGCCCGCTGTTCAAACTGCGCGATCCGGACCTTGACTACGAGTTGGTGCGGGTCGTTGGTGAAATTCAGACCACGCTGGAACAACTCCGCCGCGTCCGCGCCGAGCGAGTTCGCGGCGATGCGACGGGCGCGGCGAGCGCGAACGACGTCGGTCGACTCGCCGCCGATGAGGAAACGCTCGATAAGCGTCTGGCGGGCTTGAAGCGGCAGCAGGAATTGCTCGAGGCCGAACAGGACGCGCTGCGGATTTGCAGTCCCATTGCGGGTCAAGTACTCACGTGGGACGTCGCCAACCAGTGGCGAGACCGGCCCGTGCGTCAAGGGCAGCGGCTCGTCGAAATTGCCAATGTCGAGGGCGAGTGGATATTGGAACTGGTCGTGACCGACCACGACGTTCGTCACGTGTTGGCGGCGCGCGAGACGGTCGACGCCAACTTGGACGTGAGTTTCCTGTTGGCGACCGACTTGCAAACCATCCACCACGGACGCGTCGACGCGATCGCTCTGGCGGCCGAAAGCCGCGACGGAGAATCTCCCTCGGTGCGGATCACGGTGCGTGTAGCCGACGCCGACCCCGCCGCGTTGAAGGCGGGCGCAAGCGTCGTCGCGAGGATCGATTGCGGCCGACGGTCGCTCGGCTACGTCTGGCTCCACGAAGCGATCGACGCCGTTCGCCGCTACATGTGGTTGTGATGCACATTTGCGAATTGGGAAGGCAACTTACGATGCGTACTTTCATTCTGGCCGCGATGCTTACGGCGTACACCGCAGTCGCTGGCCGCGCCGAAACGATTCGTCTGGAATCCGTTGGCGTGACGCTGCTGGACAAGGCTGACGTACCGGCGCAAGAGGCGGGACCGGCGGCCGCTGTGCTCGTCCGCGAGGGTCAAGTCGTCCAAGCCGGCGACCTGCTTGTGCAGTTGGACGACGTCGACCGTCAGCTCGAATTGCAGCGTGCTCGCATCGAACGGCAAAACGCTGCGGAAATCGCCGCGAACGACGTCAAGGTTCGGCTAGGGCGCAAGGCCCTCGAACTTGCCGAAGTCGATATGCGGCGAGCCGAGGAGGCCAACGAACAGTTTCCGATGAGCGTCACGAATTCGCAACTCGACCGTTTGCGCCTGAGCATCGAACGCGCGCGGCTGGAAATCGAGCAGAGCGAACACGAGGTCGCCGCCGCGCGGCGAGCGCTGGAAGCCGCCGACCATGCCGTGCGGATCGCGGACGCGGGAATTCAGCGCCGCAAGCTGGTAGCGCCGATCGCTGGCGTCGTCGTCGAGGTCAAGCGGCGCAAAGGAGAGTGGGCTCAACCGGGCGAAACGATTGTACGTATTCTCCGCACCGATCGTCTGCGGGCCGAAGGATTCGTACCAGCCGCGCGGGTCGTAAAACCCTGGGCCGGCAAGCCCGTCGTGTTGCACGTCGCCGTAGCCGGCGGCGTAGGGCAGTTTCTCGGCGCGGTCACATTCGTTAGTTCCGAGGCGAATCCGGTGAACGGACAAGTTCGGGTGTTGGCGGAAATCGATAATCCGCTGGGCACGCTACGACCAGGTTTGGTTGGATCGCTGACCGTCGATCTCGATGGCGGTAAATCCGTGGTTCCGGCAAACGCAGAGTAGTGGCTACGCGAAACGACCGTCTGCAACGAGGCTCATGATCCGTTGTCTTCGGGCAATCTCGTTACCGCGGTAGTTGCGTCGCGCGGTGCCTGCGGCCCAATCGATTGTACCGCCGGATACATTTCCGCGGTTGCCGGGCCGCGCGAAACGACCGGAGGGCACTTCGGTACGAAGCACGTCAAATCGACTGGAGCGCTACGCGACCGCGTGCGACGCGCCGCGTCGAAACAGGCCTTGCTCGGCCACGGCCCCTCGGCCAGCTGGATTCCGTAGAATTCGAGCAGCGATCCTTTTTCGTAGTGAATGTTCTTGATCGCGAACGCATACTCGGCGACGGCGCGGAAATATTGGCTCTCGGCGTCGGCGAATCGGCGTTGAGCGTCGAGCAGCAGATCGAGCAGCCGCACTTTCTCGTTTTCGTCCGCGTTGGCGAACAGTGCCTTGAGTGCGTCAAGTTGCCGGTGGGCCGCGGCGCGACGGTTGTAGTTCGTTTGGGCGACGGAATAGGCCCGTTTGCTTTCGGCGTACACGCAACTTATGTCGCTGATTACCTCCCGCTCTTGTTCGACGAGGACGGCGCGGTCGCGGCTCAACCGCAGTTCGGCGTTGCGCACGCCGCTTAATTCGCGGCGGTAGCCGATCGGAATGTTCAATTCGGCGCCGAGCATCCACTCCTGAAAGTCTCCGTCGGCGAGATTGCCGTAGGCGCTGTCAAAACTCGACGCACCGCCGCCGTTGGTCAGGTCGTGGCCTAACCCTCGGAAGCGATAGCGAGCGACGGCGTCCAACTGCGGCTGCACGTGGCCACGGGCGGCCGTTAATTCCAACTCGCGCCGCCGCACGACCCACCGTTGCTTGCGCAATTCGCTCCGCCGCGCCAACGATTCGGCGACGACCTCTTGCCAATCGAATTCAATGCGTGCCAAACTCGGTTCATTCGTCGGCCGCAGCAGTTCGCCGTCGTTGGAGGGCAAGCCGACGACGTATCGGAATCGACGTTCCAAGTAGTACACGCCGCCGATGCCGCGAAAAACGTTGGCGTTCGTCTTCTCGACGAGTTTGCCGGCCAGGGCAGTTTGCACCTCGGCTTCCAAACGGAAATATTGTTCACGGGCTTGGGCTTCTTGATCCGCGGCACCGCCCAAGCGGCCGGTCTGAAAGTAGGTGTGAACTTCCCGCCACGTTTCGAGCGCGCGATCGCGGGCGGCAATTTTCGCGTCGAGATCGCGATACGCGAAGTACAACTCCCAATAGGCGTTTTCCACACTACTGACGAGTT
>JBBDYI010000126.1:0-5022 GCA_040901705.1 Pirellulales bacterium | reverse complement strand
CACACGATCTACACCGTCGTCACCAAGCCGGTGCGGTCGCACGAAATTCTGCTCGGCCGCGTGATCGGTTTTTCGCTGGTCGCGGCCGGCTTGTTGGCCATCATGGCCGGCTGCGGCTACGTGTTCATCGGCCGCATGTTGGACCATGACCACGTGGTCGACGCCGATGCGTTCGTCGACTTGGAGCTTCCGCCCGCCGATGGAAAGTTCGACGAGAACACGCTCGTCGAAACGGGCCTGCTATCGACGGCGGGCGACCACCATCATCGCTTTTCGCTCACCGCCGCCGGCTTGGGCATGGCCGAAACCGCCGCCGGACACTGGCATCTCGTCACCAAGGACGTGACGCCGCGGATCGCCGGCGCGCGGGTCGATCCGGGCGACGCGACTCGCTTGCTGGTGCGTTTTTCCGAACCGATGGACCCAATCGCCGCGGCCAAGGCCGAGCACTTTCAAGCCAGCGGCGGCGCGACTGTCCGCTCGGCGAGCATTTCGACCGACAACCGCACCGTCACGCTCGCCCTCGACGCGCCGGCGCGCGTCGGCAGCACGCAAATCACCGTCGCCGACGCGGTGAAGAGCCGTTTGGGCCGCGATCTTGCTTCGACCGAAAGCGTCGCCGTCTCGGACCGCGATCCGCCGCGCGATGTTTCCCTTTACGACGTCGGTTCGCCGGAGGATCTGCTCCGCGCCCGCGTGCCGACTTATGGCAAGCTCCGCTTCGCCGACAAGGACGGCCGAGAGCGCGACCGTGGCATCAGTGTCGGCAGCGAATGGGACTACCGCAGCTACGTCGAGGGCGGAACGCAGGCCGCTGGCATTTGGACCTTCGACGACGTGACCGAGCAGCGTTTCGGCGAGTTTCTGCGGCTCGAATTGACCGTCCGCCCGTTCCGTACGCACAAGGGCCGCATCGACCAGACCACGCGCGGGACGATCCAACTTCGCAATCCCGACGATCCGCGCGTCGTTACCCAACCCCGCGATTTCTTGTCGCAAGACGGGCCGATCGCACCGCAAATCTTCACGCGCAAGCTCCGCGGCACGAACGCAGCGGGTGAGTCGGCCGAACTCGACCTCTTCGACGATCTCATCGCCGACGGCCGCGTCGAAGTCGTCGTCAAATGCTCCGAGCAGGAACAGTTTTTCGGCGTCGCTCAGGCCGACGCGTACCTTCTCGCCCGCGAAGCCAGTTACACGTGGAACTACGTCAAGTCGACGCTGGCGCTATTGCTGCCGGTGATCTTGGTCGTGGCGATCGCGGTCACAGCGACGACCGTGCTGTCCAGTTCCGTAGCGTTGCTCGCTACGAGCGTGGTGCTGATTTGCGGACTGTTTGCCGATTTCGTGGCCCAACTTGCGAACAATCAGCTTTACGGCGGCGGGCCGATCGAGGCGGCCTATCGCTTGCAAAACCGCATGAACTTGATGCAGAAACTCGACTCCACCGCGCCGCGAATGACAATCGAAATGGCCGATGACACGATCCGCGCCGTGATGCTTGGCGTCTCGCGGATGCTGCCGGACTTGCGGAGCTTTTGGCGCGTCGATTATCTCGCCAGCGGTTTCTACATCCCCGACGAACATATCTTGATTCTCGGCCTGCGCACGCTCGGCTACGTCGTGCCGCTGGTGGTCGGCGGGTACTTCTTGCTCAAGACGCGCGAGGTGGCGGCATGAATCCACAACGCCTGGCGATCCGCAAAGTGGTCTATCTCTGCATCGTGGCGGTGCTGCTGTTTCCGCTGGTGTGGATCGGCCGTCCGTCCGCGCCGAATTCGCAGGGCGGAAAACTGGCCGCGATTCGCAGCGACGCGCGGATCGGCCAGTCGCACTTCGGAGAGATCGATCCGGCGGCCGAATCGGCCCGGCTGGCGACGTTCGGCATGCAGGGTTTCGCGTCGATGGTCCTCTGGTCGCAAGCCAACGAATATAAGAAAAAGGAGAACTGGACGGCGTTCGAGGCCACGCTCAACCAACTCGCCAAGATCGAGCCGCACTTCGTCAGCGTCTGGAAATTCCAAGCGCACAACATGTCGTACAACATCGCGGCCGAGTTCGCCGACTATCGCCATCGCTACGCCTGGACGAAAAAGGGTATCGAGTTTCTCAAGGAAGGCCGCAAGTACAACGAGCACGACCCGCGGCTGCTGCACGAGATCGGCTGGTTCATCTGCCAGAAGATCGGCCGCTCGGACGAGAAGCAGGAGTTTCGCCGGATGTTCCTTGAGGAAGAGGGCCGCGACAACTGGCTCGTCGGCCGCGATTGGTATCTCTCGGCCCAGCGTCTTGCCGATGCCCAGCGGCGTCCCGTCCCCGGACTCGGCCGTTCGGTGTTTCATTCCAGCCCCGCGTTCGCGCAGATTTATTACGCGATGGCGATCGAGGAAGACGGGCTGCCGTGGGACGAGCTCGACGGGCTTCCCTATGCCCGCCGCGAGGCGGTAATTGCCCAACATCTTGATCGTTGGCGGCAAGCTTGGATCGGCGCGGCCGACGACTGGTTTCGCGCGGCGGACTCGCTGGGCAACCGCGGATTTACCGCCGGGCAGGCGTTTGTCGTCCGCATGAACGACCGCGACGAGCACGACCGCCGCTTGCAGGAAGTCGCCGACAAGCTCTACGCCCTCGCTCCCGGCGCCGCCGAAGAACTGCTCGGTCGCGCGGATCACCGCGAATATCTTTTCGAAGAGGATACCCAGGCGCTGGAAACGCCGCGCGGCCAGCGCACGCCGGAACAGCGCCGCCGATTGGCATACGCCGTTGCTCGGCTGGTACTGTCGCACGAGTTGGCCGAGCGCGTCGATGAAGCCCATCGCATCGAAGCTCGGCGGCTGGCCGACGAAGCGCGGCTGGAGGACTACAAGGTCGACATGATCGATCGGCTGATGCAGCCCGTCCGCTTTCTGGGCTGGAAAATGCGTATCCAAGCCGAGGCCGAACCGGAAGCGGTCGCCGCCCATCGGTACCTTGCCGAGGCCCAACACGCCCATCGCCGCGGGCAGCTCGAACCGGCAAAAAATCTATACGAACGTGGGTTCGCGTCGTGGAAAGCGCTGCTTGAAAACTACCCGGACATGATGGACGAGATCGTCACCAGCCACGATATGCTCGACGAAATCGACGCTTACCGCCGGTTGATCGAGCAAGACCTCGACGGCGAGTTTCCCCGCGCCTTCGTGCTGCAAAATGTGCTCGACGAACATCTGCCCGGCAGCGACGTGGAGCAGAATTTCCGCAAGCCGGGCGAGAACGGCTCTCGGCCCGCGGCGCTGGGCGGCTAACGGAGCGAGCGGAACAGCGCGGCCGTTGGCGGCATGATGTCCATTCGGCAATGCTCGTCCATTCGGCAATGCTCACTGAAACGCGGAGACGTGCAGCAGCCGCTGGCCGCAAGCGAACAACATTGAGATCGCTTGCGTGATCCCAATCTAATATTCCCCGTCTTGATCCGGCTCGTGCATCTTCTCCGTGTCTCCGTGCCTCCGTGTTTCAGTATGAAGCTTGGTTGGGGGATTCAGCGGAATTTCGCACCGCCAGATTTCTGCCCCGACGACCGCACCCGCCGCTGTTGGCGCGTCTCGACGGTCTCGCCGCCATCATCTCCGCCATCATTGCGTGCAACCGCTATCGAAAACCGAACGACGACGAGAACGAGCGCTTCGGCACCGTGACCGGAAGTGGCTGGGAGTCGAGCGTGATCCCGTCGAGCGACTTGGGACGCCGGCCGAGAACGGGCCGCGTTATGTCGGTGCCGTAGCGGAGATTTCCCGGCAATTGCTGATCGGTGGCGGCGAAGGTTTGCATGATCTTGTGGATCTTGGGATCGAGTTCGGTCATGGTCTTTTCTTCCTTGCGATACGGCGTGTCCACCGACTTGCGAAAGGGCGTGCCGACCGAATCGAAGCTCCCGACGGTAACGATGCTCATGCCGCGGTCGTGGAACTCATAGGCTTCGTAGCCTTTCTCGCGGAGGGACATGCAGACCGTGTGGGCCTTTTCGGCGGCGTTGACGAGACCGCCTTCGACCGGCCGGTCTTCGGCGAGGATTTGCTGCACTTTCGACTGGTCGATCACGACCTTGCCCGTGAACGTGGCGACTTGGACCGTGAACTTGCCCGGACAGTCGAGCAGGCTGTACTTGACGCCGGAGTTCATTTTTTCGACGAATTTGTCGATGCCGCGAGTGACGAAGAATTGCTCGGGCAGCAAAGGGTTCGTGGTAACGAACGCGCGACTCATCGGTCCGTGCGCGGCGTCGGAGCCGTCGCCTTTGCGGTTCATTTTGCCGAGCAGTTTCCGCCAAGAAGCGAGCTGCTGGTTCGTCGCTTTTTCTGTGCTCGTCTTCAACGCTTCGGGCGTGAGCGCCTTGATCTTTTCGAGATCGCGTTGGGCCTGTGGATCGTCGGCGGAAGCGTAGTTGCCGACGAGGACTGCGAACTCCTCGGACTTGTAGGCACGGCGGTACTTCATCTGCTTGGGATTGCCGTACTTGTCGACGTGCAGGCCCTTGACCGTGTCCGTGTAGTCGAATTGCTTGCTGTGCATGTACGCTTCGAGACGGAACTTCTTGCGAAGTTCGAGGACCAACTGGCGAGCCTGGTCCTCGCCCCCTTTGCCGGCGAACGTGGCGGCCATGATCATCCACGGCCCGTTGTCGTCGGTCACTTCGTAGCCCTTTTCCGGGTCGGCTTCGACCTTGCGGAACATATTGAGCTTCTGCCACGGCGCTTGGGCCGCGGCGATCGAGCCGACGGCGACGAGCGAAGCGACGGTCAAAATGCCGGTGGACGCGATGGAGCGAAAGGACATGCGATCCTCCTTTGAGGGCGCAGAAAGTTGCGATGGACGATCGTTGAAGCGAGCGCGAACGACGCAAGGCGGACCGGGCGGTCCGTGCGAAATGAGGGGCGGATGATAGCGAGACTCGACCGGGGACGCCAGAGCAGTCGCGGCGTGGAAGGCGCTTGGGGCGCATGTCGCACTTTGCGCGCTGCCGTGGGTTGTGCTAACAATAGGGGG
>JBBDYI010000125.1:0-32438 GCA_040901705.1 Pirellulales bacterium | reverse complement strand
ACCGGCACCCGCCAAACCGCCGCCTGAAAAGCGCAAAGTGCAAGGTGCGCCCCGATGCTGCCATGCTGCCACGCGAGGCGCTACCGCGATTCGATCTCGCGCGTCTGGCGTGTCCCCGTCGCCGAACTGCTGAGGGATCCCAACGCCCTCATCGCCGTCGGCGACAGCACCGGCTGGGCGAACGGCAACAACGGACCCATTCGTGATGAAACGAGTACGGGCAACGCAGCCATTTGCCGGAGAAAACCGCGTTATCTGGGGAGAAACGAACTTCTGATAGGAATGCCCCTGGGCTCGATGGTTTCCCGCGTTGCCGACGTTTCAATTCCCTGCGTTGCTAGCACTGGCCGTCGCCGTCAAAGTTCGATGCGATTGCCGTGGCATTGAAAACAGCTTAGCCGCATGAAGCGCTTCAACCGACTAAACAATAACGAAACTGCTTCATCGCGACACGGCTGGGCAAAGATGCAGCAACTAGCCATTTGATGCGACCGTTGTATACTGCCACGCGGCGTCATGCTATCCGTAGCACCGGAGCACCAAGCCATCACTGCTCGCGTCATTGCGGCCGGCCCAATCGTAAGGCAAGTGATCTAGCGGCGTCACGAGCCATGCAATTGACTCTGGGCGGTGAATGTACGGTCGGGCGAACGATGCGAGGCCTAACACGATTGCGTCGGCGTACAGCTCCGGTGGGCCTCGCTTCGTTCGACCCATCCTACCGCCTACAGACTTTCGCCCGATGCCCGACCTCCACTTCTATACATGGACCTTCCTCGCCGTCGAATGGGCGATTCGGCTGGTGATGCTCGTTTATGTGCCGCAGCGGCGCTCGCCCGCTGCCGCTCGCGGTTGGTTGATGCTGATCTTCGTCGAGCCGGTCGTGGGGCTGATGATCTACGGTGTGTTCGGCCGGCCGTATTTGCCGAAGCGGCGGATCGAGATGCAAGACCGCGCTTCGCGGTTCATCCGCACGCGCGGCCGCGAGTGGTTCAACCAGAACGTCGCGCATCCCGATGTGTCCAACGAGCTGAAGCCGGCCATTGCGCTGGCCAAACACCTCGGCGACTTCGGCATCGTCGGCGGCAACGACGTCGAGCTACTTAGCGACTACGGCGGCAGCATCGGCCGGCTTGTCGACGATATCGCCGCGGCCACGCGACACGTGCATCTGCTGTATTACATTTTCGCCGCCGACAAGTCCGGTCGCCGCGTGTCCGATGCGCTGATCGCCGCGGCCGGCCGAGGCGTGAAGTGTCGGCTGCTCGTCGACGGCTTTGCCTCGAGGCACGCCGTTCGACAGATTGGCCCGGCGATGCGCGCCGCCGGCGTCGAGGTGGTCGAGATGCTCCCCGTGAGTCTGCTGCGGCCGTTTCGCCTCCGGTTCGACATGCGGAACCACCGCAAGATCGCCGTCGTCGACGGCCGCATCGGCTACGTCGGTTCGCAGAACATCGTCGACGCCGATTTCAAGCCCGGCATCATCTACAAGGAAATGGTCGCCCGCGTGACCGGCCCGGTGGTGCTGCAACTTCAAGCGGCGTTTCTCACCGACCACTTCATCGAAACCGAGGACGACGAATACGACGACGGCATCTTCGTCGCCCCGCCGGCGACGGGCGCGACGCTCGCCCAGGCTTTGCCGAGCGGCCCTGGTTTTCCCTACGCGGGCAATCTCAAGCTCGTCGTCGCGCTGATTCACGCCGCCCAGCACCGCATCGTCATCACGACGCCATATTTCATACCCGATGCGTCGCTGCTGCAGGCGATCCAGACGGCGGCACTCCGCGGCGTCGAACTGCATCTGGTCGTGTCGAAGAAAGCCGACCAGGTGCTCGTCGGGCTGGCCCAGCGTTCGTTCTACGAAGAACTGCTCGAAGCCGGCGTGAATATCCACCAGTACCGCGACGGCCTGTTGCACGCCAAGCACCTGAGCATCGACGACGACGTGGCGCTGGTCGGCTCCAGCAACCTCGACATTCGCTCGTTCGCCCTCAACGCGGAAATCACGCTGCTGATTTACGACCGCGAAGTCGTCCGACGCCTGCAAGCCGAGCAAGCAATCAACATCGCCGACAGCGACCCGCTAACGGCAGAAGCCTGGGCGGCGCGGCCAACGACGCAAAAAATCGCCCAAAACACGGCAAGGCTGTTCGATTCGCTGTTGTAAATGCAAGTAATGAATGATGAATGATGAGCGATGAATTCCTTTTGCTCATCACTCATCACTCATCATTCATAATTCATCACTCATCATTTTCCCCTCCCCGTCCCCCGACCCCCGATCCCCAGCCCCATGAAACCTCTCCTCAATCAACTCCTCCGCTACTTCATCGCCGGCGTGTTCGCCGTGCTGCCGCTGGTCATCACGGTCGCCGTCGTGATGTGGGTGACCAACTTCCTGGCCGGATTCTTCGGACCCGGCACGATCATCGGCGGCGGACTTCAGAGCCTCGGCCTGAACTTCTCATCCAACTCGGCGCTGGCCTACATCGTCGGTTGGGCGTTCGTCCTCGGCGTGATTTTTCTCTTGGGCATGTTGGTCGAGCTCGGCGCCCGCCGGCTGATTCAAGGCAAACTCGACTCGCTCGCGCTGCGCATCCCGCTGCTCGGCGGCGTCTACGGCACGGTCCGTCAACTCGTCGGCATGATGGACAAATCGCAGAACGCCGACCTGCAAGGCATGACGGTCGTGTTCTGCAACTTCGGCCAGGCCAACGGCGCGTCGTTCCTCGCCCTGCTCGCTTCGCCGCAAGCATTCCGCATCGGCGACGCCGACTACCAGGCCGTCATCATCCCCACGGCCCCCGTGCCCGTCGGCGGCGGACTGATCTTCGTGCCCACGGCGAATATCCAACCGGCGAACATCACGGTCGATGCATTCATGAGCATCTACGTCTCCATGGGCGTCACGGGGCCGCAGTTTCTTCCGACATCCAGTGAATAATCGGTTCTAAGCTCGACGTTTTCCGTCTTCGAATCCGGGCCGTTCCGCATTTGAAAACGGTCAGCCAAGCTTGTGCGATCGGCCGCTACAGCAGCGCGTCGAGTTCGTCGACCAGCCGGCCGAAGTGAGTCAGCGCCGCCGCGACCGGTTCCGGCTTGGTCATATCGACGCCGGCGCCGCGGAGCAGATCGAGCGGCTCCTGCGACGATCCGCCCGACAGGAAGCCAAGGTAGTCGGCCAGTTCCTGCTTGCCGCCGCCGGTCACGCGATCGGCCAGCGCGACGGCCGCCGACAGGCCCGTGGCGTATTTATAGACGTAATACGCGCGGTAGAAGTGCGGAATGCGGAAACATTCGAGCGACAGTTCGTCGTCGATTGCGAAGTCCGGGCCAAAATATCTTTCGAGCAAGCCGCGATAGATCGTCTTGAAGCTCTCCACGGTCAGCGGTTCGCCGGCTTCGACGTGGGCGTGAACGATTCTCTCGAACTCGGCGAACATCGTTTGCCGCACGACGGTCGCCCGCAGGGCGTCGATGTCGCGATTGATCAGATACGCGCGGTGGCGGTCGTCCTTGGCCTGCGATTGGAGGTGGCGGCTGAGCAACTGTTCGTTGAACGTGCTGGCGACTTCGGCGACGAAGATCGTGTAGTCGTAATACTGGAACGGCTGTTTGGCGGCGGAGAAGTGCGTGTGCATCGAGTGGCCCGCCTCGTGGGCCAGCGTGAACACGTGGTCGAGCACCTCTTCCTGGTAATTCATCAGGATATAGGGCTGGCCGTCGTAGGCCCCGCTGCTGAACGCGCCGCTCTGCTTGCCGACGTTCGGATAGCGATCGCACCACCGGCCCTTGAGTCCCTTGGCGAGCGTCGTGCAGTATTCGCTGCCCAACGGCGACAGCGAATCGATCACGGTTTGCACCGCCTGATCCCACGTGTACCGCGTGTCCAGATCGCTGAGAATCGGCACGTACGTGTCGTATTGACGGATGTCGGGCAGTTTCATCTTCCGCCGCCGCAGATCGAAATATCGATGCACGGCCGGCAGATGTTTGCCGACGGCGGCAATCAGATTGTCGTAGACCGATTGCGGGACGTTGTCCGGAAACAGCGCCGCCTCGAGCGCGGTCTTGTAGCCGCGGGCCTTGGCGTAGTAAACGTCGCGGTGGATCGATCCGGAGAGCGTCGCCGCGAGCGTATTCTCGTGGGCCTTGAACTGGGCGTAATACTGGTGGAACGCCGTCTTGCGGACCGCGCGTTTGGACGAATGCAGCAGCGAGGAAAACGAGGCGTGCCCCAGCTCGACTTCTTCGCCGCGCTCGTTCTTGACCGTGCCGAATTTGAGGTCGGAGTTGTTAAGCTGCGTAAAAATCTTGTTCGTGGCCGACGACATTTCGCTCTGCATCGCCAGCAGATGTTCTTCGCGTTTGGACAGCGTGTGCTTCTTGTAGCGGTGCATCCGCAACAGCAGCGTGCGATACGGCCGCAGCGCCCGATGAGCAAGCATCCGCTTCATCCGCGCTTCGGCAATGGCGAGAATCTCCGGCCGCATGTAGCTGGCCGCCTGAGCCGCGCGGCTGGCGGCGTTCTGATAGCGGCCGACCATCCGCTGGTAATCGCTGTTCGACTGGTCCTCGGCCGTCTTGAGAAACGCATAGTTTCCCAGCGACTCGCCCGCACGATCGAACAGCAAATCGAACTTGAGCGCGGCGGCAAGCGATTGTGGACCGTCGGAAAGCCGGCCGCGGAACTTGTTGTATCCACCGATACGACGTTCCCACTTGCGGAACGCGGTTTCCCACGCGGCGTCGTCGGCAAACAGGCTGGCAAGATCCCAAGTATCGGCAGCAGCGACCTGGTCGCGGCGCGGCAGGGTTTTCGTCTTCGACATGGGCAGGCGCGGGGGCAGAGGGCAGAGGGGACTTGCGACTCGCGGCCGGCGGGGCGGCGTCAGTCGCCTTGCTGGACGCTCGTTACGACGCCGGCGGTTTCTCGCCGATTGTACACCTTCTGGCGTACTTCGAAATGGGGTCGCGGAATCAGCGGCGGCTGGTCGACCGCATTTTCGGCCGCATTCTCGGCCTGATTCGGAGCCTCGGCGGAAACCTCGCCGCGATTGCGGCTCAGCCAAGTCAACAGCGCGGGCAGCGAGATAAGCGACGTGATCAAACAACACGTCGCGCCGACGGTCATCACCTGGCCCAAGCTCTGCAAACCACGGTGGCTGGCGATCATCAGCGCCCCGAAACCAACCGTCGTGGTGAGCGCCGTAATCAGCACGGCGATGGCCGTCGAACCGCTCACGCGGTAGCGCCCCGATTGCGAGCGAAAATCGTGAACCATGTGGACGCCCGTATCGAGGCCGATGCCCAACAGCAGCGGCAGCACGATCATATTCGCGGCGTTGAGCGGAATGTCGAACAGACCCATCAAGCCGAACATCTGCACGACGCCCAGCGCCATCGGCAGCAGGGCCAACAGCGAATCGCGAAGGTTGCCGAAGTCCAGCAAGATCGCAATCGTGATCGCCACCAGCGCGTAGCACGCCGCGTGGATATAGCTACGCTGCATCTGCCGCGAGGCGTAATACGTTTGCAGCGGCTTGCCCGTGGCGGCCGGATCGACCCGCTTGACGTCGCGGACGAACTTTTCCAGCGCGGCCATGTCCCACAAGCTGCCGTGGCCGTAGATCCGCAGTTGGTGCTTTCCGGTGCGGCCAATGAACCGCTCGACCAACGGCCGCGGAAAATCGTCGAACGAAGGCGGCTGTGGATTGGAGCTGGCGGCCAGCGCCGAGAGCCGCGCGAGCAATTCGCCGGTCGATCGCTGCTGGTACTCGGCGACGCGCGTCATCGCTTCGCGCGGATCCATGTTCGCGAGCACCGTCCGCGCGCGATGCACGAGTCGCACGGTCGAGTCGCCAGCGGAACCGTCGGCCAGCAACTTTTCGCACTGCGCCAAAGCCTGGTCCAACTCGGCCGGCTGATCGACGGGAAGCAGCGGCAAATCTTGCGGCAGCGAAGCAAGCCGGGCCTCGATGTCCGCGATGATCGGCTGCTTGGCCTCGGCGCCGGTCGGCAGCATCGTCATGATCTCTTCCGTCCGCTGCACGCTCGGCATCTTTTCGAGCATCTGTCGCTTCTTGACCATCTCTTCGCGGCTATTGCACAGCGAAACGGCATACCACACGCTCTGGTCGCAACCGGCGAGCAGTTGTTCTTCGATCGCCACGCTCTCCAGCCCGGCGGGCTGAAGGTTCAGCAGGTTGTGATCGTACCGCAAGCGATAGCAGCCCAACGCAACGATCGCGGTCACTGCCAGCGAGCCTAGAAAAACCGCGCCCGGTGCGCGCGTCAGCGGCGCCAACCACCGATCGACCGGCAGCGGCCGCGGCACATGGTCGAATTGCGGCTTGCGATCGATCATCCGCACCATCGCCGGCAACACCAGCATCGCCGCCACGATGCACAGCAACACGCCGCCGCCGGAAATCACGCCCAATTCGACGACGCCCGTGAAATCGGTGAGCGCCACCGTGAAAAACGCGATCGCCGTCGTGACGCCGCCCGTCACGATCCCTGGTCCGACGCTCCGCGACGCTTCGACGAGCGCCCCGCTCGAGTCCAAACCGCCGTTGCGCAGTTCGACATATCGGGCGACGTAATGGATGCCAAAATCCATGCCGATGCCGATCAGAATCGCGCCGAACGCCGCGCTGAGGATGTTCAAATGCCCCACGACCAGCGTCGTGTATCCAAACGACCATGCCATCGCCAGCATGAACGCCGCGGCGGCAAGTAGCGGATGCCTCATCCCGCCGAAACAGGCGATCACGACGAGCGACACGCCGACGAGGCTGAGCAAATTGGCTCGCCACATCGACGAAGCGCTTTCGCGCATCTCGTCGTTCTCCATGATTGGCAAGCCCGTCAGTCCGATCTTCACCTGCGGATGAGCGGCGGCCGTCTGCTCGATCAGCCGCCGTAGTTCGTCGATCGCCTTGCTGCCGCGGTCGAACTGACTTGCCTGTTCGTCGATTTGCAGCCTCAACAGGACGAATCCCAGCCTACCTTCTTCGGCCAACAGATATTGCGGACGCGGTGCGGCCGCCATTTGCGCCATTGCCGTTCCCGACCCGCCGGTTTCTGTCCCGCCACTGGCCGCAGCACCATCCTCGCCGAACGTGTCCATGTCCGCCATTTGCGGCCGCGGCATCGACGGCCAAGGCGAGTGGTATTCGCCCCGTTCCAGCGCATCGGCAAGCCCGCCGACGACGCGCGACAACTGTTGTTCCATGACCGCGGCGACGTGTCCGGTCGGATCGGCGGCGGCCGCTTGTCGCCATTGCCCTGCGGCCTGAAGTATGAGATTGGCCGGTTTGACCGCGCCCCATTGTCCCTGCAACACGGGTTCGAGCGGCTCGATGAACTGATGAATCGCCCTCAGGTCGTCGGCGGAAAGGTAATACAGCCCCTTCGACCGCAGTTTCGCCCCATCGATCTTGGCCAGGACGGAGCGGAAGTTTTGTTTCTGCGCGGCCACGCTGGCGTGAAGATCGTCGATGGCCGCTGTCAACTCCCGCGGCGAATCGGCTTGAAACACGACCACGGCGTCGTCGTCGTCGCCGAATTCGTCGACGTAGCGAAGCCAAAGCTGGTTGTAGCTGCTGTTGGGATTGAGCAAGTCGAGCCGGCTCGTGCGAAATCCCAGCCGAGCACCCGAGTACAGCGAGCATAGCACCGCTAGCAGCCCGGCCAGCGCCAGCGTCGCCCGCGGATGGCGCACGACAACGGCCGTCGCCGCGCCAAGAGGGCGGGATAGAAACGAAGTCTCAGCCGGCGGCATCCGTTCCGCGGACATTCGACATCCTCTGAACCGAGTGGGAAAAACACCTTCCGTGAATCGGAGGATTGTAGTTCGCCAGGCCGCTGGCGAACAAGGCGAAATACCGCCGAGACGGCGGCGGCGGCACGGTGTTGAGCGATCACCCCAAAATCCGCAATCCGCCAGACCTGGTGGAGCGAGAAAACCGCCACCGCTCGGTCCGGCCAGCCATTGGACTGTCGAAAAAATGCGACCATGCCGGCGTGGATTGCGTTCGGCGAAGCGATCACGCGAAGCACGATCAGGCAATTCCCCGCCGCTTAAGCTCCGCGATCACGCCCTGCACGATCGAATCCACATTCCCTGCCGGCGAAACCGAACTTTCGTTATCACGCCGCGGCCGGTCTCCCGACTGCGCCGCCGCACATCCGCCGACCGGCTCGTCCGCAAAGCCTTCCTCCGCCAGCAAGCATGCCAGCGTATCCCGCAGCACGCCGATTTCGACCTGCTGTTTGTCCGACATGGGTTGCCGGCCAGCACCGACGCGAAAACCTCGCAGGCCGAGCGCCGCGCGGAAGCCTTCGGGAAAATCGGCCGAATAGAGCGCCGCGTCGAACAGCCGTAGAATCTTGTATTGCAGCTTGCACGCTTCATCGAGCTTTCCGCCGACCGTCAAATCGTAGAGCCGCCGCGTGAGTTCCGGCACGATGCCGCTGGTGGCGTTCGTGCCGCCGTCGCAGCCGATCAGCAGCATCGGCATCACCGCGGCGTCCCAGCCGGTGAGGAACGCGAAGTCCGGCCGATGCGGCCGCACCGCCGCGATCATCCGCATCATGTGCGGAATGTCGCCCGACGAGTCTTTGATCGCCGCGATCCGCGGACACTCGAGCGCCAGCCGCGTCATCGTCGGCACGTCGATCGGGGAGGCGAACATGGGGATGTTGTACAGCGTCACGTCCACGGGGCTGTTGTCGCCGATCGTCTTGAAATAGGCGTATACACTCTCCGGGCTGAGTTTGTAATAGAACGGAGAGACGATGGCCACGGCTCGGACGCCGAGCCGGTGGTAGTGCTCGCAGGCGTCGATCGTTTCGGCGACGTTCGCTTCGGCCGCGCCGGCGAGAATCGGCACGCGGCCGCGCGTTTCGTCGACCATGATCTCGATGATCCGCCGCCGCTCCTCGACGGAAAACCGCGTGAACTCGCCGGTCGATCCGTTGGGATACAAGCCATGCACGCCGCGGTCAATCAGCCAACTCGTGTACCGCCGCAATTCGGATTCGTTGATCCGGCCGCGATCGTCGAGGGGGACGATGTTCGGCGTGAAGATTCCGTGCAAACGGGTGGTAGCGGTCATAGCGGCAAACGATCGTGTACGGAGAATCAATGTGGCGTTTCATAAACATAGTAGCTCACCATTTAGCCCCCCGTGAACACACGGGGGGCAATCCGCCTGCCATCCTAACCATGCCGACACTCGCGCTCCACATAAAACTCGACGACAAGACGACAAGCAATTACTCCTCTCCAACGTCAGAAAGCCGCGCCAAGTTATTCCATTCCGAATCGCGCGAGGTTATCTTGGCATCGGCGGTTGCGTACCGTCGCTCGTGGCGAGAACGCATGGTGGGAGCGGGTCGGCGCCGGTATGCGGGCGTTTCCGGAGCATTTGACCATGCGAGGTTGCCATGCGAGTCAAAACGCCGTGGGGGCGAGTTGCCAAACGGACCCGCCGCGTCCGCCCTGCGCGGCCTCGAATGTCTTGCGAGTCGCTTGAATCTCGCTGGACACTGTCGGCGGCCGACGTGCTTACTGGCGGCGACGTCGGCGTTCACGACGAAGCATTGAGCGCGATTGCCGCGATGGGCGAATCGTCGCGGTTTCTGATGGTCGCAGCCGATGTTGCCAATCGGGCACTGCCGAGACGTTTGGCGGCGATCCAACCGCAGGCCGACGCGGGAATTCGCGGCCGCGCGGTGCAGCGAGTCGAAGTTGCCGCGGCGCCGGCTGCCCTTGTCGCGGCGACCGACGCCGTCGCACCAGCGGCCGCGCCGACTGCTCCGCTGGGCGATTTCAACGGCGATGGTAAGGTCGATCGCGCCGACGTGGCGATTCTTGCATTGAACTTCGGTCGCTCGGCGGTGGCGGAGTTCGGCGACGGCGATCTGACTGGCGACGGCGTCGTTTCGTTGGCCGACTTGGCGGCCGTGCGGCTCGGGCCGGGTGCGTTCAACATCACCGCGCCGGCCGCGACGTCGATCGACGATACGCCCGACGTGGCTTGGACCGCATCGCCCGGAGCGGTGCGCTACGATGCCACGATCGAAACCGCCGCCGGTTGCACGGGCGAGTTGGTCGTGCAAAGCCGCACGGGCGTCGCCGAAACGAGCGCCGCGTTCGATTCGCTTGTCGACGGTGTGTATTACGCTTGCGTGCGAGCGTTCGACAATATCGGCAATCCGACCGACGCCACGAACAACGGTTGGGCGTTTACGATCGCGACGCCGCCGACCGGCAGTCTATCGATCGAACATAGCGCTAACGTCAGCAGCGTGTCGACGCCCGGCGCGGTAGTGAACTACAGCTACACGGTCGCCAACACCGGCGATGCGCCGCTGTCGAACGTCACGGTCGCCGATAGCCGGTCGCTTGCCTTGACGCGTCAGGCCGACAGTCCCGGCGACGGCGACGACCTACTCGAAGCGGGCGAGACCTGGCGATACGCGGCCAGTTACACGGTCACTCAGGCCGATCTCAGCGCCGGCGTCGATCTGCTCAGCACCGCCACGGCCGACAGCGACCAGAGCGACCCGGCGATGCACGAGGCGGTGGTTTTCAACTTGTTTGAGCTTGCCGAGATCACCGTGGGCGACGTCCGCGTCGTCCCGGTCGACCATGCCAGCTTCGTAATGATGTGGAACGGTTTGACGGTTTATGTCGATCCCGTTGGACCGACGCTTTTCACTGGGCTGCCGACGGCCGACTTGATACTCATCACCCATTCGCACGGCGATCATTTCCATCCGAACACGATCAATGTCGTCGCCGATGCCGAAACGCAATTCGTCACGTCGCAGACAGTCTACAATCTCAGTTCGTATTCGCCGTATCGCACCAGAACCACGATTCTCGGTTACGGCCAGTCGGCCGACTTGCTGGGGATCAACGTCGCGGCGGTTCATGCGTATAACGGCAATCATGCGTTGAATACCGGCAACGGTTATGTCGTCACGATCGACGGCCGGCGGTTCTACGCGAGCGGCGACACCGGACCGGTTGCAGAAATCCGCTTGCTCGCGGACATCGACGTGGCGTTCTTGTGCATGAACGTGCCATACACGATGACGGTCGACGAAGCGGCCGGTGTCACACGCGACATGCAGCCGACGATGGTGATTCCGTATCATTACCGCAACCAAGGCAACACTTACGCGGACCTCGCCCGCTTCAAATCGCTGGTAGGCCGCGACCTGGGCGTCGAAGTGCGGCTGCTCGACTGGTATTGAGACGGTTGGCTAAGATCGAAGGGTGGATGACCTTGCAAGAACGTTTCATCTTGCAAGATCATCCAACCTTCTCCTGACGCACCAACGGGCTGGTAGGCGTTGCACCGTGAGAGTGAGAGATTGACACGAAACAGATGGATCAGTAGAGTTTTATGTGTCAATGAACTTATTGCGTGAGGAGCCACGGCCATGTTGACGATTCTCGGACGGCGCGACAGACGGGCTGGCTTTTGCGACCGGCTTTCGCGTCGCGGCTTTCTGCAAATCGGCGGGGCCGCGATGGGTGGCTTGGCGCTGAATCAGATTCTGGCTTTGGAAGCTCAGGCCGGCGTCGCCAACTCGCACAAGGCGATCATCAACATCTACTTGCCGGGCGGTCCGCCCCACATCGACATGTGGGATCTCAAGCCCGACGCTCCGGTTGAGATTCGCGGCGACTTCAAGCCGATCGACACGAACGTGCCGGGCATCCGGATTTGCGAACTGTTTCCGAAGATCGCCGCGATGATGGACAAGTTCGCGATTGTCCGCACGCTGTCCGACTCCGACGGCGCGCACGACTGCTACCAGTGCATGACCGGCCGCAAGAAAGGCGATCCGATGGCCAGCGGCGGTTGGCCGTCGGCCGGGGCTTGGGTCTCTCGGCTCGGCGGAGAGACGAATCCCGCGGTGCCGGCGAACCTAGCGCTGATGTATGGGACGGGCAATCGGACCTGGGGCGAACCGGGGGCGGCCGGTTTTTTGGGCCTCAAGCACAACCCGTTCAATGCCGTCGGCCGCAAAGCCCGCGACAAGTCCGACGACCTGGTGCTCAAGGGCATCACGCTCGAGCGGCTGCAAAACCGCGAGCAGCTTCGCGGATCGCTCGACCGCTTTCGCCGCGACATGGACGTGGCGGCACGGATGGAAGGTTACGATGCGTCGATGGAGCGCGCTCTCGGCATCTTGACCGATTCCAAGCTCGGCGACGCGCTCGATCTGTCGAAGGAAGACCCCGACGTCGTCGCGCGTTACGGAAAGAGCGAAGAGGCGTTTCAGCGCGACGGCGCGCCGCGGATGGTGGAGAATCTGTGCGTCGCGCGGCGGCTGGTCGAAGCCGGAGCGCGGTACGTTGCGCTGAACTACAGCCGTTGGGATTGGCACGGCGGCGACGGGATGAATTTCGTCCAGGCCCGCGAGGATTTTCCGCTGTTGGACTCCGGATTGTCTGCCTTGGTGACCGATCTGGTCGAACGCGGCTTGGACAAGGACGTGTCGGTCGTGGTGTGGGGCGAGTTCGGCCGCACGCCGAAACTGAACAACCGCAACAGCCGCGACCACTGGCCGCGCGTCAACGCCGCGCTGCTGGCCGGCGGCGGCATGAAGACCGGGCAAGTGATCGGCGAAACGAACAAGTTCGCCGAAGAGCCGGCGAATCGGCCGGTCAAATTTCAGGAAGTGTTCGCGACGCTGTACCACAACATGGGCCTCGATGCCCACCGTGACCGCCAGTTCGACGGCGCAGGCGTGCCGCGCTATCCGACCGATACCGACATCGAGCCGATCCGGGAATTGATCTGAGCGGGTTGACCAAACGTGCCACGCCATCGAGGAACTGGCCAAAACGTGAAACGCGGCTGGTTCGGGCGCGGCGTTCGGCGATCACGGACCCGGCCAGGCTGTGACTTTCACGTCGTTCGGTTCGACGCCGAGTTCGCGGAGGCGGATACAGGCGAGGGTGCGTTCCAGGCAGCCGCGCGGCACGCGCACCGATTCCGTGTACCAAGACTTCGCCGCGGCTCGATCGCCGCGCAACTCGAAATACCGCGCGACGAAATAGCACATCCGGACTCGTTCGTCGGTCGTGCATCGTGCGAGAACGTCTTTTAGATTGGCCTCATCGAGCGGCTTGTCGGCCTTCGTTGCTTCCAAAAGCAACTTGGTCACGCGTAGTGCTGTGGCGGCGAGCGGCCCAGCGCCGGCGGCGGAACCCTGGGCAGTCATGCGGGCGAGCAGTTCATCGCGCGTGCGGGCGTCGTCGGCCTCGATTGCGAGCAGCACCTGGTGCCAGGCGTCGACCAACCGCAGTTGCGAGCGTTGGGCGCGCTCGAGCAGCGGACGCGCGCGATCCGCCTGCCCCATCGCAAGCGCGAGCCGCCCGGCGATCGAGCAATCTTCCTCGCGGACGTAGTTGACTTGCGACTCGCACGACGCGAGATACGACTCGGCGGCCGATTTCGCAGCGTCGACACCGCCGCGCCCCGTGCGTCGACAGCAGACGTACCACAACACGACGGGCCACTCGCCATCGGCGGCCTCGGCAATATTGCGCAGGCGTGCTTCCGCGTCGTCGTAGCGCCGATCGTATTCCGCGGCTTCCGCGGCGAGCGCCAGCGCGTCGAGCGGCGAACCGGGCATCGATTCGGCCGCTTCGATCGCGTCGCCGTAGCGCGCCGCGTCGATCAGCGTCCGCATCCATTCGTTCCGGCACGCGGCCAGCGTGGGAGGATGGGTCGAAACGGCGCACGCCTGCCGCCACATGTCGACCACGTCCTGCGGCCGATTATCCCGCCGCAGCGCATCGGCCATGACCTTGTAAATCGGGAACTCGTGGATTACTTCGGCGTAGCGCTTCAGACAGCGGACCGCGTCGGCGTTTTTGTGCTCCGCATGGTAGGCCAGCCCGAGCGCTCGCATGACCGGCAATTCACCGGCGTAGCGCTGCTCCCATTCGGCGGCGCGTGCCTTGACGCCGTTCCAATCCGTTTCGATCTTGATGGCGACGGACAGCGGGGAATACGGACTGACAGCGTAAAGCTGGTTGGCCAGCCGCAAACGAAACTCCGGATTCACCAGCCGCGTGTGAGTGACGAGTCCGGCATACGTCACGTCGAGGTGCCGATGCCCGGCGTCGCGGAATTTTTGCAATAGGTCGTTACCCGGAAACCGCCGGTACGTAAAGTCATCGAAGTACGGCACGTTGGCCACGTCGATGGCTTCGAGCACGCTGGCGTACGACTCGCGGCGGAGGCCCGGATTGATCCCCGCCAGCTGCAAGACTTCGCGGAACGGATGCCGCCGAATCATGGCGTCGTACAACTGAAGCAGATCGGCCAGGCCGTCTTCGTCGAGATCGTCGTTCTCGCCGACCTGGCAGTGGCACCACATGAACGTCGTGTCCTCGATCAGCGCGGCGAGCATGCCCCAACTCGGTTCGCCCATCGTGTCGGCGTCGCCGGCGCGGTACAGGCTGGCGATCAGGTCGGCGCGGGCCCGATATTCGGATGCCTGATCGCCGCGGCCGCGTTTGATTTGCGCGGCGACAATCGCCGCCGCGTCGTCGGGCAGTTCGGGTACGTCGCGCAGCTCGCGATACAGCCAGTTGGCGAAATTCTCTCGAGCAATCGCCGCGATCTCGGCGTGCGTGTCCGAACTGGTCGTCGCGTGAACCGCTTCGTCGATCCGCGAACAGTGCGGCAACGCCGCGCCCAACTCGCGAATCCGCTGGAAGCCGATCGGATTGAACAGCGACGGCTGGGCGATTGGCGTGATCTTGTTCAGTTCCAGATTCCGCACCTCCAACAACATCGCCAACTCGCGGTAGGGCGATCCGGCGGCCGACAGATACGACTTTGCGCCGGTCTGGAAGCGGCAAGCGGCGCGAATCACGGCGACCCACTCCGGCGGTTTGGCGTCTTTGGCGGCCGGTGTTGGCTTGCCCTCCGCGACCATTTTGTCCGCTGCGGAAAGATCGTGCAGCGCTTCGGAGTGAACGCCCGACAGCGTCCAGGCATAGGCCCGATGCCACCGCGCCCACGGCCCGTCGCCGGCCAGCTTCATGCGATGGGCGTAGAGCAGCGCACGCGCCTTGAACACCTCGTGTGCGCTCGACCAGTGCAGTTCCTCGAACGTGGAAAGGTTGGCGTAGCCGCGAATCAGCGCGCCGAGAACCTCCGGCGAATATCCATCCTTGCGAGAGAGTGCATGAAGTTGGCGCACGGCCGCGAATTGCGCCGGAATGCTCATCCGCGACAGCAACCGCTCGATTGCCGCGGGCACGTCGCCGTGGTCCTTCATGGCAATCGGTTGGCCGCTGAAGCCGGCTTTTTTCAGGCCGTCGACGAATTCTTTTCGGCTGAGACGATCGGCAAAGTCCAGCAGCGGCTTGTACGACATCGGCTCGTCCTGTCCGCACGGAACTTTCTCCTTGAGCAATTGCTCGCGCGATTCGCCCTGCACGCGGCGAACAACGGCGGTCGTCTGGCTCCCCATTACCGGCGAAAACCGCACATCGAGCAGCCGCCCCGCGTCTTCGGCGGCGGCCCGGTCTGCTTCGAGCAGCAGCAAGTCGCGCGTCGGCAGGCCAAGTTGATCGCGCGCCGCGTTGAGCAGCGCTTGACGTCCGATTTCGCGGGCCAGCAAACTTTCCCACGCCGCCTCGCCGCCGTCCGTTCCCGAAGAAGGCCGCAACACGACGGGAAACGCCGCGGGACGCACATCTTGAGCCTCGCTCCGCCGCGCGGCAACCACCGCAACAGAAACCACCGCAACGGCGATCGCAGCAAATAGCCCGACGACGCGGAAAGCATTGCGACGTCGCAGCGAGAGAAATGTTGGCATGGCTTCACCCATTGAGAATGAGTGCAATTCCTGAAACCGGAAACTGTACGAGGTGAATCCTTTCGCTGAGGGAATCGCTTGACGGTGCAATCGGCGAAAGGATTCGCCTCGCACAATTCGATCGATCCTCAATCCTGCAACAACTGCTTCATGTTCCGTTTGTAGTCTTCGACGCCCGGCTGCCCGTAGGGATTCACGCCGATCAGCCGGCCTTCGACGACCGTGGCCAGCATCAACATTTGCAGCAGTTGGCCGATCGATGCTTCCTCGGTTTGGGCAAGGATGAGATCGGCCGTGGGACGGCTCACGCTGTTGTACGCCAGATTCGTTCCCTTCGTCGCCGCATCGAGTGCTTCCGGAATGGTCTTACCGGCGAGCCAGTTGAGCTTGTCGCGATCGGACGCCCGCGATTCGACGGTCAGTCGGTCTTGGCGAACGCCGTCGACGATCAGGTTCGTAATCAGCTTGTCGGGGCGGCCGTCTTGGTGCTGCTGCCCGCGGGAGTGCAGGTCGCGGGTATTGACGACGGTCAGCGGCGTCGCGCCGCGGCCGTTCTTACCGAGGCTTTCGCTGAGCAACTGGTCGTACCACAGCCCGACCGCTTCGAGGCTCTTGCCCCACGTGGACATCGCGCGAATCGTCGCGCCGTGCCGCGTTTCGGCGAGGTGCCCCACGCCGACGTATCGCAGCACGACGTTTTCCTCGACCAACGCTTCGCGAAAATGCCGGTTCATCGCCGCCGCGCCTTCGAGCAGCTTAACGACGTCCAATCCGAGCAGCGCCGCCGGCAACAATCCGACCGCCGTGAATACCGAAAACCGCCCGCCAACGCCGTCGGGCACTTCGAACGTATCGCGGCAGCCCAGTTCGCTCGTTAGCCGATACAGCAGGCTCTTATAGTCGTTTTCCTTTTCATTTCGGCCCAGGTCAGTGACGGGCACGACGAGCGACTTTACGTCGCCGCCGCTCTTTTCCAGCGCGGAGAGCAACGTCCGAAAGGCAATCGCCGTTTCCAGCGTGCCGCCGCTCTTGCTGATCACGACGATGCCCCATCGCCGCGTGGCCGCATCGTCGCCGCCACTGCCCGCAGCACCGATGCCGGCATCGCGCGTGAGCAGATCGAGCAGCCCCTGCATCGCGTCGTTGTCGAGATTGTTCCCCTCGAAGTACAACCGCGGGCAGCCGTGGCGTGCGCCACGCGACAGCTCGTTCCAATACGGGTGACAGCCGGCCTCGAACAACGCCCGCGCGCCCATGTACGAGCCACCGATGCCGAGCACGACGGCGCGATCGACCGATTCGGCCAACCGGCGGGCAGCGGCAATGACCTTGTGCAACTCACTCTCGGCCCGCTTTGGCCCGTTGTAGTCGGCCAGCAATCGTTCGGGCAGATCGATAAATCCGGCGTCGAGCGGCGTCTTTAGCGGCGGCGGCGTTTCGCCTCGCTGCCACGACGCGGCTTCGGCGACAACTTCGGTCCGTGCGGCGTCGAGCGAGGGAACGAGCGTATTGAGCCCCTGGGAGAACGACGAGCCATAGGCCGACAACACGCCGGATGGATCGTAGCGGAGCGGTTCGATTTTCGTATTGGGCATGGCAATTGTTCCAGGAGTTGCACTCGCGCTGCGTCCCAATGCACTTGGGCGTGCCTAGCGGTATGAGCGTAGTTTAGCCTGACCGGTCCGGACGTGGCGAGGCCCGCAGCGAGGGACGCAGTTCCGCCGCCGATTCGCCATATCCGCGGCACATCGGCCCGCTTCAGCGACCAGCTTCGCGTCGCAAATGCCCCAACTCCGGCAGGATCAGCTTCTCCATCGCCAGCCGCACGGCCGCTGGCGATCCCGGCATCGTCAATACGATCGTCCTGCCGATCAGTCCGCCGACGGCGCGGCTCAGCATCGCCGCCGCGCCGATTTCTTGATAACTGAGCATCCGAAACAGCTCGCCATAACCGCTAAGCGTCTTCGTGAACATCGCCGTCACGGTTTCGAAGGTCTGATCGCGCGACGACAGCCCGGTTCCGCCCGTCAGCAGCACGGCCTCGACGTCGCCGCGCTGGACGAATCGCGACAGCGCGTCGCGGATCCGCTCGGCTTCGTCCGGCACGATCTCGCGGCCGACGATGCGATGCCCGGCGGCTTCGAGCAATTCGATCGCCGTGCCGCCGCCGGTGTCGTCGTCCAGCGTCCGAGTGTCGCTGATCGTAACGACGCCGCAGGCGACCGACGCCGGAGAACTCGCGCGGTGGGACTGGGGAATGCTCGACATGCGGTCGCGGTGGTTAGAGGGTTCCGCTTTGGTGATGCGGTGCGTTTCACCCATCGGAAAAAACGTGCGCAGCGGCAAAAAATCCCAGCAAGCTTTCCTGCAATTTCGACGCGCCACGCCAACTCGATGCCCCATTCGGCGGGAAAATGGCCGGTATTCGCGAAAAATCGGTCGATTGTGGCGGTTTCGCCGACTCTTTTGCGGTGAAAACGTTGCTCTGGGCCGTATTGGCTTCCTATATTTTACAGTGGTGGTTCCGCCGGCGGAAACGCCCATCGAATAGAGATTCTCCGGTACACTGCCCCGATTCCGACCCGCAACGCCGACACCTATGAGCGCCAACACCATGTTCGACCGCGGCATCGCCATTGCCATTGCCATTGCCGCTACGTTTTTCGCCGTGCCGGCGTCGGCTGAAGTGTTCATACTCCGCAGCGGCGGCCAGATCGAGGGCCTGCACGTAAACCGCGAAGACAAGTGGGCTGCCGAGTACGTCGTGCGCACCGCCGACGGCGGCGAGATCACGATCGCCCGCGGCGACGTCAAGGAAGTCGTCCGGCGGCGCGACGCCGAGGTCGCCTACGATCGCGTCGCGCCTTCGTACGCCGACACGGTCGACGATCAACTCAAACTCGCCGACTGGTGCCGGGAGCATTACCTGTCCGTGCAGGAGAAGGCCCACCTGCAGCGCGTCGTCGAACTCGAACCGGACAACGCGCGCGTTCGCGCCCGTCTCAAACACCGGCAGTATCAAGGCGAGTGGCTAACGGAGAAAGAAATCAAGGAGCGGCAGGGACTGGTGTTCTACCGCGGCAAATGGCGCACGAAGCAGGAAGTGGAACTGGTCGAGCAACGTTCGCTCACCGATCAAAAACACAAGGCATGGTTCCAGACGTTCAAGCGGCTCCGCGAGGATTTGGACAGCCGCGACGCGGACAAGAGCGCGCTGGCCAGGGCGAAGCTGCTGGAAATCAACGACCCGTATGCCGTCAGCGCGATCAAGTTCTACTACGACGCCGAGAACGACAAGCGCGTCGCCGATCCCGCTCGCGCGGCCAAGATCCGACTCGGATACGTCAAGGTGCTGGGCAACATCGACTCGCCCGAAGCGATCGCCGCCCTCGTCGATTACTCGCTCGGCGACGCCGACAACGACGTCTGCATGACGTCGTTCGAAATCGTCGGCCGCGCGAAAGCCTCCGCGTCGACCAACCGCTACATTCTCGCGCTCCACGACAAGGACAACAACGTCGTCCAACGGGCGGCCATCGGCTTGCGTCTGATCGGCGACCGCCGCGCCGTCGGCCCCTTGATCGAAGCGTTGGTCACGCAGCACACCTTCGAATTGCCGACCTACGGCAGCACCGGCAACGGTGCGATCAACACCACGTTCGACAAGAGCGGCGGCTCCACCGGCGGCGGTGGATTGGGCGTGAACACGAAGCCGCGGCGGGTCCGCAAGTCGTTCTTCAACGAGGAAGTTCGCAACGCGCTCGTCACGATGACGAAACAGGACTTCCAATTCGACAAGGCGCTGTGGACGAAGTGGTTCGGCACGCAGAAGGAAGTTCCGGCGTTCGACGGACGACGCGACTAACGCTCGACGGACTCTCGACCGCCGCTGCCTGCTGGAGTCGGTGTTTCCCCACGATGATGGATTTCCAAATCATTGCGAGTCGTCGCCCGCACCGCTCGCGGCGCGGCGCGTGGACTCGCAGCGCCGTCAACTGGTTCGTCGGCGTTTTCGTCGTCGCGCAGATCGTCGCAGCGATCGTCGCGCCGATCGCCGCGGCGGACGATCCCCCTAAGCCGTCTTCGCAACGCAGCCCCAGCGGAGAATTCGTTGTCGCGGCCGTGACGTGCGAAATCAAGGTCCGCGATACCGAACACAACCTTCGCCAGATCGCCCACTGGGCCGAAAAAGCCGCGGCCGCCGACGCGGACCTCGTGTTGTTCCCCGAATGCACGATCCACGGCTGGTGGCAATCGCGCGAGAATCGCAAATTTGCCGAAACGCTCGACGGCGAATCGCTGACCAAGGTCCGCGAGATCGCCCGGCGCAACAACCTCGTGCTCGCCGTCGGACTTACGGAGAAGCACGTCGTCGAAGCCAAAGCCGAAGTCGATGCTAAAGCCGACGCTCAACCCGGCGGACAAAGCAAGCAGCCCGTCGAATACCATCTGACGCACGCACTCGTCGGCCCCAACGGTCTCATCGGATATCATCGCAAGAGCGCTCTGGCCGGCGGCAAAGGCGGCGAAGTAGCCGTATGGGACGCCGGCAACGACGCCAACGTTTTCGACATCGACGGCGTTCGCGTCGGCATCGCGATCTGCTTCGAGTCCGTCGCGGCGGAAACGTGCCGCAAACTCACGACAGCCGGCGCGGAATTGATTCTCGCTCCCTACGCCAACGGCACGCGGCCCGCCGAAATTCTCGATCCGCAGCACAAACAGCGCCGCTGGGTCTGGGACCGCGTGCGTGAAAATCGCGTCTGGTATGTCGCCTGCGACGCCACGCCCCACGACAAGCAGGGCGGCCTGCAAAGCGGCGCCGCCTATGCGATCGACGCGAAGGGCAAACTCGTCGCTTGCACCGCGGAAGACAACGCCGGCGAGGCGATGATCGTCGTCCGCGTGCCCAAAAACGCCCGCCGTTGAGTGAAGAACTTATTTCAGCAGCCCGTGGCACAGTCGCGTGGGACCGACCACAACGGCGGGTTCAGACAAGTTCACGACGGTTCAGGCGGGGTTCAGCAATAGTCACGATCGACCGAACGAGCGGCCTTCTCGTTTCAGCTTTACCTTCAATGGTCGAAACCCGCGGCCAGCGCCGCGTCGACCGCATCGGCCGAACGGGCGTGCGTGGCCAGCCGGCGACGGGTTGGACGGGCCGCGTCCGTCGAATCGGCGATGGCCGACGATCGTGCGGCGGGCGATTCGCCGGCTGAGCGTCGGCCGCTTCGCGTGGCCAGTGTCGACGCCGCCGGCAACGCAAGCGGGCGAATGCGAGGCACGCGACGCGCGGCAAGTTGGGGCGAATCGGTCTCAACTGTCGTTGTCGGCGCGTTGAGTCTTGAGGCAACCCGCACCACGGCCGCCGCGGGAGAACTGGCAACGGGCGACAGTGGCGGCGACATACTCGACTGCAACATCGCGAGGTCGGCGAGCGTCGCCAACCGATCGCCGTCGAAGTCGCCCGTACTCCACAGTGCGGCCTTGCCGAAATTCTGTGAGAGCGCGGCCGCGTCGCTGCGATCGACCAGTCCATCGAGATTCGCGTCGCCGTACTGCGTGCCGAAAATCGTGTGCACGAGATGATCGACGTCGCCGCGGTCCACGACCGAGTCGCCGTTCAAGTCGAAGTGCGGATCGGCGCTGCCGACGGCGATCGCCTCGTACAGGAAGTCGATATCCGCGGCGTCGACGCCGCCGCTGACGTTCACGTCGCCGTAAACTCCGGGCGTCGGAGCGGGCACGAAACTGATGTTGAACATCGGACGATTCGCCGCGGCGGCAACTTCCCGCGAACTGACGTCCATGCCGTTGGTCGTCGTGGCGTTGGCAATCACCACGCCATAATTCGCCGCCGTGCCGCCGAGCCATTGCTGGACCAGGTCGATGCCCGTCGCATTGAACGCATACGTTCGCCGACCGACCGATGCGCCGGTGATCGTGGCCAGCACGGCGCCGCGGTCGGCCGCGCCGTTACCGCCGGCTGTCGCCCATGTCTGACCCGTGCGGAATTCTTCCCACGTGGCCTGATACTCGTCCCAGTCGCGCAGCACGCGCGAGATTTCGTACGGTCCGCTGGATTCGTTGGTCACGTCGAGGGAAATCGACGCGCCGACAATCACGCTGCCGGCGGGAATGTCGGCGGGGTTGACCTGCCATCGCAGCAACACAGCAAGGTCGAAACCGCCGTCGTCGCCGTCGATTTCGAGGTTCGTGTCGGCGCCATTGTTTTGCGTCGGCTGGCCGGCTCGCAGTTCCGTGTCGCGCGTACCGGAATACGCGGTCGTTGGCGACGCGCCGTCCTGGTAACTCACCGTTTGCGCGCCGATGACGACCGTGGTGCTGCGAGCGCTTTCCAATCCGTCGCGGTTGACCGCGGAAATCTGATACGTTAGCGTCGTGCCTGGATTAACGCCATCGTCGGTCATCACGGGCAGCGGGGTCGAGGCCACCAGCGCGCCGTTGCGATAGACGTTGTAATAGTCCACGCCGGTCTGCGGATCGGCCGCGCGGTTCCACGCCAGCAGTACGCGATTCGTGCCGACCAGCCGCGCCGACAGATTCGCCGGCGTGGTCGGCGGCGTGGTGTCGATACCGACGTTTTCGCTGCCCGGCGTGCCACCGACGGTGCCGGCAAGCCAATTGGCGACGTCGTTACCGTAAGCGGCGGAGTCGTTCCGCGACAGCGACGATCCACCGCCGTCGGCTTCGGTCGGCCACGGCGCGACCGGCTCGTATCGCACGGCATCAATGAGCACGTAGGGCTGTTCGCTCAAACCCGAATCGGCCGCGCCTGGCATATCGAGAAACAGCTTTTCGCCGCCGTTGTTGAGGCTGCCGTACAGGGCATCCGTGTAGACGAAGATCGGCACGCCGGCCGGCACGCCGCGCGCCGCGCGGAACATCGCGGCTGCGGCCACGGCGTCGCCGCCGTCCGCGCCTTGCACGACCACGGCATAACCGCCGGCGGGAATCGACTGGCCCAGCGGAAACGCGAACTCGATCGCGCCCCGCAACCGCCAGGCGTTGCCCGCTCCGTCGTCGAGCGCCACGGCGGCCGCCGAGACGTTGCGAATCTCGATGAACTCGGGTTCGCCGACCGCCGGATGGTACATCAACTCGTTGATGACGAGCGGACCGACGACCGGCGCGCCGTTCGCCGAGCCGAACGACGGCGAGACGAGCCGCACGAAGTCGGTGCCGCCGCTGCTCTTGGTGTAGAGACCGATCGCCTCGCCGCCGAGCGACGCCGCGAACGATTGCTGCTCGCGATAACCGAACAGTTCGCCGCTCGCGTCACTGGCGGTGAGCAACACCGCGTCGCCGTGCTCTCTCAGCGCGAACGGCACGAGCGCCCCGGCGTCGCTGCTCGTCGCGCCGAAGTGGCTCGCTTCGGTGAGCACTAGGTAGCCGCCTGCCGGAATGACGGTTCCGGCCGCGATTTGGTATTTGCGGCGGTCCTCGGCCGAATTGCTGACGAACCAGTTACCGACATCGATCGCCGCGGAAGAGACGTTTTTAAGTTCAATGCGATCCGCGCCATTGGTGTTCGTCTGCACTTCGTTGATAACGATGCTGTCGGGCGTCGGCGCAATGTCGCCGCTGCCCGGCGAGCCATGCACGCGCTGGCTGGGCCGCCAACTGCTGCTGGCGTTGAGATCGGCGAGCAGATTGGCGTCGTCGATGACGGTCAGCGAATAGCCTTCGCCGTCGGTGTGCGAATACCAGCCGTCGCCGAAGCTGAACTCGACGAGCGTCTCGCCGAACGCCCCGGACAGCACGATTGTCTCGCCGCCGTTGTTCAAATTTCCGCCGAACGTCCCGGCGACCTGGATGCCGCTCAGATCGTCGGCGTATCGCAGATCGAACGCCGCCTGGTTGCTCACGACGACGGCCCGTTCGCCGGGCGCGAGCGACGCGACCGACGATCCGGCAAAGGCGAACGTCACGCCATCGCTCAACGTCGCTCCGGAAAGGTTGATCGTGCTCGCGCCGACATTGCGGATTTCGACGAACTCGAAATCGCTGGCCGTGAACGTCGGATCGACGGCTAGCTCTTGCGGCGTGGGATCGGCCGGATGGTAATGAACCTCGGTGATCCGCAAGTCGGAAAGCACGGGAGCGAAAGTGGTTTCGGTAAGCGCGCTCCACTCGAACTGCCCGCCGCCAATGTCGCGGCGAATCCGCGCCATGACCGTCACCGTATCGACCAGACCGATGGTATTTCCCGCCGCCAGCGCAACGGCCGATGCCGAAGGTGATGCCTGATGGGTCGTCCAGTCGTAACCGCGCGGATCGCTGCCGTCGAACGTGATGAACACGGTCCCCTGCCCGCCGGCGTTGGGATTGCTCACCGACAGTTGCGCCCCGACCGGAAATGCACCACCGTGCTGCGGCAAGCCGCCCACCGCAAATTGGGGCGCTCCGGTGGCCGGATACAAGCCGGCCGAGCGGAACTGGTTGAGTACGATCTGCGACCGTTGCGGAAAGTAGCTCGTCATCAGGCTGTCGCGCTGCGCGTCCCACGTGGCCCACGTCCGCGGCGGGTTCGAAGCCATGTCGCCCCAGCGAGCCGACTCGCCGACGATCGCCTGTTCGATCGCGGCCGCCAGTTCCGCATATCGGGCGGCCGGCACGTTTCGCTCCGGATGGGCCGGATCGTATGTGGGGTTGGCCGGGTCGACGTACAGCGCCCCGCCGTTGAAAAAGTGCTTCTGCAAGCGGTCCGCGAACTGCAACCGGAACTCCGCGTTCGCCCGCAGCAGGCCGTATGGCTGCGCCACGCCGTTGCCCACGCCGACCTGGTTCGAGTTGACGTCCGACTGCATGCCCAGCGACCACTCGCTATCCCACATGTAGAACTTGAACCCCGTGCTCTGTGGACCGCGTTCCCGCCCGACCCAATAATTCTTATGCGGCCAATCACTGTTGCCGCCATACAGATTGACGATCATGTAGTCGATCATGTTGTCGACGTCGAGATAATCTTCGCGCGTCGAACTGTCGCTGCCGTCGGCGTTGTTGCCGATCAACTGCTGATAGGCCGCATCGCTGGCCGCCACGTTCGTCGTGTTGACCGCGCCGGCCAGCGAGACCATTGTGTTCCATGCGGCCGTGCTGCCGTTGACGGCGCTGCCAGAGTTGATGGCGTCCCAATCTTCCTTGTCGCCGCCGAAATACGTCGCCGAGAAAGCCTGATTCGGTCGCTCCGTCGGATTGTACAAGCCCCAATACTGGCCGTTGATGTACAGATGCATGTAATTGCCGTGGGCCGACGGCTGGCCCATCGCCAACTGCGTCGAGCGGCCCCACTGGTCGCGCATGTACTGCACGTTCGTGCCGCCCCAGAAATTCCAAGCGTCGTTCGAGTTCGCCCGCAGCACGATGGCGTCGAACTTGTCGGTTGCGTCGTCGCCGAACAGCGGAAACCGCAGCTTCGACGCGCCGTAGCTGTCGCGGAACGCCAGCCGGAACGATTTCTTCAGCGTCAAACCGTGGCTGCGAAACGCACCGCCCTGGATACGGATGCCGGCGTCGATCTGAAACCCTTCGCTGCCGTCGGCCGGGATGTATTCGAGCGACGTGGGCCGCTCCCAAGCGCTGCCACGAGCGTCGGGATTCGAGTAGATGCCGCTGGACGCGAACATGTCGTCCGTCCGCATCACGATCGACAGCGTGCCAAGCGCCTTCAAATCGTCGCGAATGGTCGCTGCGTACGTGCCGCCGTAAAGATCGCCCGGTCCGACGACGTCGGGATCGAGTCCGTAGTCCGCGCCCGTTCCGCCCCACGTCGACGGAAAGCCGGCGGCCAGCGTCGAAGCCGCGGTTTGCTGCGCAATGTCGTCGACGAACAAGTACGTATGCGTTTCGATCGGCGTCGGCAGATACCCGTCGCGAAACGCCGCCGCGCGGAGCGTCGTCGTGGCGCTGATCGGCAGCGGATTGGTATATAACAACCCAGTGGTGGCCGTCGGCAGCGTGCCGTCGGTCGTGTAGCGGATCGACGTTTCCGCCGTGGGTGTCGACAGCACGAGATTGAACGGCGCGTCGTAGAATCCGCGCTCGTGACTTACGGCGAGCGGCACGATCACGTCCTGTGCGCCCGAATTGTTGACAGCACCCGGCGTAGCCGGCTGAAAGTACCGATGCGCGCTGGTCTCGATTGACGTGCCGGCCAACTCGGCGAGCAACAGGAAGTCGTTGTCGAGCGGGTCGAGATTCAGCCCCGCAATCGCCAGCACATTGAGCGGCCCCGCGCCCACATTCAATTGACTGACGTCGAACGACAGCGGAATCTCCGCGAACTGTAGCGCCTGCGTCTTGGTCCGCTCGGCCGTGGCCGTCGAATCGAAGGAAAGCGTCGTCGGCGCGTTGGTCCGCGCGATCTCTTGGCCATTGATATAGGCGACAAAACCATCATCGTACTTCACGCGAAGCCGCAGCGAGTCGATCGCCGACAAATCGGCCACGCTAAACGGAATTCGCACGAACGCCGACGAACTGCCGGCGAACATCGCGGCTTCGACGTCGGTCTGAATCAAGTTCGTATAGTCCTCGATCTGCTGCCGAGTCGAATTGCCGGGCAGCGGATCGTCGTCGGGATTCGGATCGACGACGACGGAAATCACGCCGGTCGTGTGCAACAGCGACGTATCCCACTTGAGTCCCACTGCCGGCAGCGGCAGCGCGATCCGGTTGAACGTGCCACTGGTGGCGGTGGCGTCGAGAATGTCGAAAGTATCGCCCGCCTGCAAACTGCCGGCGATCACGGCGACTTCCAGCCGGCTCGATCCGCCCAGAGTCAAAGTCCCCGAAACGGTCAGCTTGTCGGCGGTGTTGGCGTTGCCGTCGAGATCGACATACAGCGCACCGCCACTGGCGAGGTTTAGGTTGCCGGGCATGGTTTGCGAGCCGATTGCGCCTGCTCCGCCGGGTTGTATCAGCGTGGTCGGCGGCAACGACTCGTCCGTCGATACGGTCCAGCCAAGCGCCCCGTCGCCAAGCAGTTGCCAGCCATCGGCCGCGCCGACCGACGCACTCGATCCGCCGGCCGCGTTGCGAATGGCGATCTCGAACGTATCGCCGCCGCCGCGTTCGTACATGATCGCGTCGAGCGAACTCGATAGCGGCGCGTTGGTCGTGAATGTGCCGCCGGTCCAGGCGTGTCCGCGCGGCGCTTCGTAGCGGATTTCGTCGGCCGAGTTCTGCGTGCCGTTTTCGCCGAAGCGGCTCAAGAAGTTCGCGCCGTCGAGAATCAATCGCGCGCCATCGTCGCTGCCGAACGCGATCTGCCACGTTCCGGCTGGAATCGTCACATCGGCCGTCGCGTGGACGACGAAATCGTCCATCGTTTCGTTGGCCACGCCATTGGGATAAGGATTGTTCACGCCGAACGTGCCGCCGCCGCCCGCGAAATCGATCTGAGCGACGATCGCCGAAGCATCGGCCTGTACGCCGAACGCCGCCGGGTTGGCGACGACTTGCTCGGCAGTGGTCGTCGTGGCCACCTGGCTCGAAACGTCGATCAGCCGCGCGAAGAATCCCGGCGTCGAAGGCGGCGGTGTTTCGAGGTTGTAGCCGATGCCGTTCGTGCCGGACGCGAAGCCGGTTTCATCGCCGCCGACGGTGTTCCAGTTCGCCGGCAATTGTCCGCTTGCGGTCGGCGTCAAATAGGAAACGGTCGCACTGCCAGTCACGAGCGGCGTCACCGTTTCGCTCACCCCGATGCCGAAGGAAATATCGGTGAACTGTGCCGGATAGTCGGTTCCGCCGGGGCCGAACTCGCTGGCCACCGTCATGTCCGGCCGCACCAGGGCCAGATACTCGCCACCGGCCGACAATCCAAAGTTGGTGTGCAGATTCCCCGCGCCGTCCGGCGCGTCGTTGCCCGAGGCGAACACAATCAGAAAACCGCCCGGCGGCAAGACTTCGTTTGGAAACGTCCACTTCGCCAGATCACCGGCGTCGTCGGTCAGATGCCAACCGACCAGATCGATGGCCGCGTCGCCGGCGTTTTGGATTTCGATCCAGTCGGAGTTGGCCGGCGGAACGGCGGCGTCTTCGAGCGAGTTCTGGTTGTCGGCCATGAACTCGGTGATGATCGGATTGGCGGCCAGCAGTTGCCGGGCTTCGAGCGACTCGACGCGAAACGCACCACGCCTCCGCAGCTTACCGCAACGTTTGCTCTGGATTCGTCCGTCCGCCGCGCCGCCTGCCGCTCGTTTCCACGGAGCGAACCATCGATCCAGAGCACGCATCGAAACCCTCTTTCGCCAAGGAATAATGGGACCGGCGGCATTTCCGCCAGTCCCAGGTTGCACCGGTGGCTTTTCCGCCGGTGCGGTGCAGCAGTAGAGCAGAGTCCTCGCGCGGTTCTCGCCGGACGGCAAGCCAACTGCGCCACGCCGCTCTAACACGGCTGAAATGCAACTCTCGTACTATAGACACAGTGGCGCGACCGTTCAAATCGGCCCAGACTGCCCGGTTTGCCGCGAGTTTCCGTTACGACCGCTGCGACCGGCACAATCGTCTTAAGCCGGCGACGCCCCCAATCCGATTCAAATTACAGCGGGCACGGACGCTTCACGCCCAATGCTCGCGCCAGTACCGATGCGCAACGGCCACCGCGATGGCTCTGCTAGGGAAGGTGAATCGCCATTCCCCTCGCCTGTGAAAGGCTCGCCGCCGCCATGCATCGTTTCTCGCTCAACACACGATCGTCGCGCCGCTGTCGCCTGCTCACAGCGGCGGCGTTTCTCGTATCGTCGCCGGCCGCGACGGCGCAATCGCCGCTGCCCAACGCGCCGCTGCCCGTCGCGCCGTTACCTGTCGCGTCGACACCGATCACATCGACGTCCGCTTTCGTTCTGGCGCAAGACGGCGGCGCCGCACAGCCCGCACCCGACGCGCTCCAATCACCCGGCACAATACCGACGCCCACGCTTCCACGCACGGAAGTCCTGGCCGAAGACGACGCGCCGCCCGCGCAACCTGCACCGCCCGCCGACGAACCGCCCTCCACGCCCGGAGGTCCGTCGTTCGAGCGCGCCCTCGAATCCGGCGGCAACGAAAGCGTCATCACGTCCGAGCGGATCGAGCAGAATGTCGCTCGCGGCCTCGGCGACATATTTCGCTACGAACCCGGCGTGCAAGTGCAGAGCAGCACCGGCCGCTTCGGCGACACCAGCATCAACATCCGCGGCCTGGAAGGCAATCGCGTGCTGATGAGCATCGACGGCGTCCGCTCGCCCGACGCATTTTTGCAAGGCCCGATCCAACTCGGCCGCGCCAGCGTCGATCCGAGTCTGCTCAAACAAGTCGAGATCGTCCGCGGACCCGGTTCGCTGATCTATGGCGAAGGGGCGATCGGCGGCGTCGTGGCCTTCGAAACGAAAGACCCCGACGACTTCCTCGATCTGCTCGGCCGCGACAGCTACTTCGGCGTCAGCGGCTCGTACTTCTCCGCCGATTCCAGTTGGGCCGAAACGCCGATCGTCGCGCTGCGGACCGGCAATCTCGACGCGATGGTCGCCTACACCCGCCGCGACGGCAGCGAACTGGAAACCGCCGGCGCATTTCACGCCGACCCGCAGCAGTATCAAAGCGACTACATCCTCGGCAAACTCGTTTACCATTTCGATCCCGACAGCGAACTCGACTTTTCCGTCGAGTGGCAGAACCGGCAGATCGGCACGAATCTTCGCAGCACGCTCGCCGATCCGCCGGGCAGCTTCAACACGTTCGTCACGACGCCGGAAGTTTTCCCCGGCGCGCTTCCCGGCTCGCGATTCTCCTCCATCGCCGACGACGAAAACCGCCGCATCCGTTACAGCCTCACTCACGATTACGACAATCCTTGCGGCGGCCTGTTCGCCCACGTGCGGCTGCAAATCTACTATCAAGACGCCCAGATCAACGACGCTCGCCTGCAACAGTTTCTCGTGCCCGCCGTGGTCGCTCCGTTCGTACCCAACCGCCATCAGATCGACGACACCAGCAACAACTTCTTCACGCAGGACCATTTCGGCGGCCGGGCGATCGTTCGCGGCGAATTCGACAACGGCGTCGTCCGGCACAAACTGGTCTACGGCGTCGACGCGCTGCGAACCGACACGGGACGGCTCCGCGACGGCATCATCGTCAACCAGGCCACCGGCACGACGGTCAACTCCGGCCAGGTTTCCGACCCGACGCCCGTCAAAGTGCTGCCGGACGTCACCACGACGCGCGTCGGGCTGTTTTTTCGCGATCGCATCGAGACCGACGCGTTGCCGTTCGCCATCACGCCCGGCGTCCGCGTCAATTACTATTCCGCGGAGTTCGCACTGCCCGATCCGCTGTTCGACGCTTCCGGCGGAACGCCGGAGAACGTCAGCGAGTGGAACGCGCAGCCGCTCGTCGAGTTGAGCGTGCCGATCACCGAGCAGCTCGAATCGATCGTCCGCTACGCCCGCGGCTATCGCGGTCCGCCGATCGAAGACGCCGGCATCGGGTTCACCAATCCGCTGTTCGGCTACGTGATTCTGCCGAATGTCGACCTCACTTCGGAAACGAGCGACAGCATCGACGTCGGGCTTTCGTATTCCGGCGAGTTGGTGGCCGCCTATGCCGGCGGATACTACAACCATTACGACGGCTTCATCGAAAACGTCTCGCTGGGTCTCAATCCCAACACTGGCCTGATCGAATTCCAGCAGCGCAACCTCGACGCGCAAATCTACGGCGTCGAAATGTCCGCGGAAGTGCGGCTGTTCGGCCAGCTTTGCGAAAGTTCGCCGCGGGGTGGCACTGGCTCGGCACAGGGTGGCACTGGCTCGGCCAGTGCGGGACGGCTCTGCGACGGTTGCGGCTTCGGCGACGCGGACGCCGCGCTGCCCAAGGAATTCTACGGCTGGAGCGCGTTCGGCAACTTCACGCATTCCGTCGGGCAGAACCTCGAAGACGACGTGCCGCTCGACTCGATCCCGCCGATGTACGCCATCGCCGGGCTGCGTTATCGGGCGATGGAAAACCGCTGGGGAGTCGAGTTCGTCTCGACGATGGTCCACCGCAAGGATCGATACAGCGGCGCAGACCCGAACCAGTTCATCACGCCCGGCTACGGCGTGTTCGATCTACTGGCCTACGCGAACGTTTCCAAGAACGTGCAAGTCAACGTCGGCCTGTTCAATCTCTCCAATCGCGAATACTACCAGTGGCTAAACCTCCGCGGCATCGAAGCCAACGACGCAGACCGCACCCGATTCGCCGCCCCCGGCATCAACGCCGCAGCAACGCTGAAAGTGCAATGGTAGGGAAGCGACGCCGAATTCGTTGTCTCCTGTCTCCTGTCTCCTGCCCCCTGCCCCCAGCCCCCTACTGATGCCACTCGCCAACAAACGGCCCGTAATACTCCCGCCACTCCCGACGATACCAGACCGGCGACGACGGAAATCCTTCCTGGCCTAACGCATCGACCGCCACGACATAATACCGCCGCGTCGACTTGCCGGCCGTCTCGTCGGCGAACCTCATTTCCTCGATCGGTTCCGCCGTCAGCCGCGATACGCTGTCCTTGTCCCAGCGTCCGTCGAGGCGGTACACGCGATAACCGGCGATGCCTTTTTCCGCATTGGCCGCCCATTTCAATTGGCACGTCTCGCCGTCCTCCTTGGCGAACACTTGTTGCGGCGAAGCCGGAATCGTCAGTGTCGCCGGCGACGGCCCGCCCGGCTTGCCCGCGTCGTCCAGCATCCGCACGCGATACGCATACACCGCCAAAGGGTACGCCCGCCCGTCGCGGGCAACATGCTCGGCATGCAACTGGCGATCGTAAGTCGGCTCGCCGTCGATTTTCTGCGGTTGCGACAGGTCGATCGCATCGTCGACGAACGACGTGCCTTGGATCGGTTCCGCAGTGAGTTGCACGAACCTTCCGACGCGGTGTATCGCGCCGACTGACGTTTCGGAAAGCGGCGGCGTGTTTTGCTTCAGCCGGACAAGCTGGTCGTCGCTGTAAACTTCGACAACGGCCCGTTCGACGACGTAGCGACGGTCCTTCGCTTCGAGTGGCACTGGCTCCGCTTCGGGTGGCACTGGCTGTGCGTCGGGTGGCACTGGCTCTGCATTGGGTGGCACTGGCTCTGCATTGGGTGGCACTGGCTGTGCCAGTGCTGGTCGCGTCCACGAAATCTCGACGCGGTTTTTCGCCAGCACCGAAACGACGACGTCCGTGACGACGGTCGTCGCGTTGACGGCCGCGTCGACTTGACTCGACTTTTCTGCGCCGGCGGCCGTCGGCTTCGCGTCGGCATACCGATACGTCCATACCTGCTGCTCCCGCGGCCGCGACGTGCAGTTTTCCAGAATCACCAGGTTCAGTTCGGGCGCGAACACAAGATTCCGCGTCCGATTGCCGCCGGCGTCCGGTTCGACCGCCGGCTTCATCCGCGTCCAGCGATTCGCCCCCGCGTCGTAAGCCCAAGTTTGCACTTCGTTCCGCCGATTGTCCTCGTCGCCTTCTTCACCGCCCGACTTGTCGACCTTGACCATCGCCAGCACGACCTCGTTGATCGAATCGTAAG
>JBBDYI010000124.1:9644-32497 GCA_040901705.1 Pirellulales bacterium | reverse complement strand
TTAAACGCACTCGGAGGCCATTTTATTCGCCACGCGATGAATAATCCGGGCTAGCGGCTCGGCCGCAATTCTCGCGCCCCGGCGATTTCTTCTTTCGGGGCGGCCGATCTCCGTCGCGCGTTCGCACGGCTCGCCGGACTCTACCATAACCGCCAATCGCCGCTGGCGACGACGTAGATGCCAAGCATCAAATTGGTCACGGCGTGGGCGGCCACGCAGTCCCAAATGTTGCGCGTCTTGAGCATCAGCCACGTGAGGAGCGAAAACCACACGATCACGGCCAGGGCTTCGCTCGGCGGATGGGACAGCACCGGAAACGCCGTACCGACGACGATCGCCATGACGCTGGCGACGCCGAACGGAACCTTGGCCCAATCGGTCGCCGTCACGAACCGCATCAAGAAGCCGCGCAGGAAGAACTCTTCGATGATCGGCACCAGCACGGCCAGCCCCAGAAAGCGAATCGCCAGAAAACCGTACATCCACGCCGGGTTGTCGGTCAGAGCTTCCAGCGGGTTGTATGCCGCGCGAGTGCCCGTCGAAAGCCACGACTCAAGTCCCAGCCCGGCTAGCACCTTTTCCTCGATATCCGACCGGCACAGTCCGATCCACAACGCGCCGCCCACGACGCCGACGAGCAGCCCCAACGGCGTGACGCCCAATGGAAACCGCCGATAGACCGGCCAAACGAGCACGAGCGCCACGATCACCGCGGCGATCTTCGCCGTATACACCAGCGGATAGTGCTCGGCCGCGATAGGTAGCCACGTCGACGGCGCTGCGTCCGCCGCCGGCTCCACCGCCGAGATCAGCAGAAAGACAGCCAGCGGCAGAACGTATGGCAGCCACGGCACGCGGCGGAAAGCTTCGGTGAGCGACACGCAATGCTCGCAGTATTGAGGACAGCGGATAACACCGACCGTCGCGAACAACGAACCGCGTCGCGCGATCGGCCGGGGCACAAAAAAAGGCGACGGTGCGTCGATAGCCGTAAGCTAACGATTCGCACCGTCGTTGGGGCACAAGTGAAATGGTTGTTGGCGGTCACCGCGATTACCGAGACGAGTCCGACTGAGCGACCGACAACTGGACGCCGCCGGCCTTCGCCATGCCGCGAATGTAGTCGACGTCCGCCTTGCTCAATCGCTCGAACGGAACCGTCGTGTGGCGGCCCGTCGACTTCTGGATCCGAACCTTGCCCTCCATGATGGACACGACCCGCCCGCGGCATCCGTAGGCGCCGGTGTCGTCCTTCCAGTTGCGAGTCACACCGTCGACGCGCATCGGCAGCGTCGCTGCGGTCGGTAAAGCCACGGTAGCGGACGGAGTAACCACCGGTTGAATCGACGGCACTTCGACGCGCGGCACGACGACGCGCGGCACGATCGACGGCGTCGCAATGCCCGCGGTTATCGAATCGGCTTCGTCTTTCTTGGCTTCATTCTCGGTCGGCCCGAACAGGTCGTCGACCTGCGTTCGCTTGCCGGACGCAGCGGACGCCGTTTCGTCCGCTCGCTCCGTGGCCAGCGGCTCGAAACGATTGGGAGCCGTCACCGACGGAGTCGCGGCCTCGCTCGCCGGTGATGCTTCCACCGTGCCGCTTCGCAGATTCCGCGGCGTGTCTCCCTTGGCATCGCCGAACAGATCGTCGGCTTCGGTCGCTTCTTTGTCGGCCGCTGGTTTATCCGTTGCGGGTTCGTCCGTGGCCGGCGAGGCCGATGCCGGTTCGTCGCCGGCAGGTTTCTCGCTGGCATTGGTGGCATCGTCCGCCGGCGTTTCGCCGACCGGAGTGATGTCGAAAATCGCCGCATCGTCCGAGGGCGTCTCGGCGGCCGGAACGTCCGAGGCCGGTGCTTCCGCCACGGACGCAGGATTCTCGCGCAGCGCGGAACCCTCCGTCCCGTCGCCGAACAGATCGTCGACCGTCGGTTGGTTGCTCGGCGCTTCGTTCATCGGACCTTCGTCTGGATCGTCCAGCACGGGCGGAGTCGTCTGCGGATCGACGTCATCGGCCGGCATCTCTTCCTCCGTCGCCGCATCAGCGCTCGGACCATCACCGAACAGGTCATCGGCTGGCTTGGCGGCATCGTCGGCGGGCGTGTCGCTGCTCGGACCATCACTTGCCGGCGTTTCTGTGGCGGGCGTTTCCGTGGCGGGTGTTTCCGCGGGGGTCTCTGCCGGCGGAATCGGCGAATCGCCAAAGATGTCGTCGGCCGGCTTCGGCGTGTCGGTCGCCGGAGCGGTGTCCGTCGCAGGGGCGTCATCGGTCGGCGTGTCCGTCGCTGGGGGGTCGTCGAACAGATCGCCGGGCTTTTCCGTAGCAGGCGTACCTGTGGTCGGCGCATCGGTCGGTGGATCGAACAAGTCGCCGGCCGGGCTTTCCGGCGTTTCCGCTGGCGGTGTATTTGCCGGAGGCATCGGCGCGTCGTCCGGCGGCGTGGTCGGCGCTGGCGTGTCGGTCGGCGCGTCAAAAATGTCGTCGGCGGGTGTCTTTTCGGGCGTCGTCGTTTCCGGCGGTGTTGTGTTCTCTGGCGGAGTCGTGTTATCCGGCGGCAGACTCGGTTGTTCGAGCGGCGTCTCCATCGGCATCGGTGGCTTGTTCGCTTCGATCGACTCGCCCGTGGCGTGCGAGTCGCCGGATTTCGGTGCGCCGTCGCAGCTACTCACCGGCGGGCAAGGCGGGCAGGGATCGCAGCACACGGGCCGGCATCGCCGCCAGCGGCCCAGCAAGCGACACGCCGTCGCCGTATCTACGAGTAACAACACCACGACCGTCCAAACCAAAAGCACTTTGGCGAATCGTTGCATGGCTAGAAAATCCTTACGCAAAGAAGTAATAACAAGAACGACGCGCGCCGCCCGCGCGGTCGAGTCAAGGCATTCGAACCTTGCCGCATAGGACGCCGAAATCGGCGATTACGTTCCATGCTATTCGCACTTCCGGCGATTCGCAACATCCGGCGCGGTGCATTCTGCCAGGATTCCGGCGTAGGGCGTCCGCATGTCTCGATGTCGCCGACGATTCCGGCGATGTGAGTCGGCGACCGACACGCCATGCCACGCCAGAAAAATGGATATTCCACGCGAGGGGGTAGTGGCCGGGGAGCACGGCGGCGAACGCGACCAAACCAAAATGGGCGCCGCGGCGGCCGAACATCCAGGCAATTGCCGAGCGTTCGACCGCTTGGGCGCGTCCATCGCATGCGATCCCGATCTTTTCGCGATCCGGACCTCTATTTCTTCGCGGCGGCGTACCGCTCGCCGACGGCTTTCCAGTTGATGACGTTGAAGAACGCCGCGATGTAATCCGGCCGGCGGTTTTGATAGTTCAGATAGTAGGCGTGTTCCCACACGTCCATGCCCAGGATCGGCGTGCGGCCTTCCATCAGCGGCGAATCCTGATTCGGCGTGCTCTCGACGACGAGCTTGCCGCTCTCGTCGACCGACAACCACGCCCAGCCGCTGCCGAACCGCGTGGCCCCGGCTTTGGCGAAATCTTCCTTGAACTTGGCGAATCCGCCCAACTCGGCGTCGATCGCTTTGGCCAGATCGCCTGCCGGCTCGCCGCCGGCGTTCGGGCCCATGACGCTCCAAAACAGCGTATGGTTGGCGTGCCCGCCGCCGTTGTTCCGCACCGCCGTGCGAATATTCTCCGGAACCGCGCTGAGATCGGAGATCAGCTTTTCGATCGGCTGATTCCCAAGTTCGGTCCCTTCGAGGGCCTTGTTTACGTTCGTCACGTAGGCCTGATGGTGCTTGCCGTGGTGGATTTCCATCGTCCGCGCGTCGATGTGCGGCTCGAGGGCGTTGTGCGGATACGGCAAGGGGTCGACGGTGTATGCCATGATTCTACTCCAATTGGATGCGGAGGATGAATGTTGATTGTAAACGTCACGCGAACGGCCCGTTGGTACTCGCGCGGCAAATTGTCAGGCTCGATGCGAACCTGCCTGGATGGCAAACGCGCAAAGAGTCGCGCCGCGACCGCCACCAACCGCGCCAAGATAACGCGCGGCTACCTATCGAACAACGGGCCGAACCGCTGTCAAACCCGCAATCCGCGCGCCGCTTCCCGTAACGCGCACGAAGAAACTTCCGGAAGATCGCCAAGTGCGGCGACGAAGCTATTTCTTCTTCTCGACGTGCGTCGTGTGCTTGCGCAGCCGGGGCGAATACTTCGATATCTTCAGCTTCTCGCCGCCCGGCTTGCGGCGAATCGTGTAATTGTAGTCGCCGGTTTCCTCGCACACGAGAAACACGGTTTCTACTTTTTTCTTGCTCTTGGCCATGACGGGGAAAACCCTTCTCTAACTTGATTTGCAAACGCGAATCGACACCGGTTCGCGAAAGAGTACCGATCCAAGCCAGTCCGGCAGCCGCGATCTGGCGACCCAAGATTGGCCCCACATCTTACCAACGCCATACCACGCTTGGAAAGAGGGCCTGCCGCGAAACCAAATCGCCGCGCCGCAACCGACGTTTTCGGGGTCCGGCCGCGTTTGGGCGTATTTCCGCCCGGAGCATGTCGACTTCGTGCGGCTACCGTACGTCGCCGGCCGGCACCGGAACGCTGCGCAGCGGTCGAATCGGCCCCGGAGGATCCTCGCCCGGCGGCGGCACATTGACCGCCGCAGTCTTCCCGTCCACTGCCCGATCCGCTGGCCGATAGGCAAGCCGTGCCGCCGGCGCACCATAGCTCATCCGCACCATCGACTCCATCGGCACAAAAACGGTGCCGTAGGACGTCTCGAACTTCATCGGTTCGAACTTGCCAACGTTGCCCGTCAGCATATCGCCATTGACGAACTGAACGCGGTGGGTCTTCGTGCCGTTGACCACCACCGAAAAGTCGACGACCTGGATCGAAGCGATGGGAATCTCGATATTGCCGAACACCGCTTCGAATGGCACAACCTTCGTTTCGCCAAAAACGCCGATCAAATACGTCCCATCGTGCAGCAACAAGCCAAATCGGCCGCTGCCCGGTGCGGGCAACGACGAGGGAATCGCGGCTGTCGTGGCGCCGTTGGCCGGCTCCTCCGGCGACGGAACGGGCACCGGCGGCGATTCGACCGGCGGCGATGCAACGGGCGGCAACGCAATGGTCGCCACCCCCGTTGGAACAACTGGCGGCTGCTCAGGGTCCGGCAAGGGCACGGCCTGGCCATCGGCCGAAGCGGTCACGACGAAAGCGGCAAGCAGAATCGCGGAGAAAGCCCGAAAAACGACACGGGTGACAGTCGTCGACACGCGCGGTGGCCGCCTCCTCCGCGTCGGGTCCGCCGGCACCCTCAAATCTACTGTGCCCAATTGCCGCAAGGTTGCCTTCATGGCAAATACCACCGCCGGCACGAACCCGGCAAGAGAATTCTAAAGGAACGAACCAGCGCCGCGCGTAATTTGACGCATCTGGGAAAACTTCGTCAAGTGCGAAATGTTTTCCGCTTCGTTCGGCGCAGTAAAAAGTCGACACGACGTCCGCGTTGGCCTCGCGCCTAGGTGACGAGATGCTTGAGCAAAAGCGTCGCAATGCCCAGCACGAAGAAGAACCCGCACATGTCGGTGACCGTCGTCAGGATCGGTCCGGAAGCGATGGCGGGATCCATGCCGAACCGCTTCAGCACGAGCGGGACAATGCCGCCGATGGACACGGCGACGACGGTGTTCATGCACAACGCCGCGCCCACGACGAACCCGAGCGCGGCGTTGCCTTGCCAGAGCAGGGCGACCGCGCCGATCAACAATCCCAGCACGGCACCGTTGATCAGGCCGACGGACACTTCCTTGATCCAGACGTGAAAAAGCTCGTGCGGGCGCACCAGGCCCAGCGACAGTTCGCGAAGCGTCACGGCCACCGCCTGATTGCCGCTGCACCCGCTCATGTCGGAAATGATCGGCAGGAACACCGCCAGGGCGATCACGGCGGTGAGCGTGTCCTGATAGGCCGCGATGACGCTAGCCGCCAGCACGTTGAGGACGATATTCACGCTTAGCCATGCCAGCCGCCGCGACGAACGCCGCGCGAGCGGCATGGTGCGGATTTCCTCGCCGCCGACGATGCCCTGGGTCTTGAGAAAATCGCTGTCCCGCCGCTCGCCCCACGCTTCGGCCACCGCGGACTGCTGAACCACGCCGACCAATCGGCCGTCGGCGTCCACCACCGGCGCGCCAAAGTAGTCGTGCGTCTCGAAGAAATCGGCCACGTCGTCGAGCGGCTCGTCGTCCCGCACCGACAGCGGCCGCCGGATCATCAGTTCCACGATCGGCTTGCCCGGCGGGGCCAGTAGCAAATCCCGCAACCGCAGCACGCCGGTCAATCGCCCCCGGTTGTCGCAAACGTAAGCGTACTGAACGTCGTAGTCGCGGTAGTCGTCGGCCCGCTCTCGCATGTCGGCCACGACTTCGCCCACGGTCAGTTTCTCGGTGTAGCGGAGAAACTCCGTCACCATCAAGCCGCCGGCCACGTCGTCGGCATACCGGCTCAGCAATCGGGCGTCGGCCGCTTCGGCCGGGTCCATTCGCCGCAACAGCGCCTCGGCGACCTTCGGCGAAAGATCGCCAATCAGGTCGGCCTGCTCGTTGCTCGGCAACTCGTCGAGAATCGCCGACGCCGTTTGCGGACTGAGTTGGCCGATCAGGTCGACCGCCTGCACGTCGGGAAGTTGATCGAGCAGATCGGCCGCGTGCTCCGCCGGCAGTGTCGTGAGCACGCGCGTCTGCTGCTCGTCGGAAAGCCGCGACAAAGCCAGCGCCGCGTCGCCAGCCGAGAGATTCCCGACAAACTCCACCAGCGGCTCCGACGACGGCGCTTCGGCCAGCCGGGCAAGAGCGATCCACGGTTCGAGGTCCGGTTCGTCGGGCATGATTGCGCGCGGAGTCTACGGGAATTGCCCTGAGATCCAAGGGCCAGAATGTAGTGAAGATACGACGCTAACCAACATTCTATGCAACCGCGTACCCGTGCGGATGCGCCTTGTGCCAGCGCCAGGCCGTCTCGACGATCGGCCCGATCTCGCCGTACTTCGGCGTCCAGCCGAGCGTTTCTCTCGCGAGCGAAGAATCGGCGACCAGTTCGGGCGGATCGCCTGGGCGGCGCTTACCAACTTCGACTGGAATTGCGTGCCCCGTCACGCGACGGCAGGCGTCGATTACTTCCCGCACGCTCGTGCCGCGACCGGTGCCCAGGTTTAGCCGCAATCCGACGCCATCTTGCAACCGGTCGAGCGCCGCGAGGTGGGCGGCGGCGAGGTCGTCGACGTGGACGTAATCGCGAATGCACGTGCCATCGGGCGTGGGATAGTCTTCGCCGAAGACCGTAATCTTCTCTCGCTGGCCGAGAGCGACTTGCAGGACGATCGGGATCAAGTGCGATTCCGGATCGTGGTCCTCACCGAGGTCGCCGGCGGGACTTGCGCCGGCGGCGTTGAAGTACCGCAGCGCCGCGTACCCCAGCCCATACGCCGCCGCATAGTCGGCCAGGGCATGTTCGACCGCCAGCTTGGAAAACCCATACGGGTTGATCGGCTTCTGCGGGAAGTCCTCGCGAATCGGCATCTTCTCCGGCTCGCCATAGGTCGCCGTGGTGCTGGAAAACACGATCCGCCGCACGCCGCTGGCCCGCATCGCTTCGAGCAGCGACAAACTCCCCAGCACGTTGTTGCGATAGTAAAGCGCTGGATCGGCCACCGACTCGCCGACCAAGGCGAACGCCGCGAAGTGCATCACGGCGTCGATCTGCTTGTCGACCATCGCACCGGCGAGCTTGGCGGTGTCGGCCAATTCCCCCTCGATCAAGCGGCCCTGGGGGACGGCCTGGCGATGCCCACGCGAGAGGTTGTCGTAAACCCAAATCGTATGCCCCGCGTCGCCGAGCCACCGCACGGCATGGCTGCCGACGTAACCGGCTCCCCCGGTGACCAATATGTTCACGCAATTCACCTTTCATACGCCGTAATCGAATCCCAACGGGCATCTTGCTCGATCGAGTCGGCTTGGTCAACACAGGCAACTTCAGTCCGCGTCCGCGGTGCCGAAAGGGCGCTCCGCGGCCACGCGAAACCGTCCTTGACCGCCCCATACAATCGCTATAAACTTATGCGCACGCAAAGTTTGCGCTAACGACACAGTTTGCGTCGGGTTGTCAGGCTGAGATGGATCTCGGTCGTCCGGCGGCTGTTGTTCCTGCGTCGACGGCGCAAAGCCAGCGTCGGTCGCCATCCGGTTCGATTGCCGTCCGGTTCGATTGTGGTGCCCTCGTCAGTTGTTTGCCGCGAGACGTTTGCGCGTTGGTGCCGTTCGCATCGGTCCGCACGCTGGCGCATCGACTCGACGGTCAGCCACGCATTGCTTTCGGCTGGCCGCGGTGCAGATCGGCACTGCTTTGGCCCCAACAAAACCAATTTCTCTCTAGGGCAAGCGCGGAAGACGGTCTCCCATTGCCGCAGTCCCGCCCCCGAATCCCGACCCTAAGCTTTAGCCCACGTTCCGGCCATGGAATTCCTGTCGCGACTTGGCGAAATCATCGGCGGCCTGTTCGGCGGTCTCGGCCGTAGCTTCGAGCGGTTGATAACCTCCCTTTTCGGGTCGTCCAACGCGCGCTATCTCCGCCGCTTGCAAACCCGCGTCGATGCCATCAGCGCTCTGGAAGGTCGCTTTCAAGCGATGACCGCCGACGAGCTTCGCAATCAAACGGAACTATTTCGCCAACGCCTGGCCAAGGGCGAGACGCTCGACGACATCCTTCACGAAGCGTTCGCCGCCTGCCGCGAGGCGGGGTGCCGCTACCTCAAGATGCGGCACTACGACGTGCAGATGATCGGCGGCATGGTGCTGCACAGCGGGGCAATCGCCGAAATGGTCACCGGCGAAGGCAAGACGCTCGTCGCCACGCTGCCGGCGTATTTGAACTCGATCACCGGCAAGGGCGTCCACGTAATTACGGTCAACGATTACCTCGCCCGCCGCGACATGGAGTGGATGGGGCCGCTGTACATGGGCCTGGGACTCACCGTCGGCAACATCCAAAGCGGCATGGAGACCGACGAGCGGCAAAAGTCGTATGCCTGCGACATCACCTACGGCACCAACAACGAGTTCGGCTTCGACTACCTCCGCGACAACATGCGGGCCGCGGCCTGGGGCGACGACCGGTTTCCCAAGTGGCAGCAGCAGTCGCAGCGGAAGCTGCACTTCGCCGTCGTCGACGAAGTGGACAACATCCTCATCGACGAAGCCCGCACGCCGCTGATTATTTCCGGCTCGGCGCACGACGACGTGTCGAAATACAAGCGGGCCGAAGAGCTGGCCCGCAAGCTCAAGGCCGAGGCCCATTTCAAAGTCAGCGAAAAAGAACACTCGGTGCATCTGACCGACGACGGCGTCCGCGAGGCGGAGCGGCTGGCCGGCGTGGAAAGTTTTTACACGCTCGGCAACATGGAGTGGCCCCATCTGATCGACAACTCGCTCAAAGCCCATCACCTGTACAAGCTCGACGTCAATTACGTCATCCAAGAAGGCAAGATCATCATCGTCGACGAGTTCACCGGCCGCCTGATGCACGGCCGCCAGTGGAGCGACGGATTGCATCAAGCCGTGGAAGCCAAGGAGCGCGTCGAAGTCAAGGAAGAAACGCAAACGCTGGCCACGATCACGCTGCAAAACTACTTCAAGTTGTACGAGCGGATATGCGGCATGACCGGCACGGCGATGACCGAGGCCAACGAGTTCTGGAAGATCTACAAGCTCGACGTGATCGCGATTCCGACGAACCGGCCGATGAAGCGGGTCGAACATCCCGATGTGATCTATCGCAGCGAGCGCGAGAAGTTCAACGCCCTGGCCGACGACATCGAGCACGTCAATCGCTGGGACATTTTGGAGATGAACGACGGCAGCGAGATGGCCGGCACGATCCTCGCCGAGAACGACGAGGAAATCACCTTCCAACTCAACGGCAGTCGCAACAAGGATCGCGTGCCGCGCGGAAAGATCAAACACGTCCAGCATCACGGCCGGCCGATCCTCGTCGGCACCGTGTCGATCGAAAAGAGCGAACGGCTCTCCGCGCTCCTCGACCGTCGCGGCGTCAAACACGAAGTGCTCAACGCCAAGCAGCACAAACGCGAGGCCGAAATCGTCGCCCAGGCGGGCCGCAAGGCCGCGGTCACGATCGCCACGAACATGGCCGGCCGCGGCACCGACATCGTGCTCGGCGGCAATGCCAACACGATGGCCTGGGCGCTGCTGCAAGACAAGTATCCCACGCGACTGGAAGTGCCCAAGGAGGAATGGACCGCGCTGGTGACCCAGATCGAAGAGCGCGAGCAGATGAAGGCCAACGGCGACGAGGTCAAGCAACTCGGCGGCCTGTACATCATTGGCACCGAACGGCACGAATCGCGGCGGATCGACCTCCAGCTTCGCGGCCGCTCCGGTCGTCAGGGCGATCCCGGCAGCAGCCGCTTTTTCCTGTCGCTCGAAGACGACCTGATGCGGATCTTCGCCGGCGAGTGGGTGAAGAACATGCTCACCCGGCTGGGCATGAAGGAAGGCGAAGCCATCGTCAGCCGCATGGTCACCCGCCGCGTCGAAGGCGCGCAGAAAAAGGTCGAGGAGCGGAACTTCGAAATCCGCAAGAGCTTGCTCGAATACGACGAGGTGATGGACCAGCAGCGGAAGCGGGTCTACGGCTATCGTCAGAAGATTCTCGACGGCGCGAACTGCCGCGACTTGATCCTCGACATGATCGACGAGGAAATCGAGCGGCACGTCGGCGAATTCCTCGACAAAGATTACGGCGCGGCCAGCTTCGCCGCCTACGCCGGCAGCCAATTCAATTGCGAGTTCGACGCCCGAGATTTCCGCGGCTTGCACTATGCCGATGTCCACCGCCTGGCGGCCGACCGCGCCGAACGGCAGTCCGAGACGCAAGTTTTCGACGCCGTCGAAGAAAACCTGCCCGGCGACGAGGAAGAAACGGAGTGGAACTGGGAGGCGCTGACCAACACGGCCAATCGCCGCTGGGGCTTGAGCCTCCGCGACAAGGACTTGCGCAAACTCGGCCGCGACGCCGTGGCCGAACATTTGATCGACGAAGCCCGCAAGGCCATCGCCCGCGCCGATCTCTCGCCGGGCGAAGAATTGCTCGCCGAAAACTATGGCGCCAAGGCCACGTGCGGATGGGTTCAAGCGCGGTTCGGCATCGAGTTGGCCTTCGATGAGGTTCGCAAGCTCGAGGCCGACGCTTTTGTGGACCTCATCGGCGGCCGCGTTCGCGATCGTTACGACGAACAGGAAATCGAGTTCCCCGTTCGTGCGGGCATGTCGCGGTTTCTGATGCGCGATGCCCAGGGACAGCGGCACTTCGATCGCGAAAAGCTCGCGGCCTGGGCCGGCCGCCGCTTCAAGGCCGCCGTCGCCGTCGACGACTTGCGCAACAAACAACGTGACGAAATCCGCGACACGCTGCTGATGCTCAGCCGCCACAGCCAGGACGAGGCCCGCGGCGCGCTCTCCGAAGTCTATCAGCAAGTCGACCGGCTGTTCGGCGGCGAGCGCGGCGGCGGGCAAACCGCGGCCGCGGCCAGCGGCGGCAACGGCGCGCTCGACTCGCTCGCGTCGTGGCTCAAGCAACGGTTCGATTTCGAGATGCCGGCCGACGAAATGGGCCGCCTCAGCCGCGAAGAACTTGCCCGCCGCGTGGAGATGGCCGTCGAGTATCACTATCGCCCGGAAATCCGCAAGCTGGAACGGATTCTCGTGCTGGAGATTCTCGACGAGACGTGGAAGAACCACCTGCTGGCGATGGACCACTTGCGATCGAGCGTTGGCTTGCGCGGCTACGCCCAGGTCGATCCCAAGGTCGAGTACAAACGCGAAGGCATGAGAATGTTCGAGGTCATGTGGCAATCGGTCGCCGCGCAGGTGACTGGCATGATCTTCAAGATGGAAGACCTCAACGAAGAGTTCGTCCGCACCACGTTCATCGAAGACAAAGCGATCCACGAATCGCTCGACGCCGGCGCGGCCTTCAAGAGCGAAGCACCGCCGCCAGGCGCAGAAGGCCAGCTAGGCATGGACCTCGACGTCAAGATCGACCCGATTCGCCACCACGGCCCCCGCGTTGGCCGCAACGATCCATGCCCCTGCGGCAGCGGCAAGAAATACAAAAACTGCCACGGACGCCGGCAGGGACCATAGCTCGCCAATTGAATCATGCTTGGTTAGGTGAATGAACGATCCACGCGGGAAAGGAGTCCCCATCGTGGCCTATCTGCTTAATCTCGTTTATCTGGCGTTGCTCGTCGCGCTCGCGCCGTGGTTTGCCGTGCAATCGATTTTGCGCGGCAAGTATCGAGAGGGCTTCGCGGCGAAGTTTCTCGGTCTCGTTCCGCGGCGGACGTCGAATCGGCGCTGCGTCTGGCTGCACGCCGTCAGCGTCGGCGAAGTGAATCTGCTGGGACCGCTGGTCGACGAGATCGAGCGGCGGCACGGCGGCTGGGAATGCGTCGTTTCGACGACGACGATGACCGGCTACGCGCTGGCCCGCACGCGATATCCCGAGCTGTGTGTGTTCTATTGCCCGCTCGATTTTTCCTGGGCGGTGCGCAACGCGATGCACCGCGTTCGTCCCGACGTGCTCGTACTGGCGGAACTGGAGTTGTGGCCGAACTTGATCTGCGCGGCGTCGGATTTTGGTGCGGGCGTCGCCATCGTCAACGGTCGCTTGAGCGACCGCAGTTTTCGTGACTACCGCCGCATTCGGCCGCTCGTCGCTCGGTTGCTCTCTCGCGTCGGGCTGATTGCCGCGCAGAACGACGAATATGCCCAGCGGTTTATCGCGCTCGGCGCGTCGCCCAGCGCGGTCCGCGTCACCGGATCGATCAAGTTCGACAACGCCCAGACCGACCGCGACAACCCGAAAACGCGCCGCTTGCGCGAACTGGCCGGCATTTCGGCGACCGACGTCGTCCTGCTCGCCGGCAGCACGCAGCATCCTGAGGAATCGCTCGCATTGGCCGCATTCGCACGACTTTCGGTCGACTGGCCGCACCTGCGGTTGATTCTCGTACCGCGGCATCCAGACCGTTTCGAGGAGGTCGCGGCGCTGCTCGATCGCAGCGGCGTCTGTTGGCAGCGGCGAAGCAGCCTCGCCGGTCCGGCGGCCGATCCGCAAGCCCGGGCACTTTTGGTCGACACGGTTGGCGAGCTGGGCGCATGGTGGGGAACCGCCCACATCGCGTTTGTCGGCGGCAGCCTCTCGCGTCGCGGCGGTCAAAACATGATCGAGCCGGCGGCTTACGGCGCGGCGGTCGCGTTCGGCCCGAACACTTGGAACTTTCGCGACGTTGCCGCCGCCCTGCTCGCCGCCGACGCCGCCCGCGTCGTTCGCGGCGGCGAGGAATTGACCGAGTTCGTCCGCCACGCGCTTGAATCGCCGAATACGGCCGCCGCGATGGGTGCCCGCGCGCAAACGCTCGTCCAGAGCCAAATCGGCGCGACGCATCGGACCATCGACGCGCTGGCCCATCTCATAGACCGCGACGGCGAGGCGGCAAACGATGCGAGCCGCGCCGCCGCGTGACGCGACACGGTACGCGAGCCGGTGGCAGTCGCGCTGCGAATGAGGCATACTGTCCGAATCGAATCGAAGCGAGGCAACCGGCGCACCGCCCCTAGAAGCGGAGAACCCAGCATGAAAAACGAAGGCAGCATCGAGATCGATCGTCCGATCAACGAAGTCTTTCGCCTCACCAACGACCACGTCGCCGAGTGGAGCATTATCGTCGTCGAAAACGAAATGCTCGACGAAAAGCCCGGCGGCGTCGGCTCGACCTTTCGCACCGTCACCGAAGACAACGGCAAACGCAGGGAGTTTCAAGGCGTCGTCACGCGCCACGATCCACCGCGGGCCAGCGCCATGCGCATGACCGGCGACATGTTCGATATCGAAGCCGAATACTTTTTCGAAGAACTCTCCGGCCGAACGCGCGTCACGCAACAATGTAGCGTGGCCGGCAAAGGCTTCTTCAAAGTGTTCCTGTTCCTCTTCGGCTGGCTGATGAACAAATCGAACTGCAAGGCCACGATGAAGGAACTCGAAAGCTTGAAACGGTTTTGCGAGCAAGGCGGCGTCGCGGCGGCGCGTTAAGTGCTAATCCCAGAACTGTAGGAGGCGAATCCCTTCGCCGACCGAACCGCCAAAACTGTGCTTTCGGCGAAAGGATTCGCCTCCTACAAACGCCAGTTTCGGGATAGGTTCTTTGCCTCCGCCGCGCATTCCTGCTTTCAGCTACGCCGGCTGCCCGCTCAAATCGATCGCCGCCGGACGCCCCGGCACGACGCCTTCGCGGTTGCGGTGGGCGACGAGTTCCGCCGCGATGCTGACGGCGATTTCCATCACCGTCTGCGAGCCGATGTCGATCCCAAGCGGCGCGAAAACCCGCTGCAGCGCTTCGGCAGACACACCGTCATTCATCAGGTCGTCATAAATCAGCTTGATCTTTCGCCGGCTGCCGATCATGCCGACGTACCGCGCGCCGCGGTTGGCCAGGTGCAACAGCGCTTCTTCGTCGTGATTGTGCCCGCGGGTGACGATCACGCAGTACGTGTCGGACGTGATGTCCATTTCGGCGAGCGTCGGTCCGACCGGCCCGACGATGCATCGCTCGGCCTGCGGGAAGCGTTCGGCATTGGCGTACTCGGCCCGGTCGTCGACGACCCACACGTCGAAGTCCAAATCGGCGGCCAATTGGCCGAGCGCCTGCCCAACGTGCCCGCCACCGACGATCAACAATCGCGTCCGCGGCAGCAGCGGCAAGAACGATACACCGCCCGCTGCATAGGGTCGCGGCCGAATCGACAGCGGCCGCAGCGAAGCTCGCAGTGCTGCCAACTCCGTTTCGACCGCCGGACCCGCGCGGAGCGACGCAACCATTTGCTCGCTGGCGTCAAACAAGTAACACGCGGTGGCCGGCAAGCCCGCCTTTTCGGCGTCGAAAACAATCACCTCCGTCGCGCCGCCGCTCCCCACGGCTGCTTTCGCCTCGGCCGCATTGGCCACGGCAGCGACATATTGCCGCGCCGCTTCGTCAGCGAGCGGGTCGACGAGGACGGTCATCCGCCCGCCGCAGATCAGCCCGTCGTCCCAGCCGTAGTCGTTGTCGAGTTGAAATGTGGCGATCTCGGCCGCCCCGCGCTCCATGACCGCCAGCGCCCGGCGCTTCACTTCCGCCTCGACGCATCCGCCGCCCAGCGTGCCGGACTGCGACCCGTCGGCGAACACGAGCATCGCCGCGCCGGCCTTCTGCGGCGTCGAACCGCGCGTCTCGACGAGGCGACAGAGAACGGCACGGCGGCCGCGCTCGATTTCCGCGAATTGTGCTGGCGATAACGTCATGGTGGCAATCCAAATCGAAGCGCTCGGCCGACGACGGCCTAATTCCGTATACACACATCATCGGTGAACGGTCCGCGACGGTCCATAGCCGGCGAGCGAGAGAATCGTCTCGGCTCGTATCGTAGCCGCAGAATCTTTTTTCCGGCGCGGTGAATCTTTCCCCGCCAATGCGGTAAGACGAGGGAAGTCGCCGCAACCGAACGGCCGCCCGCTTTCGATTTATCTCTTACGGGATGCACGCCATGACCGCGCACAACGTCCGCACCGCCGTTTCGAGAAACGCCATTGCCAGTAGCGCCATCGCCCACGTCGGAGCGGCCCTTCGCGAGCCGGAAGAGTTCGCCCTCGCCTGGCAAACCGACCAGCGTCGCTATCCGTGGTTTGTCTGGCTCGGCCTCTTGGCGACCGCCGTACTGGGCACCACCACTTATGGCATGAGCATGGGCCTGCTCGGCGGCGTCGGTCGGATTATCGAGTGCGGTTTGCTATGCACGCTTGCCGCCGGGCTGGCTTGGGCGATTCCGCTGCCGGCTCTCTACATCCTCAACAGCATGAGCGGATCGCGGCTTCCCGTCGGTTCGACCGTGCTCGCCGCGCTGGTCACGACCAGTTGGGGCGGCCTGGCCATGATCGCCTCGATCCCGATCAACTGGTTCTTCACCGTCGCGATTCCGTACTCGCCGTTCATCCTGCTCGTCAATCTCATCGTCTTCGCCGGCGTCGGCGTGTCGATGATGGACGTGTTCGGCCGCGTGATGGAAAAGCTCGAGCCGCAGCGCGGCCGACTGCCGGTGCTGTGGCTGCTGCTCGTGGGCGCGATCGGCGGTGAACTGTTTTACTTCTTCGGCTTGTTCGAGTTCGTCGTGGCAAATTGATTTGCATCCCATTCATTGAAACACGGAGACACGGAGGCACGGAGAAACCTGAAAAGAACATTGGACCGCTCTGCGGATTCTCCGTGCCTCCGTGTCTCCGTGTTTCACTTCCCCCGCGAAATGCGAGAACCGTCCGATGACCACAACCACGCTGGAAAACGACCCGTCCACGTCGGCGTATCCGTTGCGTCGCGACGAAGCGTGTGGCGACGAGTGCGCCACAAGCAAGGTCGTCGAAGCTGAATTGGCCGACGCGGGCAGCAGCGAGCCTGGCGAATCCGCCGAAGTCCGCGAGCTATCGATGTTCGGTCTCGTCGAGTTGATGCTCAAGAACGAGCATTTGGTCGACCGCTTCGCCCGATCGCGCGACGCCCAACGCGAGCTGATTCCACGGTTACTCGCCATCGGTTTGTCGGCCTATGCCGTGTTCGGGGCGACGCTCGCAACGTTCTTCGCCACCGCGCACGTTTGGCCGCGACTGACGGCGACCGCGACGTGGTTGAGCGGCCGCGGCGGACAACTGATCTACTTTGCCCGCACGCCGCAGGATGGCTTGCTCACGCACTGGCTCGACGGGTCGGCCTTGGCCATTGTGGCGGCGTTCGCAGTGGGATTGATCGGCGCGATCGGCGTCTGCCTTCCGAGCTTCTACTTCTACGGACTGTTGGCCGGCGTGCGGACGACGATACTGCACGTGACGACGCTTGCCCTCAAAGGCATGGCCGCCAGCGCGATCGCGCTGATGGGCGGACTGCCAATCTACTTCGCGTTCGTGCTGGCGCTCGTCGTGTTCGACGCGCCGCACGCACTGGTGGCGATGGTCTGCTACGTCGGTTTGGCGCTGCCGTTCATCGCCGGCCTGTGGGGCACACGGTCGCTTTATCTGGGGTTCGTCGGTCTGTGCGACACGATGAAACCGGAGTTCCGCTTGCGGCGAGCCTGCTTTCTGCGACGTTTGCTGTTTTCGTGGAGCGCCTGCTTCACGGCCGTCACGCCGGTGATGATCTTCACGCTTTGGGAATTCATGAGCCGCTAATCGCCACACAACTTTTAGAAGGAGACCGAACATGGGCATCTTCCGCCGCTGCACGGACATCTTGTCCGCCAACCTGAACGATTTGATCGACCGCTTCGAGGACCCGGAAAAGGCGCTCCGCCAGGCGATCCGCGAAATGGAGCAGGCCGTCTCGGCGGCAATGAACAGCGCCGCCAAGACGATCGCCGGCGAGCGGCTCGCCGCGCGGCAACTGGCCGAACATCGCCAGCAGGCCGAACAGTGGCTCGCCCGCGCGCGGCAGGCCGTCGGCGACGGCGACGAGTCGCTTGCCCGGCGATCGCTTGTGCGCAAGAGCGAGCACGATCGACTGATCGCTGCGCTGGCCGATCAGCAAGCCGCGCTGGAACAAGCCGGCCGCAAGCTGCGGCGTCAGATCGACGGCATGCGGGCCCGCGTCGCCGAGGCGAATCGCAAGCTCACGACGTTATCGGCGCGCAAGCAGGCGGCCGACGCCCAGCGCGTGCTATTCGGCGCCGGCGCAAGTGGATCCGTATCGATGGCCTTCTCGAAGTTCGACCGTCTATGCCACCGCGTCGACACTGCCGAGGCTGAAGCCGAAGCGTGGACCGACTTGACCGGCAGCGAAAGCGGCACAGAAGACACATGGTTCGCGGACGACGACGCCCAGATCGACCAACAACTGCAAGCGCTGCGAGACGAAGCCGCCACGGCGACGCGCTAGCTTGCGAGGGTGCGACGATGGCCTTGACCGAAAGTCTGCTGATTTACTTGCTGATCGGATTCGCCGTCGCGGCAGCGGTCGCGCTGTTCGAAGATTGCCCGCGCGAACGGATTGGCTTGCGAAACCACCGCTCCGCAACGGCGTTTCGCGTCGTCGAGGCCACGTTCTTCTGGCCGCTGTTCCTGCCGATCTTGCTGAGCCGTACACCGGAAACCGTCGGCGACGAACCGAGGCACACAGCGACGGTCGTGCAGAGCGACGATGCGTTGTCCCGCCACATCGCCCAAGTCGACGACGAATTGGTCGCCGCGCTGGCGAGTCTCGACGGTTGGGCCGAAGGCGCGATCGCCCGCGAACGCGTGCGGATCGACGAACTCCGCGCGGCGTGGCGCGGCCAAGCCCAGCGGATTCGCGACATGGACCGCGTTCTCGCCGCCACCGCGGAAGAACCGCCGGCCGATGCGACTAGCGACGAGCCAACGAGCCGGGCCGCGCAAAGTGCCCGCGCTCGCCGCGAGAATTTCGCCCGGCTTGGGCAGGTGCGCGATCGCGCCGCGACCGACCTGGCCACGACGCTGTCCAGTGTTCGTGAGCTTGTTTCGATGATCCACCTGGCGAAGTTCACCGGCGAACCGGCATCGCGGGCCGACGAACTGCTCGCCCAAATTGCCGCCGCCGTCGAAGGTCTCTCGGAGGTGGCCGCCTGGAGCGAAGCGCCGGCAGCATGAGCCGGGCAATGACTTGACTCCGAGGCCTAAGCTGCCATTGGCCGGCTCGAACCGCCGCCGGACTACGCGACTTTGGGTAATTCGGGCGATCTGTCCTGCCGCCGGAGACGTTCGTCAACCGGCACAGGCGGAATATCCGATGCTTTTCAGCAGAGAATGGGCCGCACAGTCGCGGTTCGCATTCCGCCGCTTACGGCGAGTCGGGAATCGTCTCCGGTTTGCGGTATTGCGATAGGCACATTGGTATTCGAATCGACCGAACTCGGCAGCGGAGCGCGGCATGACCGGCTGGACTTCAACGCTTGCGCTCTGCTGTGTCGCTTGGCCGACGATGGCAATCGCGCAGAACGAAGTCGCGCCGCTGCCGCCGGTGCTTGGCGAACGCGCCGCCACGCGACGGGCGGCGTACCAAACCGAGTCGCGTTTTGCCGAGCCGCCGCCGGCCGAAGCGATCGCGCCGCCGCCGCCGCGGCAAGACCAACGGCCGCGACCATTGGCATTGGCCGACGCGGAACAGATGGCGCTCGCCAACCATCCGGCGCTGGCCCGCGCCGCCGCAAAAGTGGCCGCGGCCCGCGGGGCATGGCTGCAAGCCGGTCTGCCGCCGAATCCGGTCGTGGGTTGGGCCGCCGACGAGATGGGCGAAGACAAGAAGTCCGGCAAGCAAGGCGCATTCGCGTCGCAAGAGTTCGTCACGGCCGGCAAGCTCGGCTTGAATCGCGCCGTGGCCGGCCACGACGTCCGCCGCGCCGAGGCGGAACTCGAAGTGGCCCGGCATCGCGTGCTTAGCGACGTGCAGGCCGGGTTTTACGACGCTCTGGTCGCGCAGGAATCGATCCGGCTGATGGACGAACTGGTCCGCATCGCCGACGCTGGCGTGGAAACGACCGACGTGCTCCACCGCAAAGGCGAGTTGAGCCGCGTCGAATTCCTTCAGGCTCGTATCGAAGCCAACACGACGCGGCTGCTGCGCGACACGATCCGCCATCGCCACGCCGCTGCGCTGCGGCGGTTGTCGGCGCTGTTGGGCGGTGCGGACATTCCCGACGTGCCGTTGGCCGGCGATGCGCGGCAGGACTTGCGCGAGCTGGCGTGGGACGACGTGTTGGGGCGGTTGCTGGCCGACAGTCCGCAGATCGCTGCCGCCCAGGCGATGGTCGATCGCTCGAATTGGGCGCTGGCCCGCGCCCAGGCGCAGCGGATTCCGAACGTCGAAGTCACGGCGATGGTGCAGCACGACAATGCGTCACGCTACGATGTCGCCGGGGTGCAAGTCGGCCTGCCGTTGCCGATATTCGACCGCAACCAGGGCGGCATCCAACAAGCCCAGGCCGAACTGTCCGCCGCGCACAGCGACGTCGTTCGCGTGGAGCTCGACCTCAAACGGCGATTGGCCGCGTCGTTCGAGAACTACGCCAACGCGCGGCGGCGGGTGGCGGAATACGACCGCGAGATTCTGAAAGACGCCAAGGAGTCGCTCGACCTGGTCACGACCGGCTACCGCAACGGCGAATTCGGCTATTTGACGCTGCTGACCACGCAACGGACATTTGTCGAGACGAACCTGAGCTACCTGGACGCATTGCGGCAGTTGCGAGAAGCGGTCGCCGTGATTGATGGAATGCAGCTAAGCGGCAGTCTGGGGGCGAGCGGCGAGTGATGAATCGTGCCGAAAATGTTTCCGGGGTCAAAAACCGGCGATTTCGGGCGATTCTTCGCAACTATCCGTTGCTAGCACCCGTGGCGAAAGGTTCCCTGGTCGGGCGTTTCAGCTTGACGTAGGATTGATACGCTGAAATCATATCCGCTGGTCGACATCCATCCTGGGACACGCGCCGTGCAAACCGCATTGACGATCCTCACCGCCGTATCGCTGCTGTGGCATACCCTGTTGGGCTGCTGCATGCACGGACACGACGGCACGTCTGCCGGTCAGCGCGGCGCGATCGGTGGCGGCGATGAAGTTGGCGCACACGAAGACGGTGCGAAGGAAGACGGTGCGAAGCGCGACTCACACGCCTGTTGCCACGGCGGCCACAAGCACCACGATTCCGACGCGCCCAGCGTCGCGGGCCATAACGCAGAGTGTGGCGCGGAGCACGATGATGGCGATTCGCCGTCGCATCCGTGCCGCTGTCATGGCGACGGCAAACGTTGTCAGGCGATCCCTTCGGGCCAGGCGCGCAGCGTCGATGCGCCGGATGTTTCGTTCGCCGCCGTGCCGCCGCTGTACCTCGATTGCGGCGTCGATGCGCTCGCTGCCGTTCGGTCGCGTCGCGCTGAGGGGCCGCCGTCGAAGCCCGCGCTACCGCTGCGCGCGCATCTTCTCTATCAGTCTCTCTTGATTTGAACGCCGCGCGCGCGTCGCGACTGCCGCCTGTCCGGTGGTGCGTCCGTGCGGATTCTTTGTGCGTCGAGCGCGCGACGACTGACGTCGCGAGCGCCGTTGCGTTCATTTCCACACACTTTTGCCTTCGAGGCATGTCATGTCGCGCACAGCATCTACTTCCACGCGTTTGCGCTGGCGGATCTCGCCCCGCTATGCGGCGCTCGCCGGCGTCGCAATCGCCGTTGTGGCGATCGCACTTACGCGCGAGGTTTGGCTACAACCGCTCCGCGCGTGGCTGGCCACCGCCGCAACTGGCGAAGACGACCACGGCCACGCCGCCGATCCGAAGGCCGGCGACGGCCACAACCACGCCGCAGGCGATCTCGATTCGATCGTGGTCAGCGAGCAAGGCCGCAAGAACATCGGCCTCCGCATCGAGCCGGTAACGCTCGCGCCCTACGAACGTACCGTCACCATGCCGGGCATCGTGGTCGAACGGCCCGGCCGCACGGTCATTCGGATCGGCACGCCGCTCAACGCGATCGTCACGCGGATTTATCCGATCGCCGGCGAAGCCGTGTACGTCGGCCAGCCGCTGTTCGACGTGCGGCTCACGCACGAGGAGTTGGTGCAGGCGCAGGTGGAATTTCTCTCCACTGCCGAGGAACTGGACGTGCTCCAGCGCGAGATCGAACGGCTCGAAGGCATCGGCCCCGGCACGATCGCCGGCAAGACGCTGCTCGAACGCAAGTACGAACAACAAATCAAACAGGCGCTGCTCCGCGCCAAGCGGGAATCGCTGCTGCTGCATGGTCTAACGGAGGAGCACGTTGCCGAAATCCTCGCGTCGCGGACGCTCATCAAGCAGGTGACGATTCGCGTCCCACCGCTCGCCGCCGAGAACATGCCGCAGGACAATCCGGTGTTTCAGGTGCAATACCTCGCCGTCGACAGCGGACAGTACGTCCAGGCAGGCGAAGCGCTCGCCGTGCTCACCAACCACGCCGAGCTTTACATCGAAGGCAAAGCGTTCGAACAGGACATCGCGGACGTGCAACGCGCGCGGGCCAGCGGCTGGCCGCTGTCCGCCGCGCCGGACTCGACGTCACCAAGCGACCACAAGCTCGGCGACCTGCGTATTCTGTACATCGCGGGCGGCGTCGATCCCGATTCGCGGACGTTCCGCTTTTTCGTCTCGCTGCCGAACGAATTGCTTTCGGACACCACGCCCGACGCAACGACCCGCGGCGGCCATCGGTTCGTCGATTGGCGATATCGGCCGGGTCAGCGGATGCAGTTGGCCGTGCCGGTCGAACGCTGGGAAGAACGGATCGTGCTGCCGACGGATGCCGTGGCGGAAGACGGCGCCGAGACGTATGCGTTCGTGCCCAACGGCAAGCGCTTGATGCGGCGGCCGGTCCACGTCGAACATCGCGACGCGGACAACGTCGTGATCGCCAACGACGGTTCGCTGTTCCCCGGCGATCTGGTAGTGGTCGCCGGCGCTCGGCAACTGCAACTGGCGCTAAAAAACAAGGCCGGCGGCGGGGTCGATCCGCACGCCGGACACAATCACTAACGCCGCTTCGTAGCGGTGTGCAACGAAGTTGGTTCGTCGAACGATTTGCCAAACAGGTCGTGGAGGAGGGAGAAAGTGATGATTGATGAATGATGAGCGATGAATGATGAGTAAGGAAGGCGCCGCTCGCCGGCTCGTCATTCATTATTCATCATTCATTATTCATCATTCATTATTCATCATTCATTATTCATCATTCATTATTC
>JBBDYI010000124.1:0-9544 GCA_040901705.1 Pirellulales bacterium | reverse complement strand
ATCATTCATCATTCATCACTTGCATTTTCCGTGCCCCGCTGTGCTCCTCCTTCGTGACCTTTGTGGTTAAAAACCAATGCCAGCCACGCGACATCGCCTGTAGCACCGAAGGTCTTCCATGCTCAACGCCATCATTCGCACCGCTCTGCGATACCGCGCGCTCACGATCGCGCTTGCGCTGATGCTGACGGCGTACGGCGGATACGAGTTGTTCCAACTGCCGATCGATGTGTTTCCCGATCTCAACCGCCCGCGGGTTACGGTGATGACCGAGGCGCACGGCCTCGCCCCGGAAGAAGTCGAATCGCTGGTGACGATTCCGCTCGAATCGGCCATCAACGGCGCAACCGGCGTACAGGCGGTCCGCAGTTCGTCGAGCGTTGGCCTGTCCGTGATCACCGTCGAATTCGCCTGGGGCACCGACATTTACATCGATCGTCAGGTCGTCGCCGAACGGATCGCGGTGGCCGTCGACCAGATGCCCAAGGGAATCCGGCCGCAGCTTGCGCCGATTTCGTCGATCACGGGCCAGATCGTGCTCGTCGGCATGTACAGCGAGGGCAACAAGACCAGTCCGATGGAAGTTCGCACGCTCGCCGACTGGGTCGTGCGGCAACGCTTGCTAACCATTCCCGGCGTGGCCCAAGTCGTCACGATGGGCGGCGACCGCAAGCAGTTTCAAGTTCTCGTCAACCCGGACAAGCTCGTCACCTACGGCGTCACGCTGCACGACGTCGAAACCGCCGTCGCCGCCAGCAACGAAAACTCCACGGGCGGATACCTCGACGAAGGCGGCCGCGAATTGCTGGTGCGTTCGCTGGGCCGTATCCAGTCGATCGCCGATCTCGAACAAGTCGTCGTCAAGGCGTCGGCCGAGCGGTCGGTTTTGCTGGGGCAAGTCGCCCGCGTCCGCGAAGGGGCGCAGGTCAAACGCGGCGACTCGGCGGTAAACGGTTCGCCGGCCGTCGTGCTGGTGATTTCGAAGCAACCCGGCGCGGCCACGCGCGAACTGACCGATTCGATCGTAGCAGCGCTCGAAGAACTCAGCCCGTCGCTGCCCGACGATATCCACATCAACCCCAACGTATATCAGCAAAAGGCGCTGATCGACGTCAGCATTCACAACGTCGTTGAAGCGCTTCGCGACGGCAGCATCCTGGTCGTCATCATCCTGTTCGTGTTCTTGCTCAACTTTCGCACCACGTTCATCACGCTCACGGCGATTCCGCTGTCGATCGTCGTGACATTTCTGGTGTTCAAGTGGTTTGGCATGTCGATCAACACGATGACGCTCGGCGGCCTGGCCGTGGCGATCGGCGAGCTGGTCGACGACGCCATCGTCGACGTGGAGAACATCTTTCGCCGCCTCCGCGAGAATCGCCAACTTGGATCGCCCAAGTCCGCGCTCCGTGTCGTCTATGAAGCCAGCCGCGAAGTCCGCAACTCGATCGTGTTCAGCACGGCGATCGTCGTGCTGGTGTTCATTCCCTTGTTCGCCCTCGAAGGCATGGAGGGCCGGCTATTCGCGCCGTTGGGCGTGGCCTACATCGTCTCGATCGTCGCTTCGCTCGTCGTTTCGCTCACCGTGACGCCCGTGCTGAGCTACTGGCTGCTGCCGCGGGCGAAAGTGATGACCCACCGCGAAGACGGCTGGCTACTGCGGCAGTTGAAGCGACTGGTTGGTGTCGCGATCCGCTTCAGCATTCGCTATCCCTGGCCGATTCTCTCGTCCGTGTTGTTGGCGGTCGTGGTCAGCGTGCTGGTGCTGCTGCAATTGGGACGCGATTTCCTGCCGCCGTTCAATGAAGGGGCCGTGCAGATCAACGCTGTGGTTGATCCGGGCACGTCGCTGGCCGAGTCGTCGCGCTTCGGGGGAAAGGTCGACGATCGGCTGAACGAACTTCGCCGCGAAGGCAAAGTGCTCGACTTCTGTCGCCGCACCGGACGCGCGGAGATGGACGAACATGCCATGGACGTCAACGTTTCCGAAATCATCGTCACGCTCAATCCCGACTCCGGACAGTCCCGCGAGGAAGTGCTGACCGAAATCCGGGAAGAACTGAAACAAGTTCCCGGCGTGACGTTCAGCGTCGAGCAGCCCTTGGCGCACCTCATCTCGCACATGCTCTCCGGCGTCAAAGCGCAGATCGGCATCAAGCTCTACGGCGACGAATTGGCGGAGCTTCGCGCGACGGCCAAACAAATGGAAGCCGCCATCGCCGATGTAAAAGGCGTTGTCGATTTGCAGGTCGAACAGCAAGTCGAGATTCCGCAATTGCAAATCAAGCCGGATCGCGCGCGGCTCGCCCGAGATGGCTTGACCGCCGGTTACGTCAACGAGCTGGTCGAAACGGCGATGAACGGCCGTGTCGTGTCGGAAATCGTCGTGGGCCAGCGGAAGTTCGATCTGCTCGTGCGGCTCGACGACGTCTATCGCGACGATATCGACCGGTTGCGGCGGCTGTCGCTGAACCTGCCCTCCGGCGGAACGGTGCCGCTGGCCGCCGTGGCGGACATTCGCCATGGAACCGGCCCGAATACGGTGAACCGCGAACGGGTTCGCCGTCGCATCGTCGTCCAGTGCAACGTCAGCGGCCGCGATCTCGAAGGCGTCGTCAACGACATCAAGAGCCGCCTCGCACCGATCGAAGCCAAATTGCCGACGGGTTATTTCATCGAACTCGGCGGCCAGTTCGAGAGCCAGCGCAGCGCCTCGCGGATGCTGGGGTTACTCAGCATCATTTCCCTCGTCGGCATGTTCCTGGCGCTGTACACGTTGTTTCGCTCCGTCAATCTGTCGCTACAAGTGCTCGCCGCGCTGCCGATGGCGGCCATCGGCGCAATTGCCGCGCTCGTCGTCACGCGGCAATCGCTTACCGTAGCGAGCATGGTCGGCTTTATCTCGCTCGCCGGCATCGCCTCGCGCAACGGCATCTTGCTGCTCGCCCATTACCTGCACCTCGTCCGCCGCGAGGGCGAGCAATTCACGCCCGAAATGATTGAGCGGGCCGGCAAGGAACGCCTCGCGCCGATGTTGATGACGGCGCTGACGGCGGGAATCGCCCTGATCCCGCTCGTATTGGCCGCCGGACAGCAGGGCAAGGAAATCCTCTACCCCGTGGCGACCGTCATCATGGGCGGACTGATCAGCTCGACGCTGCTCGACTTTTTCGTCCACCCGGCGCTGTTCTGGTGCTTCGGCAAGCGGCAAGCCGAGCGCCTGGCTCGCGAGGTCGAACACGATGAGTTCGGCGATGGTCCGCCAACGATGCGATTGGAGGACTTGCCATCGCAGGACTTGCCGTGACAAGAGCTAAGGCGTTTGTATCGCGATTGACCCTATTCTCGACGTATCAAGGAGACGTACCCATGCGACTGAGTTTCTTGTTTGCCGCGGCGTTTACGGCGACGCTGGCGATCACTCTCGCCGGTTGTGGCGACGACAACGGAAAGAAAGGTGCCGACAAAGCAGTTGGTGGTGAGCACGACCATCCCAGCGATGGCCCGCACAAGGGCGTGCTCATCGAGTTGGGTGATGAAGAGTATCACGGCGAGGTCGTCCACGACGACGCGACGCACAAGGTGACGGTTTACATCCTCGACAGCGAGGCGAAGAACGCCGTGCCTGTGGAGGCCAAAGACGTGACGATCAACGTCGTGGCGGACGGCAAAGGCTCAAACTTCGCCGTACCGGCGATGCCGCTCGACGGCGAGTCGGACGGCAAGTCGTCGCGGTTCGAGCTGACCGACGAGCAGCTTTGTGACGGGATGGGCGCCGAGGGCGCCGAGGCCCGACTGACCGTGCACATCGCCGGCAAGCAGTATCAAGGCAAGATTTCGGTACACGACCACGATCACGACAAGCATCCCGGTCACGACCAAGACGACGACCACGAAAAGGACCACGAAAAGGTTCCCGATCGCGACCATTGACCGGCGGCCGCGTCGGTCTGGCGACGAATTGCAATTGCGGGCCACAGAGGTCAAACTCGTGGGGCGGCGGCGGGTGCGCGTACCCGTCGCCGTGCTTCCCGCATTTTGTTCCGGAGTGGTCTCATGTTCGACAATCGTTCCTTGCGGCGTGTCTGCGCCTGCGCACTTGCCGGCGCCGTTGCCGTTTCGCTTTCTGTCGCCGCCGTCGCCGCCGAAACTCCGCCCGGCGTCGTCAAATCCGAGTTCGTCTACGACAAAGCTCCGTTCCCCCAGTGCCACGCCTCGACGATCGTTGCCACCAAGAGCGGCCTCGTCGCCGCGCTGTTCGGCGGCACGCACGAAAAGCATCGCGACGTCGGCATCTGGGTTTCGCGGCACGACGGCGAGCGGTGGAGCGAACCGGTCGAAGTCGCCAACGGCGTTCAGCCCGACGGCAAGCGGCATCCCTGCTGGAACCCCGTGCTGTTCCAAGCCAAGGACGGCCCGCTCGATCTGTATTACAAAGTCGGCCCCAGCCCCGATACGTGGTGGGGTATGAAATTGACCTCGACCGACGGCGGCGGCACGTGGAGTAAGCCAGAGCGCCTGCCCGACAGCATCCTCGGCCCAATCAAGAACAAGCCGGTACAACTCACCTCGGGCACGGTCCTCGCCGGCAGCAGCACCGAGCACGACGGCTGGCGCATCCATCTGGAACGCAGTACCGACGGCGGCAAGACGTTTTCGCTCGTCGGGCCGATCGATAGCGAGCGATACGACGGCAAGGCGCTCGGCGCGATCCAGCCGACGATCCTCCAATGGCCCGGCGGCAGCATCCAAATCCTTTGTCGCAGCCAGCAAGGCCGCATCGTCGAGAGCCGCTCTGCGGACGACGGCCGCACTTGGTCGCCGCTGGCCAAGACTGCGCTGCCCAATCCCAACTCCGGCATCGATGCGGTCATGCTCGCCGACGGTCGGGCGCTGTTGGTCTACAACCACACTACGAGCCTCAAACTCTCCCGCCCTCGCGGCCGCGAGATGATCAACGTCGCCACCAGCAGCGACGGGAAAGCGTGGCGACCGGCGGTGATGCTCGAAAACGAGCCGGGCGAGTTCTCCTATCCCGCCGTCATCCAATCGCCAGACGGACTCGTCCACGTCACGTACACGCACCAACGCACGAGGGTCAAGCACGTGGTGATCGACCCCAAAAAGCTCGAACTCGGCGAATTCACCAAAGACGGCCACTGGCCATTTAGCCCCCGGTGAACACACCGGGGGCAATATGCTCGCCATTATCGAACGAGCACAACGACGGCCAGCGATCGAATCTCACGGCGCAAGCATCTCGCCGCGACATCGATCGTGACGTTGCCGCAAATTGCCCCCGGTGTATTCACCGGGGGCTAAATAACCGGGGGCAAAATATTGGCGATCACCACGTTTCGATGAAATCCCACGGCTTCGCCGGCCGGCCACGTTCGGTGTTGTGGCGCTCGACGTAATTCACGCGGGCGTTCACCGCGTCGTCGTCGAAGCAGAACCGTTTGTCGTACCCGTCGGTCCAAATTGGGCGGTCGATTCGCAAGCCCCAGCGAACCGCATCCTTCGCGCACTTGGCAATTGCGCTAACGGGATGCTCCGTCGCCGCCGCGACGAAGTGGACGTGCCAGGGTTGAACCGTCATCGCGCCGACGCGAAGTCGCAATCGCTCGACGAGCGACGCGCCGATCCAATTGCCAATCGCCCACCAATCGTCGTCGTCGAAGCGAAAAGCTTCGTGTGCCATCCGTTGCTCGTCGTTCTTCTCCAATATCGGATCCGGCGGCAGGACGACACCGTCGTCAACCCAATTCCGCCGATCGCCACGCAGCCAAGTTCCGTAAGTCGTCATCGTAAACATGATGGCGAGCGTCCGGTTCATGGCGGCCTCATTTAGCCCCCGGTGAATACACCGGGGGCGAACGGCGTTGGTTTGTCGAGTCGGCTTCTACGTCGGCAAATCGCCGCCAAGGCAACGGCGAGCAGTTGGACTTCCGCGAGAGTTTTGCGTGTTTCGACAATGGCCAGCACATTGCCCCCGGTGTATTCACCGGGGGCTAAATTGTTGCCGCGGCGCGGGGGCGCCGCGCAGCAAACCTTCCGTGCTGAGGTCTTCGTCGATATCCGGCCAATGAATGCCGTAGCCGCCGCCGGCGATTTGCCAGTTCTTCCGCTGCGCCGCGGTCGCGCCGAGCAAACGCGGGTACCAGGCAAGCGGCACGGTGATCGTCCGCCCGTCCCGCAGGGCCACGCTCAGCGTGTCCTTAGTGAACGTCACGTCGGCGACGCGCTCGTCAGTCGTTGGCGACAAAATGCTCACGCCAAGAATCCTAAGGAAGGCGCCCGGGATCCGTGCTTGGTAGCTTCTGAACCGGTTCAATGCGTTCACTGCCAGTTTCATCGAACGTCTGAAGGTCCGGCAACGTCGCGCGGCATTGGGATCCAATTATCGGGTGACTCGCCTCAACGTCAGGTTTTCCTCGCTTCCACACGAAACATATAAGAGCGAGGTCGACCACAAGGCCCACGACGGCGCCAACAAGGACACCGAGAGCGACGGCATTTCCGTAAGGCGTTCCGTAGTAGTTGATACGGTACCTGCGATGATACGCCTCACTCGCAGCTTCTTGGGAGAGGCCCCGTGTGGCGCGAATCCTTGCGATTCCGTCCGCAGTCACTCGATACTCGAATACCGCGCCTCCGACGTGGCTTCCGATGTAGCCGCATACAATCACCGTCATCACTACGATAACGAAACGATCTCCGAAATTGAAACGTTCAGCGTACATTCCTTGCTCACGCTGTCTCCGGCTCGTGGCTCAAATCGAGCGTATCCGCCGGCACCATCTTTTCCTTCTCCCGGTCCCAGCCCATCATTTGGCCGCTGCGCCAGCTTTCGTTCGCCATGTTGACCGCCACGACGCCGGCCATGCCGAGCTCGATCGGGCAGTTGAGCGGCTCGCCGTTGCGAAGGTGGTTGTGCAGGTTGGTGTGGTGCAGGTTTTGATCCTCGCCGCCGGTTTTCTTGTGCTCGGCGAGGACTTTGCCGTCCTTGTCCTTCGCGACCCAGCCGGTCGGCGTGAAGTACAGCGTCGCCCGATAGCCGCGGATCAAGTGGTCGATGCCCACGCGGTTGCTCATCGTGCCGAGCACGTACACCGTCATGCCCCGCGGGTATTCGCAGATCATCTCGATGTTGTCCGGCAGATCGCGGCCATCGGGCCACTGCCAGATTCCGCCCATGCCGACGACGCGCCGCGGGTACAGCAGGTCGCAGGCCCGCATGATCCGCGTGATGCGGTGGATGAACAGGTCGGTGCAGATGCCGCCGGAATAGGCCGAGTAGCAGCGCCATTCGAAATAGTGATTTGGATTCCAATCGATCTTCTTGGCCGAACCGAGCCAGGCGTTCCAATCGAGATCGGCCGGCTTGGTGGGATGCTCAGCGACCTGGGCCGGCTCGCGCCATGGACCGGCCTTGGCGTCGTAGCGGCGGACGTATTCGATTTGGGCTTGAATGACTTGTCCGATGACGCCCTTGCGAATCGCGTCGCGGGCAGAGATATAACTGTCGTCGGACATCGCCTGCACGCCGACTTGCAGCGGCCGGCCGGTTTCCTTCTGCTTTTTCATCACGGCCTGGGCTTCGGGAATCGTGTGCGTCATCGGCTTTTCGCAATACACGGCTTTGCCGGCGTCCATCGCGTCGATCGTCATCGTCCAATGCCAATGCTCCGGCACGGCGACGACGGCGTAATCGACCTCCTTCATATCGAGCAGTTTCTTGTATTCGGTGAGCGAATGCTCGGCCCCGACGAGTTGCTTGCCGGCGTCGGCGAGCGTCTTCCAGCAATCGGCCACCGCGACCGGCAGCAGGTTGTTCTTCTCGCGTAGATTCTTGATGACGTTCAGATGCGCCGTGCCAATGACGCCGGCCCCGATCACGCCGACGCCGATGCGGTCGTTCGCGCCGATTACGCGGGCGTAACTCTTGGCGGTCCAAGCGGTAGCACTGGCGACCACGGCGGCCGTAGCGGCTCCCGTGGCGGAGGAACTCAAGAACGAACGGCGGGAAAGGTCGGCGGGCATGATGGTATATCCTTCGGGGCGAGGCGAGAAAACACGGAAGGCGCGGGCGACGTCGCCGGTCGCGACGTGGCGGGGAAAAAACCTCGCCAGCGATCCGGCGCGGCCAAAACGCCAAGTTCCCATGATAGCTGGGCCGAAATAGAACGACAATTCGCCGCGGCGCCGGCCTTTGTGCCAATTCCAGTGAGGCACTACACTGAAAAATGCGGCCCCGGTGCCAAATGCAACCAAATGCACCAGATGCAGACGCGGTAGCAGATATGATGGTACGGGCGTGCCGCTGGCCCTTCTGTTCTGCGAGCGTTGGATGCAATTAGACTACCTGCCAATCATCGACAATCCCGCCCCCGCCGCGGACCGGCTCGAATCGCTGCCGGTCGTACCGGTCGAGTTGCGTCTGCGCCGGCCGCTACCGATGTCGATGGACGAAGCCCGCGAGCGCGGTTGGGACGAGCTCGACGTGGTGTTCGTCACCGGCGACGCATACATCGACCACCCCAGCTTTGCGATGGCGATTCTCGGCCGCGTGCTCAAAGCGGCCGGTTTTCGCGTCGGCATCGTCAGTCAGCCCGACTGGCGGTCGTGCGACGATTGGCGGCGGTTCGGTCGGCCGCGCCTGTTCTTTGCGATCAGCGCCGGCAACATGGATTCGATGATCAACCACTACACGGCGAACCGCAAGGTGCGCAACGACGATGCGTATTCGCCGGGCGGGCGGATCGGCTTGCGGCCGGACCGCGCGACGCTGTCGTATTGTCAGCGTGCCCGTGAGGCCTACAGCGGTGTGCCGGTCATTGCCGGCGGTGTGGAAGCCTCGCTTCGCCGCCTCGCCCATTACGACTATTGGAGCGACAAGGTCCGGCGTTCGATTCTTCTCGACAGCAAAGCCGATCTGCTCGTTTACGGCATGGGCGAGGATTCGATCGTGGAGATCGCCCAGCGTTTTGCAGCCGGCGAGACGGTTCGCGATATGCGCGGCCTGCGCGGCGTGGCGTATGCGATGGGTGCGTCCGAAACGCCGCCGGAAGACGCGCTCACGCTGCCGAGCTTCGAGCAAGTCAGCGACACGGACGACAAGTCTGCGTTTATCGAAGCGACGCGGATCATTCACAACGAAACGAACCCGTACAACGCCCGGCGGCTGGTGCAGTGGCACGATCGTCAGGCGATCGTTTGCAATCCGCCGCCGCTGCCGATCTCGCAAACGGCGATGGACCGCGTGTATGGTTTGCCGTACACCCGCCGGGCGCACCCGACGTACAGCGAGCCGATCCCCGCGTTCGAGATGATCAAAGACTCGGTGACGATCATGCGGGGCTGCTTCGGCGGTTGCACGTTCTGTTCGATCACGGCGCATCAAGGCCGCATCATCCAATCGCGAAGCCAGGCGTCGGTGCTCGGCGAAATTCGTGACATGACGGCCGATCCGCAGTTCAAAGGCGTGATCAGCGACATCGGCGGACCGACGGCCAACATGTACGAAATGCGCTGCTCTCGGCCC